>CALKWT010000196.1 GCA_938003885.1 uncultured Balneolaceae bacterium | reverse complement strand
CGCCCACGCGGCTCTACCCACGAGGAGGATATCGCTCTGGAGAAAGAGCTTCTGAACGATCCCAAAGAACTGGCCGAACATATCATGCTGGTGGATCTGGGAAGGAATGATCTTTCACGTGTCTGCGAGACAGGATCAGTGCGGCTGGAGCGTAGCCAGGTCATTGAGCGGTTTTCCCATGTGATGCATATCGTCTCGGATGTGGTGGGAACTCTTGATGCAGAGATGTCTTCCGTGGATGCTCTTAAACAGTGTTTTCCCGCAGGAACCGTAAGCGGGGCCCCCAAGATTCGGGCCCTTGAAATTATTGATGAGCTGGAGCCGGACAAAAGGGGAGTCTATGCCGGTGCGGTGGGATATTTTGATTTTTCAGGAAATATGGATACTTGTATTGCCATCCGGACCATGATGATTGTAAATAATATCGTGTATATTCAGGCCGGTGCGGGGATTGTGGCAGACAGTGATCCGGAAAAAGAATTTGATGAAACTTGGAACAAAGCTGGTGCATTGGTTGAGGCTTTGAATGTCGCCCTGCAAATTGCTCAGTAAAGCGAAATCTGAATTATAGAAAAAAATTTGAACAGCAACTTAGAATGACACAAAAGAAAACCATCCTCTCGGGTATTCAGCCCTCGGGGAGATTACACATAGGGAATTACTTCGGTGCCATGCGCCAGCATATAAAGATGCAGGATGAAGGAGAGGCCTTCTACTTTCTGGCAAACTACCACGCACTCACTTCACTGAGTAGCGGGAAACAGCTCAAAGAGTTCACTAAAGGTGTGGTTCTGGACTATCTTGCACTGGGGCTTGATCCGGAAAAGTGTACTCTGTTTGCACAGTCGGATGTCCCGCAGGTGACTGAGCTGGCCTGGATTCTGGGGTGCACCACTCCTGTTTCTCTTATGGAGAAAGGAGTGGCGTACAAAGACAAGGTGTCCAACGGGCTGAGCCCTAACATCGGTCTGTTTACCTATCCGATTCTGCAAGCTGCTGATATTCTGATCTATCATTCGGATCTGGTACCTGTCGGTCAGGATCAGAAACAGAATATCGAAATAGCCAGGGATCTGGCAGGCAAGCTTAACCGGATGCTGGATCAGGAACTGCTTAAATTGCCCGAAGAGTATATTGTAAAGAGTGTAGCTACGGTTCCGGGAACGGATGGACGTAAAATGAGCAAGTCGTACGACAACGCGATTCATATCTTTGATGAAGGAAACGTCCTGAAAAAGAAGGTGATGTCCATTCAAACCGATTCAGCAGGCTTGGACGATCCGAAAGATCCCGATACCTGCAACGTTTTTGCCCTGATCAGCCTCTTTGCAGAAGAGGAGAAACGACTGGAAATCGCAGAGAAATACCGAGCCGGCGGTTACGGATATGGTCATGCTAAAAAAGAGCTCCTCGAACTGATCAACGAGTACTTCGCGGAAGCCCGCGAGCGGAGAAAAGAGCTTGAAAAGGATCTGCAATATGTCCGGGATGTACTCTATGAAGGGGGGCTCAGAGCCCGAAAACGAGCGGAAGAGGTGATGGAACCGATACGATCTGCATCTGGCCTCTACCGAAGTTTCCAATATTCATTTTAATCGGGCCATGATACTGATCATTGATAACTACGACTCCTTCACCTACAACCTGGTGCATATTATTGCTGCACATACCAGCCGTTACAGCGTGGTGAGAAATGATGCCATCTCCCTTGAAGAGGCTGAACAAATGGATCCATCACACATTCTGATCTCTCCAGGGCCGGGAAGGCCGGAAGATGCCGGTATTACAGAAGCTGTGATCGGGAGGTTCGGGGAAACGACCCCCATTCTGGGCGTCTGCCTGGGCCATCAGGCTATTGGAAGGGTGTACGGAGCGACCATCGGGTATGCGCCCAGGTTGATGCACGGAAAGACTTCCAGGATCCGTCATGACCAAAGGACAATCTTTTCAGATGTCGAACAGAACTTTGTGGCCACCAGATATCACTCTCTTGTGATCGATCCGGAAACCGTTCCGGATTCACTGGAAATCAGTGCAAAATCGGACGATGGAGTGATCATGGGGGTTCGCCACAAAACCTATCCGGTAGAGGGAATACAGTTTCATCCGGAAAGCATCTTGACAACCGAGGGGCCCAAAATCATAAAAAACTGGATACAAAACGGTACTCGTACCGATGAAGAACCAATGTAAGAGAATGTCTCATGTCTACTGACAGAAACTTTAATGAAATACTTGAACGGATCGTTAACCGTATAGATTTGACTCCGGAGCTCGCCGCAGAAGCGATGCATTCCCTGCTGTCCGGCCGGGTTAGCTCTGAGGAGATTTCCGCCTTTTTACTCGGAATGAGAATGAAAGGCGAGACAATTGACGAGCTGACCGCCTTTGTTGAGGTCATGCGGAAAGAGGCCATACCGGTTGAGGTAGATGCCTCATCGGCGGTGGATCTCTGTGGAACGGGTGGGGACAGAAGCGGTACGTTCAACATCTCAACTGCCGCCATGTTTATTGTTGCCGGCGCTGATATTCCGGTCCTTAAACACGGTAACCGCAGCGTCTCCAGCAGAAGCGGAAGCTATGACGTACTGGGAGAGCTGGGAGTGGTTCCCAACCTGGAAAAAAAAGAGGTGGAAGCAGTTTTCAATGAAACCGGAATGGCATTTATGTTTGCCCCCAATTTTCATCCAACTCTCAAAAGTGTGATGCCAGCACGAAGGGCTCTAAAAATCCGGACCTTTTTTAACATGCTAGGGCCGTTAGCCAACCCTGCGAATGTAAAAAAACAGGTTGTCGGAGCTTTCAGTCTGGATGCAGCAGAGACGATCATACGGATCCTGGCGAATTTGGGTGCTGAACGGGCCTATGCTGTGCATTCCCGTGATGGGCTCGACGAATTATCGGTCACTGGCATCTGTGATCTTTTCGAACTGAACGGCAACCTGAAAACTGTTTCGGCTCCTTTTGATCCCCAAAGCCTGGGTTACACACTGTGCGATATGGCCTCAATAAAAGGTGGGGATGCAGCTGAAAATGCAGCGATCCTGAAAAATATTCTAACCAATAGAGCGACACCTGCTCAACGCGATATCGCTGAATTAAATGCAGCCTTTGCTATCCATGTTTCTGGCAAGACTAGCATTCTGAGTGAGGCGAAGGAGATGGCCAGGGAGAGCAGGTTGTCCGGCAAAGCCTTAAAAAAACTAAATATTCTGGTCAGGGAAACACAAAAGGCGGCATCCGCAGGTTAAGAAGGTTATGGCAACGATATTAGATCGGATTGTAGAACAGACAAAAGAAGATTTAGCACGAAGAAAACGTGAAATCACCTTCCGGGAATTTGAATCGATGGCTCACTACGAGAACGAGAGGAGGGATTTCGCTGGTGCTCTCCGTAAGCCGGATAGTGTGAGTATCATCGCGGAGGTGAAAAAAGCCTCCCCATCCAAAGGGATCATCCGGGAGGATTTTGACCCGGTAAAGATTGCCCGAAGCTATATAAATGGCGGAGCTTCTGCCATTTCTGTCCTCACAGATGTTCCTTTCTTTCAGGGGGATCTGGACTATCTGTCCGGGATCTCGGAAATCAGTTCTATACCGCTTCTTAGAAAGGACTTCATCGTAGACCCATATCAGATCAAGGAAGCGCGGGCCTACGGTGCGGATGCGGTGCTCCTGATTGTCTCACTCTATAGCGGGGAACAACTCTCTGAACTGCTTCACGCTGCAAAAGAGTTTGGGTTAAAAGCCCTTGTGGAGTGTTATGAAGAGAAGGAGCTGCTCGGCCTGCCCTGGGATGAGGTGGAAATTGTGGGGGTCAATAATCGTGATCTGCACACGTTCGAGGTGGATCTTCACAGGGGGGGCAGTATTCTGAATCAAGCTCCGGAACCGGTGATCAGAGTTTCAGAAAGCGGGTTGCATCAAGCAGAAGATATAGGGTATCTTTATCAGCAAAATATTCATTCCGCTCTCATCGGAGAACACTTTATGAGACAGAAAGATCCGGGCGAAGCGATTAAAAAGATGATGGATACATTTTCCGAAACGTTTAAGAACCACCCCGCCGGGGAGAACAACTGATATGTCCGATAAGGGGAAGAGAACGAAAATTAAAGTATGCGGGCTGACGACGCTTGCGGATGCCCGTTTTGTATCAGGGGCACAGGCAGACTTTTTAGGATTTATATTCTATCCGGAGAGTCCGCGCTACATTGAACCTGCAAAAGCGGGTGCCATCATCAACTGGGTCGAAGGGCCTGAAAAAGTGGGAGTATTTGTAAACCAGCCACTTGATGATGTGAATGAGATTGCAAAACAGACCGGGCTGGACCTGGTTCAGCTGCATGGAATGGAGTCACCCGGATATTGTGATATGATTGATCTCCCTGTAATCAAGGTTTTTCATATCCGGGAAGGGATGCGTGCGGATGAGCTGGCTGATGAAATCAGTAACTATAAAGAGGTAGCTGACTACTTCCTGTTTGACAATAAATCAGACCACCGTTGGGGAGGCACTGGCCAGACATTCGACTGGACGATCCTCAAGGAGCTCTCCCTTCAGAAAATTCCCTTCTTTTTATCCGGCGGACTGAATCTTGGAAATGTAGAAGAAGCGATCGGCCGGGTACAGCCGGATGCCATCGATGTGGCCAGCGGTCTTGAAGAGTCACCGGGAGTAAAAGATTACGAAAAAACGGAACTCTTTTTTGACAAGATGAGGGAGATCTGGGAAAAACAGGAGGAGGGGGTGCTCTGAAATAGGGCAGAGTGTAAACGAGCCGTTAACCCCCGGCCAATACGCATGAAAAAGTAGAAAGGATTTTAATGATGAAAGCAATGACAATGAATTACACACTACCTGATGAGAAAGGATACTTCGGAAAATTTGGAGGGAAATTTGTTCCTGAAATTCTCATTCCGGCACTTGAAGAACTTGAAAACGCCTACAGGGAGATTACACGGGATCCGGGGTTTGAGGAGGAGTACAGAAAACTGCTGGAAGAGTATGTTGGCCGGCCTACAAAATTGACTTTTGCAAACCGTCTGACAGAACATTTCGGCCGGGCCAGGATCTACCTCAAAAGAGAAGATCTTTGTCATACAGGAGCTCATAAGATCAACAATGCGACGGGTCAGCTTCTACTGGCCAAGAAAATGGGCAAGAGCAGAATTATTGCCGAGACAGGGGCCGGGCAGCATGGGGTGGCTACCGCAACTGCATGTGCCAAGTTCGGGTTTGAGTGTGTCATTTACATGGGAGAGGAAGATATCCGGCGCCAGAAGTTGAATGTGGATCGAATGCGGCTGCTGGGGGCTGAAGTGCGGCCGGTAAGCAGTGGCTCCAGGACGCTTAAGGATGCAACAAATGAAGCAATCCGGGACTGGGTGACCAATGTGGAAGATACCTTCTATATTATCGGATCGGTTGTGGGGCCACATCCCTACCCGATGATCACCCGCAATTTTCAGCGTGTGATCGGGGATGAAACAAGAAGCCAGCTTATGAAAGTAGAAGGAAAACTACCGGATTATTTAGTGGCCTGTATTGGGGGAGGGAGTAACGCAATCGGACTCTTTTACCCCTTTATCCATGATGAAGAGGTAACGCTGATCGGGATCGAGGCGGCAGGAGAAGGTGTGGAGACTGAAAAGCATGCGGCGACCATCACGAAGGGGACACGCGGGGTTCTGCACGGCTCCATGAGTTACCTTCTACATACGGAAGAGGGACAGATACAGCTGCCCCATTCAGTCAGTGCGGGCTTGGACTACCCGGGTGTCGGACCTGAACATGCCCACCTCCACGATATAAAAAGAGTTGAGTATTATGCCGTAACAGATTCAGATGCAATGCGTTCTGTAAAATTGCTGTCAGAAACTGAAGGAATCATCCCTGCCATAGAGACGGCCCATGCTGTCGCTTATCTGGAGACATTGATGCCCCGTACCGAAGAGGATGAGGTCGTGGTACTGAACTGTTCCGGGCGGGGAGACAAGGATATGAAGACCATCTCGGAGTGGTTCTGACAACAAAACAATATCAACAGGAACAGATTTAAATCCAACCATCAAAAAAGTCATGCCAGAGGAAATAGTACAACCTTCCCGGGTCCGGGAGCTATTCAGAAATAAAAAAGATTCTGACAAAGTAGTTTCACTGTTTATAACAGCCGGCTACCCGGAGCTGGATGCAACCGTCGATCTGATTCTGGGGTTTGAAAAAAACGGGGCAGAAATGATAGAACTGGGGATTCCGTTCAGTGATCCGCTTGCAGATGGGCCGACAGTTCAATACGCCAGTAACATAGCGATTGAAAACGGCATCACTCTGGAAAAGATATTCCACATGATACGGGAAATTCGGAAAAAGTCTCAGATTCCCCTTGTGCTGATGGGTTATATCAATCCAATTTTACGCTATGGTGTCGAAAAATTTTGCAGGGATGCAGCCGGGGCAGGTGCGGACGGGCTGATAATTCCCGATCTGCCGCCCGAAGAGTCTGCTCTCATCACAGATTCAGTTCATAAAAATCATCTGGATATGGTATATTTGGTGGCACCCAATACGACAGACGAACGAATGCAGCAGATTGACCAACTGAGTTCGGGGTTTGTATACTGTGTTTCGGTGACCGGTGTGACGGGTGCAAGAAGCGGAGATGAAATAGAAGCATCGGTAAACCGTTTCATACACAGAGTTCATAAGAACATCACCAGGAATCCGAAGATGATCGGTTTTGGCATCAGAAGTTTTGAGGATGCACAGAAGATATCAGAATATACGGACGGATTTATCGTAGGAAGTGCATTAATCGGAACCATCCGGAAGAGTTATCCGGAAGAAAACTGGCAAGACAGTGTTTTTGATTTTGTCCGTTCTTTAAGCTCGGGTCCATCCAACTGAACCATTGTTATGAAATTAAAAAAACATCTTAAGACTCTTTTTATACCTTTCCTTATAGTATCTGCCATGCTGTTTGCTTCTGCATGTGAGGGGGATTACAGGGCGATGTCGGTCGGAATGATCGATGAAGTATATGTGGTGATGGATTCTACGCAGTGGTCCAGCGAAACGGCACTGGCGATTGAAGAGACCTTTGGTAAGGGAATATCCACACTTCCCAGCTATGAGCCCACTTATCGTCTCCTGTTCAGGGATTTCAATTCAAACTCAGAACTGGAGCAGATCAGAAAATTAAAAAACATAATTATCGCAGCACCGATCGATGATGAACACAATGTAGCCAATCTGATCAGTGCGATCCTGCGTGCTGAGGGACAGGAGGGGGTACGATCCGGTGAAAGTTTCGCTTTCCCCCTGCAAGACAGATGGGTACGGGACCAGTGGACCTTGGTTCTGACGTCAACAACAGATGAAGAACTGTCTGAAAAAATCAGGAATTCGGAACAATCCCTGGTAGGGAGCTTAATGGATCGTGAATTTGAGAGAAGAGTTCATGAAATTTACCGAAAAGGTGAACAGGTTGAGATCAGTGACTCACTCTGGCAGGATTATGGGTGGAGCATTCGCATGCAGCACGACTACATATGGACTACCCGGGATGATAACATTGCTATTTTTCGGCGTAGTCTGCCTGAAAATGACCGCTGGATTATGGCTTGGTGGCAGGAGGATGTGCCTTCGTCTGACTTTATAAATCCTGAATGGATCAATGCCACCCGCGATTCCCTTCTTCAGATACATATCCGGGGCGAAATTGACAGAGATTACTACGTGACCACCGAATACAGAAGGGATGTGATCACCCGCGAGTTTGACAGGGGCGACGGAATCAGGTCTTTTGAAACCCTCGGCACCTGGAGGATGGTGAATGACGCAATGGGGGGACCCTTTGTAAACTTTGTTTATCACGATCCGCAAACAGAACGCCTTTTTGTTATTGAATATGGGCAATTTGCACCCAGTTTGCCTAAGAGAAGGTTTGTCCGGCAGTTCCGTACGATGGGTCGTACTTTTCAATCCGATTCAACATGGACAGGCGAGCCTGCGGTACCTGTTGCAAATCGATAAAAAATAATTTCTATACCCTTCATTTCTGATTGATAATAGATCCGTAAAATCCTATCTTATAAGTCTTTGAATTAACCGGAGAGGTGCCAGAGTGGTCGAATGGGCTCGCCTGGAAAGCGTGTGTACCGTGAAAACGGTACCGAGGGTTCGAATCCCTCCCTCTCCGCTGAAACGCTGTTATTAACCGGTTAAAGGTTAGAACAGCGTTTTTTGTTTCTGATTCACTGATCATTTATTATAAACAGGTAAGTTCTTCTCTTCTCGTTTACTATTTGCCTGTTACAAAAGCACTATTCTTTACCCACCACCAATTTTCAGAAATCTTTTTATTAATCCCCCGGGGTTGCGAGGATTGGGAAAAGAATTGTTGTTGAGGTGTACAGTTTCGTTGGATCGCGGAAGGGCGCTCACGGAAAACCCGGCTTTCCAGGCGGCGTGAAGAACGCTGAACGTTCTTCAGATCATGACTGCTGAAATTTCTGAGCGGTCACCTTCTCACTCTTTCACTGATCAGGGTGTACTGCCTGTTTACGTCCAGTGTGAGCTTCCCCGATTTCTGATAGAGAGAGTGGTAAAAAAATAGATAGGCGTCGTTTTTCAGCGCTTCCCGTAAAATTTTGTTCTTCTGTTTTCTGGATTGTACCGGGTCTGCATCGATCTGTTTGAGTGGATAGTGATTCAGATGATATTCTGTCGGAACGAGATCCCCGGGATAGTAGGCCAGTTTATTATCATCAGTGATCTTAACGATCATGTGTCCCGGGGTGTGACCTCCTGTTTTGATAACCTCAATCCCATGAACAGGTGAAAAACGATCTGAATTCAGGAAATAAAACTGACCATTTGCTGCCAACCGGTACAGTTCATCCGGATAATAACCCGATTCCCCCAGAAAACCGCCTGTCGGCTTTTGATCGATATGGGAGAGTGCATAATCCCACTCAGCCTGATGTACCAGGTAGGCGGCATTGGGAAATACCGGCCGGGTTGTCAGGTCGTCAGAAATGTAGGTTGCACCGGCAGAGTGGTCGTAATGGAGATGAGTGAGGATCACCCAGTCAATTTGATCCGGCGTGATCCCGAATATATCCAGATTGGTCACAACATTGGAAGTGTCCCGGTGCTCACTGTTTTTGTCCAGTCCCCAGCCGAGTCCGGGATCCACCACGATATTCGCATCCGGTGTCTGAATGAAGAGAGGATCAATACCAAGAGCCACAGAGTGTTTTTCAGGCAGCGAATCCTCTGGCTTCTCCTCCTCTTTTTTTTGAAGAGAGGAGGGATCGATTTTGGTTAAGCTTCCATCTTCGTCAAATTCGAAAAAACCTTCACTTAATTGTTCAACGATGAAAGATCCTATTCTCATGCAGGGTAATAGTATACACGGTTTTCCTATACAGTTTCTAATTTACAGCGGTAGCTGTAAATCTTAGTACACATCAAAATAGCCTGGCAATAACACCCAGTTGTGGCCGGCTGGCTGGTTTAAGAGTTCCATAATATTTTGGGCTGATTTCGTCTGGTTTAGTTCTTGAGGAATCCACCCTTGAACAGAGGCACGGATCCGCGCATTGGCTGAGCTGAATATCATTTCAAAGAAATCTGTGGATTTAGGGAATACTTCCAGGTTGTACTCCTCAACCTCCGCCATTTCAGCAGCAATTATTATCGCTTTGTCCAGATCACCGATCACGTCAACCAGTCCGACATCATAAGCATCCGCCCCTGTAAACACCCGACCCTGGGCATGTTCATGCACCTCATCCCGTCTCATATTTCTCCCCTCGGCTACCCGTGCCAAAAAGAGCTCATATCCGCTCTCAATATTTTGTTGTAAGATAGTCTCTTCCGCTTCTGTAAAGGGGCGTGTAAGATCAAAAAGATCTGCATAGTGGTGTGTTTTTATCGTCTGATTACGGATTCCGATCTTATCGTTCAGAAGCTCCTGGGCATTAAATAGCACACTGAAAATACCGATAGAGCCCGTGATAGTGTTGTTAGATGCAACAATAGTATCAGCTGCAGCGGCCATGTAGTAACCTCCCGAGGCGGCCACGCTGCCCATCGATGCGATTACCGGCATCTCCTCTGATGCTTTCCGGATCGTATTCCAGATCAGATCGGACGATGTTGCCGATCCACCAGGACTGTCAATATGGAGAACGATCGCTTTTACATTATCATCATCCAGTGCCCGTTCAAACTGCTTCTGTACGTTTTCCGGCGTAATCCCACTGGAAGTGGAGAATGGCGATTGCGCCATCTCCGGAAGGATCATCCCCGAGCTGTAGATGACAGCAATCTTGTTGTCACTTTTCGGAAGATCCACTCCGGCACGCGAGTTGGATACACGGTTGTACCTTCCAAAATTGATTGTACGCATGTCGTCCTCTTCATCAACGCCGATTCTATTTTTAATATGCATCTCCACTTCGTCCTCGTAGGCAAATGCATCGATCAGATTATGTTCCAGAGCGTACTGAAGCCGTTCTACCGGAGGAGTGTTGAGCATATCGTGCACCTCTTCGGGGCTTCTGTCAAGACGCCTGGCTACGGCATTTATAAAAAGGTCAGAGGCCTGTGTTAAAATCAGGGTCATCTGCTCAATGCTTTCCGGTGAGCTCTCCACATTGGTAAAAGGCTCTATCGCTGACTTGTATTTGCCGACCCTGAAGATTTCAGGCTCAATTCCGATTTTCTCGAGCATGGGGCGGTAGAAGGTGAACTGACCAACAAAACCGTCAAACTCAAAGTTGGTGGCGGGTGGGGTGAAAATGGAGTCGGCGAGGGTAGCCAGAAAGTAGGACTTCTCGTTCATTCCGATATCATCCGTACTGAAATAAAGAGGTTTGCCTGACTTCCGGTACTCCTCAAAATAGTTATAGGCCGATTCCAGATTGGCCCATGAGGCGGTCACCATATTTGTTTTTACCCAGACCGCGCTGATGTTGTCATCGGCAGCCGCCTTCACCAGATTATTTTTTAGAGTCTCCAGAGAGAAGCGGGGATTGGGACTGGAGGAGAAGAGCTCTTCGAACGGGTCGACGGATGCCCGCGCAGGAATATCCCCTGAAATATTTATCGTTAAAACGGTATTGGAACGGACATAGGGCTCCGATTCGCCCGAACTGCTGAGCAGAACAGCAAACATAATGATGAAGAGGAGAAATAGACCTGCAAGAGTGCCGAGCAGGGATGCCAGAAAGGTTCTGAAAAATTTCATATGAGGTAGCTGTGCTAGGTACTGTTATTCTGTTTTTATGAAGTGAATGGTTCTCCAATCACTACAGCCTGCATAAGGCAAAAGTATAATTATTGACAATATAAAGTATAATAAAAACTAATTCTCTATATTTCAGACAGGCAGTCCAGGTGATTGAATTCCCCTGAAATCTAATATCTATCGACTATCCGCACCGGCATGGTCAACTCAGAAGCACCATGCAGATGAAATAACTTACTAAAAGATCATCTTCATTCCATAATTTATTCAGTCGTACGTTAAATGCAGAAATTTGATGCAGTGGTTACAGGATCAGGTCATAATGGTTTGATTACCGCCTGTTATCTTGCGAAGAATGGGTACAGAGTTTGTGTTTTGGAGCGGCAGAAAATGATTGGAGGGGCTGTTTCCACAGAGACGATGTTCCGGTCAGAAGAGTTTACACACGGTTTTCGTATGGACGTGGGCTCTTCCGTACATATCATGATTCATCAGACGGGTATTATTGAAGAGCTTGGCCTGACCGACTACGGACTGGAATATATCGAAATGGATCCCTTTATGAGCTACCCGGTACCTGAGGGGAAGGGAGTGATTCACTTCTTCAAAGATCTGGGGAGAACACTGGATTCTATCCGGCAAGTTGCACCGGAAGATGTGGAGAACTACCGCAACTTTGTAGAGTATTGGGGGCGCATCAACAAAGGAGTTTTGAAAGCTTTCATGGTACCGCCATCAGGCAGAAATATCATCACAGAGATCATGAAGGGGCAGTTCCGGGACGGATCGATCTTCAAAAAGGGGGAACATCTGGATGGCCTTCACCAGATACTGGGAAGTTATGGCCGCGTGGTAAGACAGTCCTTTAAGAACAAACACATGCGGGCGGCACTTACCTGGTTTGCTGCACAGTCGGGACCGCTGCCGAATCAGACTGCAACCGGAGATTTTGCGGGATGGCAGTCGATGCTCCACCAAAGTGGAGCCAAACATCCGAAGGGTGGAAGTGGTATGCTCACCCTTGCTATGAAAAGGATGATAGAGGCGAATGGGGGAATCGTCCTCGCCGATTCAGAAGTCAGAAAAATTGAGATAGAGGATGGGAAGGCTACCGGAGTGATCACTGAGGATGGGCGCTCTTTTAAAGGGTATATCGTGATATCCAATGCCCATGTTCAGACAACGATGCTAAAGCTTGTTGGAAAGGAACACCTGGATGATTCGCTCTTTGAGAAAGTAAAGAATATTGAGATAGGTAACGGGTTCGGAATGGTGGTTCGGAATGCGGTCTCCGCCCTCCCGGACTATTCAGCAGCACCCGATGATCCATTTATTCATAACGGAATGCAACTGCTCGCCCCATCCACAGAGTATATGAATCGGGCAATCGGGGATTATATAAAAGGGCGCCCGCCGGAAAATCCGGCTGTTCTTGCGATGACTTTTTCAAAAATTGATCCCCAAATGGCGCCTAAAGGGAAGCATACACTCTATACCTGGGCCCAGTGGCACCCTTACCAGCTGGCCGGTGGTTTGAACTGGGAGGATATCCGGGAGAAGGAGGCGGATAAAATCTGGAGTGTGGTTGAAAGATATGCTCCCAATATGAAGGGCAAGCTAATCGACCGCTACATTCAGACGCCGGCAGACATCGAGCGGAGACACGGTATGCTGCGTGGTAACGTGATGCATATCGAGATGAATTTTGACCAGATGTTTATGTTTCGTCCTTTGCCGGGAATGAGCAATTATGAAACACCGATAAAGAATCTGTTCCTGTCCAGCGCCTCCTGCCATCCCGGAGGAGGGGTCTTCGGTGCTGCAGGTTACAACGCCGCACAAGTGATATTGAAAAAACGAAAAAAACTTTTTGGAGTGACACGTTGAAAAATAATTTTCCAAATTCACAGGCAACCATCAGTCTTGATAAACTTTCTTCAAATTTAGAGGCTTTAAAGGAGAGAGTGAATCAAAAGAAGGTGATGGCCGTAGTTAAATCGAATGCCTACAGCCACGGAGCAAAACCGATTGCACGCCATATCCAGGATCAGGTCGATTATTTTGCCACGGCCAATGTAGATGAGGCGATTGAACTTCGGATGAGCGGTATCACCCGGCCGATCCTTGTATTCGGGGTGCCGGATTACCAGACCGCGGCGGCTTATCAGACCCACGGCCTGACGGCGACGATCAGTCATCTTTCCCATTTTTCAGTGTTAATGGATGGGACATCTTATCATCTGAATTTCGATACGGGGATGGGAAGGCTCGGATTTCGTCCGGAACAGGCAGAAGAGGTGCGCAGGTTCGCCATTGCAAATAGCAGATTGATCTGTTCAGGAATTTACTCTCACTACTCCTCTGCAGAGGATGGCGGTTCAGAGACGGTCTATTCACAGCACGAGCGTTTCAAGTCTGTCCTGGCATTTTTTGAAGAAGTTCCCCTGATCCATATGAGCAACACCGGTGCCATTTGTAACTACAGCAATATTGACCATTTTGATATGGTTCGCACAGGTGCAGGTATGCTCGGTTATAATCCCGGAATCGCCCGGTACGATTGGTTGAAACCGGTGTTAACCTGGCGCTCCAAAGTTGTTCAGGTACGCCCCCTGTCAAAAGGGGACCCAGTTAGCTACTCGTCTTCATGGCGTGCTCCGGAGGAGGGGTTTCTCGCCACGATCCCGGTTGGTTATGCCGATGGTATCCTCAGAAGTATGAGCAACCGGCTGAAGGTTGCAATCAATGGGAAGCACTACCCGCAGGTGGGAAATGTGACCATGGATTATATTATGGTCTTCCTTGGGAGTAACCGGATTGCTGCCGGAACAGAGGTGACCTTAATGGGGGGGGAAGGCCTGGATGCACAGCAGTGGGCAGAGGTGGGAGAGACCAATGCCCATGAAATTATGTCCAACCTGAAAAACAGGGTGGAGAGGGTGTACATCTGAAGAAGATGTCTGTAAAGATTAGCCCCGGGTGAGCGGTCGGGGCTAACAGGGAGTGTCAGCTCGGCTCGATCTGCAAAATGTGAATATCATAGACAAGCGTACTGTTGCGGTACTCTTCATTGGGTATCGCCCATTCAGTATTTTTATATCCTTGTTCAGGCTCTACAATCAGCGTTCTGATCTCACCTTCCTTCATTCCAAGGAGGCCTTTCTGGAGTCCCGGTGAATTTAAGAAATCCTGATGGTAGGTCTGTCTCCCCTGAAACTGCATGACAGTCCCTGCATCTGCAACTCTGATCCCTACTTCCTGATCCCTGTCGTTGGCGTATGTACTGAAAATGATATCGCCTTCCACTGTCCGAAGAGTAACTTTTACGATGGCAATATCTCTTCGGGTTACAAAAAAGGGCGAGCTATCACTCCCTTCAATGATGTAGGCGGTCACACCCTCGTCGATCTCAGTCGGTTCTATCCCTGAGATGTCAAATCTGGCCGGAACCGAGCTGAAGTCTGGTGGGACAAATTCCCAGGGATCGGTTGATTCACAAGAAATTAGAATAAAAGAAAATAGCAGCAGTGTTGAATATTTCTTAACAAAAGTCATTAAAACGTACGTGTTATAGCGATTTAGATTTTCACATTTCCCTAAAAATAAGGGAATGATGCAGCCATGCTCTGAATATTACGACTCACCTGTGAACGCAGCTTCCATCTCTTTCTTGCGTCTACGATTAGCAATTCTACTGAGCAGTATAGAAAACTGGTAGAGAAAGACCAGGGGAATTGCCACCAGAACTTGGGAGAGCGGATCAGGGGGAGTGAGGAGGGCCCCGACAAGCAACGATCCAATAAGGGCATGACGACGGTATTTACGCATAATATCGGGATCCAGCAGACCCACCTTGGAAAGGAACCAGCTGATGACCGGTACCTGAAAGATAATTCCACAGGCAAAGGTCCACATTGCTACAGATGAGAAATAGGCGTTGATGTCGAACTCGTTGGTTATGACAGGATCAATGACAAATTGGGCGAAGAACTGCACAGCAAAAGGTACCAGAATCAGATAACCGAAAGCAATACCGAGTAGAAAGAAGAAGTTAATGAACATGGCATTGAGCGCAGTTTTCTTCTTCTCGCTACTTTCCAATGCAGGTTCAATAAATGCCCAGAGTTGATAGATTAACAACGGTGATCCCAAAATGACGCCCATCACCAGTAAGGTTCCCCAGTAAGTAAAAAACTGTCCGGGCAACCTTCGGGAGATTAGATCGAGATCAACGGCTTCAAAGGGTGCAATGCGTGAAATAAATTCATACATAAAGAAATCAGCTCTGGCAGGCCCGAGTATAAATTCCTTAATCAGGAAATCGGAGAAAAAGAAGGCAACGATGATTCCGATCAGAATTCCCGCAACCCCCTTGATAATTCTCCACCGTAATTCCTCCAGATGATCCAGGAACGACATGGTGTCAGTCGGGTCTTCCTTCGGCGGTTTTGCCTTCGGGAGGATAGACCCCATAATACTTCGCTTGGACTTACCTGATAATTCACTCATGTAGTACGCAATCGGATATATCCGATCCAGAAATTCAAAATTACGTATTCAGTTAACCGCTAAAGATACATTATGCAGTGACAAAATCATACAGAGGAAATTGCTCACACAAATCGACCACTTCTGATCTGACTTTTTTAAGTTTTTCCTCATTTTCGGGGTTTTGAAGAACCTGATCTATTAATTCTACAACCCTGGTGAACTCATTCTCTTTAAAACCACGGGTAGTAAGGGCTGGTGACCCCATACGGATACCTGATGTGATAAACGGACTTTCCGTATCAAAAGGCACCATGTTTTTATTGACGGTGATACCCGCCTTGTCAAGTGCTTCTTCGGCAATTTTGCCATTCAATTGTTTATTTCTTAAATCGATCAGGATGAGATGATTATCCGTACCTCCGCTGACAATATTGTACCCCTTCTCGACAAATTTTTCAGCCATGTGGCGAGCGTTTGTAATAACCTGTTTCTGATAATCCTTGAAGTCAGGTTGCAATGCCTCACCAAAAGCCACTGCCTTCGCGGCGATCACATGCATGAGAGGCCCCCCTTGGGATCCGGGGAAAACTGCTGAATCGAGAACTTCACCGATCTTTTTTACGCGTCCTGATTTTGCCGCCGTTACCCCCAGTTTGTTCTCCACATTTTTACCAACCAGTATCATACCACCCCGAGGCCCCCGGAGAGTCTTGTGGGTGGTCGTTGAGACCACATCCGTGTAGGGAAACGGATTATTCAGCAAACCAGCCGCAATGATACCGGCTGTGTGTGCCATATCCATCCAGAGGAAAGCCCCTACTTCATCAGCTATACTACGGAAACCTTCATAATCAAAATCGCGTGAGTAAGCGCTGGCACCGATCGAGATCATTTTGGGGTTTACCCTTTTTGCCTTTTCGCGCACCTTATTCATATCAATTCTGCCAGTTTCTTTATCCACACCATAGAACTCGGCGTGGTAGGTGATACCGGAGAAGTTCACAGGTGAACCGTGTGTGAGGTGACCGCCGTGCGCCAGATCAAGACCAAGCAGGGTTTCACCAGGATTCATGAATGCGAGATAGACGGCGGCATTGGCAGAGGCACCGGAATGGGGCTGGACGTTTACCCACTCCACACCGTAGAGCTCTTTTGCCCGGTTTCTGGCAAGCTCCTCTACACTGTCCACATGCTCACAACCTCCGTAATATCGTTTACCCGGATATCCCTCGGCATATTTATTGGTAAGTACAGAACCCATCGCTTCTATGGTAGCCCTGGATGCAAAATTTTCCGATGCGATCAGTTCAAGATTCTGATTCTGTCTTTTGGCTTCGAGTTGTAGATACCCGAAAATCTCCGGATCCTGTTTAGATAGTTGGCTCATGTGTGACGTTTCACTATTAGCAGTTGGTGGTTAAGTTGTGAATTTTATTGACTCTGCCTTTATGGCGGCCCCCTTCAAATTCTGTGGAAAGCCAGCTCAATACAATGTTTTTCAGATCTGATTCTGAAAGTTCACGACCGGGCAGGCAGAGGATATTGGCGTTATTATGTTGACGCGTGAGCCTGGCAGTGGTTTCTGAATAGACCAGGGCAGCACGCACATTTTTGAATTTATTTGCGGTCATACACATTCCCTGTCCGCTGCCGCAGATCAGAATACCGCGGGTGTACTCGCCGCTATCTACTTTTTCAGATACGGAGACAGCATAGTCGGGATAGTCTACGGAATCAGAGGAGTGAGTTCCGAAATCCTCAGGGGTGTATCCAGCCTCTTTCAGCACGGCTTTAACTGCTTCTTTTGCCTGATAACCTGCATGATCACTGGCAATGGGTATTGTCATTTGATAGATCTAAAATTAAGAAAACTATGAAACCCCTAATATCCTGAAAATTTCAATGAGGAAAAAGAGAGAATAAAGGATAGACGTTTTTGTTTCCGGGACAGGATCGGAGGCGAGATCACACCCCGGCGAGCTGGGGGACTTTTCTATTGCGGATCAAAAACTCTAAAGAGATCCTGTTGAACTCTTCTGGCTTTTCCACATTGACAACATGTCCGCTTCCGCTGACAATTTCCAGATAGGAGTGTTTAAAGTCGTCAATCATTTTTTTGACAGGAGGGAGGAACATGTGATCTTCCTCGCCCATTACATAGAGAGTAGGGGCATTCATTTCTACCTCTTTAAAATATTTCAGCAGCGGATTGACATCGTAGGTAAGGCGAAACCATTTCAAAAATTCATTTCGAGCCATCTGTTTTGCCTCGCTTATAAATAAAAATCTGGACTCCTGGTGGTTCTTTCTCGGCATAATGATCCAGGCAAATAACTTATAGAGCCACATAAAAGGGACCAGTTTCTTAAATGTATGACCAAGCCAGACCAGTACCCTGGAGCGGACGTTTAATCGGGTAATAGCGCCGCACATCACAGCGGACAAAACACGGTCAGGCTCCATCTCCCCGATGGTGCGAATAATGATGGTTCCCAGAGAGACCCCGACAAAGTGCGCCTGTTCGATACCCTGATTATTTAGAACCTGCAGTACATCGCGGCTCACTGTTTTAAAGCTGTACTTCTCTTTATAGTACTCCTTCATCCGGCTCATCCTTTTAGATTTGCCGTGGCCGCGAAGGTCAACCAGCAAAACGTTAAATTCTTCCCTGTAAGCCTTTATCTGACGGAACCATATGGAAGAGGAGCCGCCCGCACCGTGTATAAATACAACCCAGTCTTTTCCGGCATCCTTAAAATATGCTCTGCTGTACAACATGGTCAGGGGTGGTGCAGTTCAAAATAGATTCATTGTGCTCTCGTGGAACACCATCCTTTTAAAATAAGTATACCATCAACAAAATAACAGAATCTCTCTTTGAATCTGAATTCCATTGTTTATATTAGATTAAACAGTTACATAACGTCTGGGTAATTCAAAAGGTTAAAAACGGGTATGCTGAGAGCAGTTTTGGCGCCATTAAAAATTGTAGTATTTCTCATTCACATGCTTGCCAGCTACCTGATATTTATAGTTTTACTATATCCTTTAAAACTTTTTGGGGTGAGCAAATTCAGATGGAAAAACAAAATGGTTAAAGGGTGGGCAAAAAGGGGATTGAAGTTACTGGGGATAGAACTCGAGGTGAAAGGGCCGGTGCCAGAGCCTCCTTTTTTCCTGGTCAGTAACCATCTCAGTTACCTGGATATACCGGTCTATTATTCGATACTGAATACCACCTTTGTTTCAAAAGCGGAGGTGAGAAACTGGCCGGTGATCGGAGCCATGGCCCGCTCCCTGCATGTCATTTTTATCGACAGACAGAAACGCCGGGATGTGGTGCGTGTTAACCGGGAAATTTCAGCAGAGATAGGGGATGAGCAGGGGGTCTTGATGTTTCCAGAGGCGACCACATCGTCAGGAGAGGGTGTTCTGCGGTTCAGGGCCTCACTGCTCGATTATGCAGCTCGTTCAAAAGAAGAGGTCTCCTATGCGGCGATTCGCTACAGTACGGGGAAAGGGGACCATCCGGCACACTTGTCTGTCTGCTGGTGGGGTGAGGATATGCCCATCCTAAAACATCTCATTAAAATGCTCTCCAACAGAACAGTCAAGGCGGAAGTCACCTTTGGCAAGGATACAATCACATCAGAAGACAGGAAAGAGCTGACAGAGAAACTGGAAGAGAAAGTACGTGAGATTTTTGTACCTGTTGTGGCCCCGGTATCAGCAAAGCCTGTGCCAGAAGAAGTACCGGCCAGGCAAGAGGTCAGATACCCCTGAGTGCTGGCCTTCTTGTAGTCGTGAGGTGCCCACCTACAATGAAGAGCCGTTTTTACTGCGCCGCTCCTGGAAAAAAGCTTTCAGCAGGGTTTCCGCTTCGTTTTCCATGACACCGTGGATCACGTCCATCCTGTGATTCAGATTTCTATTGGATGTGATATTAAATACGGATCCCGCTCCGCCTGACTTTTCATCCAGTGCTCCGAAGACCAGGAGAGCCGGTTTGCACCATACGATGGCTCCCGCACACATCGCACAGGGTTCCAGGGTTACATAGAGTGTACAATCTGTCAGATATTTATTCTGTAACGAATTACAGGCCGCAGAAATAGCGATCATTTCCGCATGAGCTGTCGGATCCTGCAATCGCTCCGTCTGATTGTATCCTTTTCCGATGATATTTCCCCGATGCACAACGACCGCCCCAATGGGCACTTCACCCTGATCCCAGGCAATCTCAGCTTGTTGAATCGCCTTGTTCATATAATAACGGTGTTTCTGCATGTCGGGCATGAATATAGCAAGTTTATTGAAATCCCTTTACCCATCCCAAGAAACGGGAGAGGCTGATCTTGTTGATATCAGCAGCGCGTTTCAGAGCAAATAAGTTGAAAGTATCGGGCCGGGCTCTTTAACCGAAAGCCATCTCTTCGGTTGAGTACATTCCATAAAATTACAAGTAAAGAGCAGGATCTGCAACGCCATCTGTTGCTTTTATTGGAACACACGGGCAAAATTTCTGTTTATAGAGAATTATCTAAAAAATTTGTAAGAATCTGAAACAAACATATTCTTTCGACCTTTACAGGTTTATATCAATGTTGAACGAAACATGTTCACATGAACCTTTAGAGTAACGATTAGAACCTATGAACTTATCAAGAAGGCTGGTGTATGCCGGCTTATTAGTGATAACTGTTTTCTGGACAGGTTGCGGAACCTCGGTTGTGTTACAGAATGTGGATTTCTCACAACCAGTGGAGAGTGTTCTCACACCCGATTCAAATGGAGATATTCACGATCAGCGATTTGCATTGAGAGTGAACGTAAACCCGCTGCTTGAGGCGGAAGGCCTCAGGGATGTAAATGAAATCAGGCTGATCAGGAATCGCGATGGATTCTATTTTTTAACTGCAGACGGTTTTTCCAGCGTTTATGTATTGAAGCCGGGAGAAGGGGAACTCGTCGTCCATGAACAGATTGAGCTCGAAGAACCTCTTGAACTTCCAGCGTTTAACCAGCGGGGGACCCACATCGAACTTATCGGACAAAATTTAGCACAAACTTATTATCTGGATCAGAACGGGGTACAGGAATGATGATAAAAACCAGATTCAAGATACTATTTGCACTATGGATACTCACACTTTCCGCTGTTTCGGTTCAGGCGCAACAGTCTGATTATGAAATTCAGAGAAACTTTCAACAGGAGCTGAGTGAGCTTACAGCTGAGATTGAGAGGGCTGAAACTCTGGATGAGCTGACTGAGCTGGGCAACAGGGTGGATATGCTGGAAAGAACCTATTCTGAACATGCTGAGCTGATCAATGCTGCTCTCTATCCACAGACCTATCAGGTTCTGACAGGTAACCTGAGGGAGCAGCTGACCCAAGCCTTAAGCAGCGCTGAAGTGGTCGAGGAGCTCAGTACCCGGATTGATGAACTGAATGTTGAGGTGAGTCAGTACAGGGATGAAATCGACGCCATGAATCGTACTACGGCAGAACTTCAATCACGGCTGCAGCAGGCTGAATCCAACGAGATGAACCAGGCTGCATTGCTCCAGGAGTACAGACAGAGTATCGAGCAGCGAAATCACTTCGTTTCTCAATTTCTCG
>CALKWT010000195.1 GCA_938003885.1 uncultured Balneolaceae bacterium | reverse complement strand
GGCCGCTCGACGGCTTCGTCACAGCCATCACGCCGTTCAACTTCACGGCCATCGGAAGTGATGCGGGTTGCAGTTATTCTCTATCTGCTCGCACTTCCCATGTACATCATATTGGGATGGGATATGCGAATAATAATCGTTATTACAGGAGTAGGCGTCATGATCTATTCACTGCTTGGTGGGATTATTGCAGTAATCTGGACAGATGCCATCCAGTCCATTATCCTGATTTTAGGTGCAATAATTTCACTCTTATTCCTCATATTTTCCTTACCAGGCGGGTTTGGTCAATACATTGAAGTGGCTGCTCAGCACAACAAATTTAGTTTAGGAGATTTTGGACTAAGCTTAACAGAATCAACATTCTGGGTCGTTTTCATCTATGGTATTTTTATTAATCTCCAAAACTACGGTATTGACCAGAACTATATACAGCGTTATATGACAGCAAAAAACGAGAAAGAGGCTATTTCATCGGCTTTCGGCGGCGGGCTCCTTTACATTCCTGTTTCTCTCCTGTTTTTTATGATTGGTACCGGGCTGTTTGTCTATTATCAGCAGTTTCCCGATTTACTTCCGGCTGAATTTCATGAAGCTGGAATGTCTGATAGTATATTTCCCTATTTCATTGTTCATGGCCTGCCAGTTGGAATAACGGGTTTGCTGGTAGCAGCTATATTTGCTGCCGGTATGAGTACAATATCGACCAGTTTAAATAGCGGTGCTACAGTCATTCTGAATGACTTTTACAAACGATATTCAAAAAACGTCAATGAAAAAAATTCTGTAAAAGTACTTTATCTTGCTACTGCCGGGATCTGTATTTTGGGGGTTTTAATATCATTTCTGGTCATTCGGGTAGAGAGTGCTTTGGACATTTGGTGGAATCTGGCAGGTATATTTAGCGGGGGAATGCTGGGACTATTTCTGTTAGGTTATTTTTCTCAGCGAGTGACCCACTTTCCTGCAATGATCGGTGTGGCTATAGGGCTATTGGTAATCATGTGGATGAGTCTCTCACCGGCCTACTTTACCGGCGCATTAGAAGCATACAAAAACCCTTTTCACAGTTATCTGACCATCATTGTAGGGACACTGGTTATATTTTTCACAGGTTTTTTAGCCTCTTTATTCCTTTCACCAAATAATAGAAACTAATTTCAGAAATAAACACACTGCAGTTATGAATAGATGCGAACAATTTTATTTTTTAATGTATACGATTACACTACTGTTAGTATTTTCCGGAACGAATGTGGCATCCTCATCGAATGCCGGACTATTTTCTGAAACTTCTGACAGTGATTCGACAGGCCAACCCACTGGAAATAATTTTGATGAAGATTTTAGTCAATTAACCCGTATCCGTTATAATAACCCTGGCTTAACTGTGGATTTAGGGGTTGGGCTCTGGGCTGTACCTTTTCCTGTAGACTACGATGAGGATGGGAGAAATGAACTTTTAGTTGGTTCTGGTGGGCGCCCGTATAATGGAATTTTTCTGTTTAACGGTGCAGATTCAAAAAAAGGTCCACTATTATTTGAAAAAGCGGAACGTCTTAGTGCTTCTACTTCAAGCTACAATATGCAAATCTCGCACCTTGATGACTCCTGGGTAATCACACAACCTGGTATCGCCTATCCGGATTATAAAAATACGTTTCTTGAGAATGGTGTTGAAATCCCCTTCAAGCCGGAATTCTACATAGGCAGGGCAAATCAGTGGAAATATTTTGATCATAATGGCGATGGTTTAACAGATTTAATTATTGGAGCCAGCGATTGGAGGGATTATCGCTGGGATGATGCTTTCACAAGAGACGGTGAATGGGTGAACGGACCATTGAGAGCCCACGTGTATTGGATGGAAAATCGGGGCACAAATGAACAACCGGAATACGGTGAACCACAAAAATTGATGGCGGGAGATGAGCCAATAGAAGTTTATGGAATGCCATCACCTAATTTTGCTGATTTTACCGGTAATGGTTTACCTGATTTAATCCTGGGGGACTTTCTTGATAAATTTACATTTTTTGAGAATATAGGTACAAGAACAAATCCCCGCTATGCTCCTGGCAGACATCTCACATACAATAATGAAATCATCAGAATGGATCTGCAAATGATCCAACCTTCAGCTTTTGATTGGGATGGTGACGGAAACATTGACTTGGTTATTGGTGATGAGGATGGACGTGTTGCATGGATGCGTAATACAGGAAGAGTTTCCGATGGTATGCCGGAATTTGAACTTCCCGTTTACTTTCAGCAAAAAGCAGATGAAGTAAAAATTGGTGCACTTTCAACACCATATGCTTATGATTGGAATGGAGATGGACTGGAAGATCTTATTGTAGGAAATACTGCGGGTTATCTTATGTATGTTGAAAATTTGGGTGGATACCCGCCTAAATGGGCTGCTCCGGATTATCTGGAAGCAGATGGAGAGGTCATCCGGATATTGGCTGGTGAAAATGGATCCATCCAGGGACCGGCTGAAGCCAAATGGGGTTATACTGTGCTGTCAGTTGCAGATTGGAATGGGGATGGATTACCTGACATCATTATCAACTCGATTTGGGGAAAGATCATGTGGTACGAAAACATCGGAACACGGACTGAGCCGAAACTCGCCACAGCTAAACCGGTTCAGGTAGAATGGAACGGAAAAAACCCTAAGCCAGCATGGAATTGGTGGGACCCTGAAGGGAACGATCTCGTGACCCAATGGAGAAGTACACCCCAGGCAATTGATCTTAATCACGATGGCCTTATGGACTTAGTGGCACTAGATCAGGAAGGTTACCTCGCATTTTATAAGCGTCGTGAAATAGATGGAGAACTAAAACTGATGCCACCCCAGAGAATTTTCTTTAGTGCCCATGATACACCTTCTGTTTATGAAAGCGGCCACCAACCGGTAAACGTTGGAACACCGGGCCGGCCAGAAGATCTGGCAACATATAATGAAGATGGCCAACTTGCTTATATCGGACGAAACAGACGCCCCGTTACGCCCATGTCTGTACATAGCATATTTAGAATTTCAGGTATAGCGGACTTTATGCAAAATCATCCTGATGCCGATTTTGGGACCCCTTTGCGGCTCAATGCAGGTTGGGCAGGAGCAAGCGGACGCAGAAAATTTCACCTGGTGGACTGGACTGGAGATGGGAAATTGGACCTGATCATAAATAGCGGTGTGAATGCGAATCTTATGGAAAATATCTCGGAAGAACCCGGAGTATTTATATTTCAAGATCGTGGTCAGCTGGATAATGTTCCCATCGGCGGACATACGTCAAATCCTGTCACTGTAGATTGGAATAAAGACGGTATACCAGATCTGTTGGTGGGGGGGGAGGATGGGTTCCTGTACTATAAAGAGAATCCCCGCACCGGGAAATAATAAAAAGTTAGTCTGATTTTGATATGGATTAAAAATTCCCATTATTATGTATACGTTTACATTTACCACCTGAACTTTATTGATGAAAATGACAAACAACAGAATTAATAGAAAATTTGTATTGATATTTCTTGTGTTTTTTATCTCCTGTACGGAGCGTGATTTTTCGGAGAAATCTGCTTCTGCCGAGATAGAAAACGGCATCCAGCACATTGACATTTATAAAGAAGACGGGCGATTCGCTGGCTGGCCGGCTAATAACGGTGCCTGGAACTGGGGTGATGAGATCCTGGTGGGCTTTGTGGATGCCGAACATTATGAAACAGAAGGTTTCCATACCTATAATCAGAAAACTGCCCGGAATAAATATGCCAGAAGTCTCGATGGAGGGCTGACGTGGACGATTGAGGATGCGTATGAGGCGGGTCAGACGGGATGGGCTTATGATAACGATCTTCCCGATGAAGAAGCAGAAGAACCCCGTGATCTGCTGGAACCAATGGAAGATTTTACCAATCCCGATTTCATCATTACCTGGATGAGAGACAATTACCATAACGGACCCTCTATCTTTTATTATTCTAATGACAGGGGACATGAATGGAATGGCCCCTTCAAGTTCCCGGACCTTGGGACAGATGGAATTGGAACCCGGACCGACTATATCGTAGACGGCCCTCAGGAGCTGAGTACATTTGTAAATGTTGCTAAACGAAACGGACGAGAGGGACGGGTTGCACATGTCAGAACCGTAGATGGAGGTGTAAATTGGGAGTTGGTATCATGGATTGGCGACGAGCCGGAAGGCTTCGATATTATGGCCTCAACTGTAAGGCTGACAGATAATGAACTATTCACCGTCATCCGGAGCCGGGAGATCAATCCCACACGAAACTACCTGAGTGCTTACCGGTCATTAGATAACGGAAATACATGGATCGAAGAACCCAATCCATCCTATGAGACGGGTAATGGAGGAACGCCTCCCGCGCTGGTGCTGATGGAGGATGGCAGGCTGGCTTTGGCTTACATTTACAGAAGTAATTTTGGTTCCAGGGTACATCTGCGCCTGAGTGATGATCAGGGTAAAACATGGAGTAACGAGATTACCGTCCGGAGCGGGGATCATGCTACACGGGATGTCGGTTATCCGCGGATGGTTCAGAGGGAAGATGGGAAATTGGTCATCATCTATTATTGGAACCATGCTGCGGATAAAGAAGCCAAACCCTATCGATATATCGCAGCTTCCATAGTAGATCCATCCCATTACAAATCAGAAGGTATTGTCTATTAAATGCTTGTGTAATCCGGGAAATCTGTCGGTAGACTGATCTTCCGGGGAAATCTTAACATTCTATAAGATGGACAAAACTATATTCAGAATTTATGAGTACAGAAATTCCTTCAGTTGAAAACCAGGAATTTCCAGGAATGATTAGATGAAACTGAAGAGCTCTAAAGAAAAACAGCAGATAGAAATTTATCCATATGTCAAATGAAGAGTACTTTATAGGAATAGATGTTGGCACCGGCTCAGCCAGAGCGGGGATATTTTCTTCGTCGGGTAAAATGGCAGCCGCAGCATCACATCCGATTAGAATGTGGCGTCCAAAAACAGATTTTGCTGAGCAATCCTCAGAAGATATTTGGAAAGCGATAGCCAGCTCTGTTAAACAAGCACTTCAGAAGGGTGCTATCCTGCCGGATCAGATTAAGGGTATCGGTTTTGATGCAACCTGCTCCCTTGTTGTACTGGGTAAAAACGACCAGCCCCTTTCGGTAACTCCAGGGGAAAACCCCGAGCAGAATATCATCGTCTGGATGGATCATCGCGCAAAAAAGGAGGCTGAGATGATCAACGCTACCGGCCACAAGGTTTTAAAATATGTGGGTGGGTTGATCAGTCCGGAAATGCAGACACCAAAACTACGGTGGCTGAAAAGCTATCATCCCGAAACCTGGTCGGAAGCGGAGTGGTTTTTTGATCTTCCTGATTATCTGGTTTACAGGGCCACGGGCAGGGATGTGCGGTCAGTATGCACCACAGTTTGTAAGTGGACATACCTTGGACACGAAGAGAGCCGTGACGAAGAGAGTGTCGGCCGGTGGGACGACTCCTATTTTGATCAGATTGGCCTGGAAGATCTGAAGCGGGACAACTATTCTAAAATTGGATCAGTCATCCGGCCGATCGGAGAAACTGTTGGAAATGGTTTGTCTGAGAAGTCTGCCATGGAACTTGGTTTGAAGCCTGGAACCCCAGTCGGTGTGTCCATGATTGATGCTCACGCCGGCGGCCTCGGACTGCTGGGAATGTCAGCAGGGGAAAGCGGGTCGGTTGAAAACAACCTTGCCCTTATTGGCGGTACATCCAGCTGTCATATGGCGGTTTCTAAAGAACAAGCTTTTATTGATGGGGTCTGGGGGCCGTATTATTCCGCCATGATCCCCGGACTCTGGCTGAACGAGGGAGGACAATCAGCTACAGGAGCTCTGATCGACCATGTGATTTTTTCATCGTCACACGCAGAAAATCTGAAAAAAATGGCTGCAGAACAGAATCGCACGGTATACAACCTGCTCAATGACAGGTTAATTCAGATGGCCGAAGAAAAGCATTTGGATGATGTCGGGTATCTGACTCAGAATCTTCATGTCCTTCCCTATTTTCACGGAAATCGTTCGCCCCGGGCAAATGCTTCTCTTACCGGTGTCGTTGCCGGTTTAAGGCTCTCTTCCACAATAGACGATCTTGCCTTGCATTACCTGGCAACCATTCAGGCCATTGCGTACGGAACCCGGCATATCATTGAGACCATGAATCAATCGGGCTATGATATCAGGCAGATATCCATAACCGGAGGGGGCACCAAAAATAAACTATTTCTAAAATCACATGCGGATATCTGTGGCTGCACGCTTGTTCTGCCGAAGGAACAGGAAGCCGTGCTACTGGGAAGCGCCGTTTTAGGCAGTGTCGCTTCGGGTTTTTATGCTACCATAGAGGAGGCTATGGCCAATATGAATCAGACTGGAAAAACGATAGATCCTGAAAAAGGACGTGTTGCTGAATATCACCAGGCCAAGTACAGTGTATTTAAAAAGATGTACGAGGATGAACGCTCATACCACGCATTGATGAATGCATTTTCTCATCAGTAAATTAAAAAATAACAATTACATTAATACCAGAATAAGGAAATTACTATGGCTATTACTGAAAATAATCAACCCCGTAAACGGATTATTGGTCGGACTCCGAAAGTTGGTATTCGTCCGGTAATTGACGGTCGCGAGCGGGGTGTTCGTGAGTCACTTGAAGAGCAAACGATGAATATGGCAAAGCGGGCAGCAGCGCTGATTTCAGGACAGCTTCGACATGCCAATGGACTGCCGGTGGAGTGTGTCATTGCAGACAGCTGTATCGGTGGTGTTGCTGAAGCAGCTGCAGCAGCTCAAAAGTTTGAGGAAGAAGGTGTTGGTATTTCTCTGACGGTGACACCATGCTGGTGTTATGGCTCCGAAACCATGGATATGCACCCGTGGTATCCGAAAGCTATCTGGGGATTTAATGGCAGTGAACGACCCGGTGCTGTCTATCTGGCTGCGACCAAAGCGGCTCACGATCAAAAAGGGTTACCTGTCTTCAGTATCTATGGCAGTGAGGTGCAGGATGCCGGAGATGATACCATTCCACAAGATGTGAAAGAAAAAATTCTTCGTTTCGTAAAGGCAGGGCTGACGGTAGCAGAAATGAGAGGTAAATCCTATTTGTCAATCGGATCGGTCTGTATGGGAATCGCCTCTTCCATGATTCAGGAAGATTTTTTTGAAGATTACCTCGGCATGCGGTATGAGTCTGTGGATATGACTGAATTAGTCAGGCGTATGGAGGAGGAAATTTATGATAAGCAAGAGTTTGACCTGGCCATGAAGTGGGTGGAAAAGTATTGTAAGGAAGGCGAGGATATCAATCCGGAGGAGATTCAGTTTTCCCGCGAAAAGAAAGATGAAAACTGGGAAACCGTTGTGAAAATGACCATGATCATCCGGGATCTGATGGTGGGGAATCCAGTTCTGAAAGAGATGGGGTATGGTGAAGAATCACATGGTCATAATGCCATTGTGTCCGGGTTTCAGGGGCAGCGGCAATGGACAGATCATTTTCCGAATGGGGACTTTTCCGAAGCCTTACTCAACTCGTCCTACGACTGGAACGGGATTCGTGAACCGTACCTGGTGGCCACAGAAAATGATACACTGAATGGAACCTGTATGTTATTTGGACATTTATTAACCAATTCAGCCTCGATTTTTGGAGATATACGAACCTATTGGAGCCCGGATGCGGTAGAAAGAGTTACCGGACACACTCTTACAGGGAGAGCTTCCGGTGGGATTATTCACTTCCTTAACTCAGGAGCGGCATCCCTGGATGGAACCGGGCGACTTAAAAGTGAGGGGGAACCGGTGATGAAGCCTTTTTGGGAGATCTCCGCTGAAGAAGCAGAAGCGAGCCTGGCTGCGACCCGGTGGTGTCCGGCAAATTTGGGTTATTTCCGGGGAGGTGGATTCTCATCCCAATTCCTTACGAAAGGAGAGATGCCTGTAACGATGACACGTATCAACATTATTAAAGGAGTGGGCCCGGTACTTCAAATAGCAGAAGGGTATACGGTGGATATTCCTGAAGAGGTTCATGAAACGATCAACAGGCGAACAGACCCCATATGGCCAACAACATGGTTTGTTCCTAACGTTACAGGAGAAGGTGCATTTAAAGATGTTTACTCCGTGATGAACAACTGGGGATCAAACCACGGGGTGCTGAACTATGGGCACATTGGTGATGAATTCATCACTTTAGCGTCGATGCTGCGAATTCCCGTCAATATGCATAATGTTCCAGAGGAGAGGGTTTTCCGTCCAAGCGCATGGGCTGGATTTGGGACGACTGACCTGGAAGGGGCAGATTACAGGGCCTGCTCAAACTTTGGCCCTCTATACGGCAAGACCAGATAATCCGGGGGGATTAACTTTTTCAGATCTGCAATTTTCAGGGTGCCGGAACAGATCCGGCATCCTGTATCACTATTTATAAATCATCAGGTGGCGGGTAACGGCTGATTTCTCTCGTACAGAATATGGGCTTGGAAACTCTCTTGAAGTGAATCACAAGGTCCTTGTTATACACAACATAAGATACTAAGTGCGTAGAAATAGTTCTTTTAACCCGTACAAACCAGCTAAAAGCATTACTTGAGTCCTCCTGTTAAAATAATATTTCAGGGTTACACAACTATGTTGTTATCTCTAGTTATAATATTTATAACTGTTTAGATGCTATCACATCTTTATTAAGAGACCTGTCTAAATCTTAATTACAACAAAGATGTTATCTCTAGTTGCAATAATACATCTCATTTTATATTATAGTCTTGAGTGTAAACGATTACATTAAGTGTGTAAGGGATGGTAATCTACTAAGTCCTTTTGGCGTGTTCAGGGCAATTGCTGTTCAAGTTACATTCAGTTAATAATGGCACTTTAATTTTCGACAACAAAAACCATGACTAAATCAGATAAATATGATTCGTAGAATTACATTTTTGCTCTGTTTACTACTGGCCACAGGGGTTTCAGCTGTTTGGGCTCAGCAGCACAGTGTAAGCGGTTCCATTACGGACGCGGAAACGGGGGAATACCTTATCGGTGTGAATGTGGTTGTAGAGGGTACTGATAATGGTACCGCTACAAATAACAATGGGGCGTACCGACTGACCGGGGTACCACAAAATGGGGTCTTGGTGATCACCTATATCGGTTATCAAACGCAAAGAATCCCCGTGAACGGACGAACCGAAATCAACATAAGCCTGGAACTTTCGGCAGAGGTTCTGGATGAACTGGTGGTTACGGCGCTTGGAATTACCCGGGACAGACGCTCCCTCGGTTATTCTGTGGGACAGGTATCAGGAGAGGATATTGCGATGGTTTCGCAAGAGAACATCACAAGTGGCCTCGCTGGACGAGTTGCAGGGGTAACACTGAATCAAACCGGGGGTGTGGGAACTTCAGTCAGTGTTGTCATCCGGGGCCTTACCTCTCTCACTACCGATAATCAGCCACTCTATGTAGTGGATGGTATCCCTATATCCAGTGGTTTGAATAATGTATCGGGAATGGGTGACCGGAATGAGGTGGATTATGGAAACCCAATTAGTGACCTGAATCCATCGGACATTGCGGATATGACGGTTCTGAAAGGTCCTAGTGCGGCTGCACTCTACGGATCCCGGGCGGCAAACGGGGTGATTCTGATCACTACCAAAACAGGCCAAAAGGGAGAACCACTGCAAGTCTCCCTGAATACCAGTAACGTGTTTGAAGTGCCCTACAGGTTTTTGGATTTCCATTTCGAGCATGCAACTGGAAACCGGACTGCTTTTCTGGACGAAAACTCTTCCTACTGGGCAGGTCCCAAACTGGATGTGGGCAACATGGCTGTTCAGTGGAATAGCCCATTGGATGCAAACGGTCAGCCGATCCCGATGGAATTACGGTCGTATCCTAATAACCCAAAGAATTTCCTGAACACGGGACTTACCAATTCGAATAATATTGCGATCAGTGGGTCTACCGAAAACTCGGTATTCCGGTTCTCATTCAATAACATGAATCACACCGGTATTATTCCAAACTCAGATCTTCATAGAAATACATTTTCTTCGAATTATACCAGGAACCTGCTGGAGAACCTGAGCGTGAATATGAACATTAATTATGTGCGGTCAGGTGCTGACAACCGGCCCTCTACTGGAAACCGAGGGGCAAACCCACTGGAATCGCTGTATACCATCCCTCATACGCATATAAAGGACCTGAGACAGTATTGGGAAGATGGGATGGAAGGAATTCAGCAGAGAACGTTTAGTGATGGGGAAGACAACCCCTATTTCATAGCCTACGGTATCAATAACGGCTTTTTACGGAACAGAGTCTACGGTAGTATCAGCTTGAACTGGGATATTATGCCCGGCCTGAGTGCGATGGGACGGTTCTCACTGAATACGAATGATGAGTCCCGTGAGACCAAGATTCCATGGAGTTACTCCAGAATGGCTCAAGGAGGCTATTTCTATTCAGAGCTGGGAGGAGATGAGATCAACACCGACTTCCTCGTAACGTACCAGACTCGTCTTCAGGAATTTGATCTCTCTGTTTCAGGGGGAGGAAACTATATGGAACGCAACTCCAGGAGTATACAGACAGGTACCAACGACCGGAACCGCGGGCTGGTAATACCCAATCTCTATCGGGTATCCAATATCCCGATTGATGCCCTTTCCATCAGTAACTACAGCAGTCAGAAGAAAATCTACAGTCTGTACGGAACCGCTTCTATTGGTTTTATGGATCAAATATATCTTGATGTAACGGCAAGGAATGACTGGTCCAGTACTCTGCCTGCACATAACCGATCCTACTTCTATCCATCAGCCTCTCTTAGCTGGCTTGCCCAGGAGACCTTCCGTCTGCCTATGGAGGTGAACATGCTTAAATTCAGGGGTGGCTGGGCTCAGGTAGGGAACGATGCAGATCCCTATCAACTGGAGCCCACCCTGGGTGTCTCATCCCTTCCGGGTTTTGGAATACCGGTGATTGGTACACCAAGCCAGTTGCTGAACCCGGAGCTGAAGCCTGAGATCGCGACATCTATTGAAGGGGGGATGGATCTGGCACTCTTTGAAAACAGGTTCCGCTTCGAAGCCACCTACTATCAGGTAGAAAACAAGAACCAGATCCTGAATATCGGTACCCCTGCCTCTTCCGGGGCTACCAGCAGGTTGATCAATGCGGGTAAACTGGAGAGCAAGGGTTGGGAGCTTTCCCTCGGAGGTACACCAGTTCAAACACAGGACTGGATGTGGGACTTCCAGATTAACTTTACCAGAAACCGTACGTATTTGATCGAGCTGGATGATCAGTTCGACCGACTGGAACTTTGGAGTGAGAACGATGCTGGTGCCTACACACAAGTAGGGGAAGAGATCGGAAATCTCTACAGTACCGGTTATCTGAGAGTCACTGACCCCAATTCGGAGTACTACAACTGGCCAATTCTGGACGCCAGTGGCCAGTGGAATGCTCTTCGGGGCAATAGGGATGAATGGATTAAAGTAGGAAACTTTAACCCGAGAGGAATTCTGGGTGCCCAGACCACGGTCTCTTATAAAAGATTCACCTTGAGCGCCAATATCGATTACCGGATTGGTGGAGAGTTCATGTCCTTTACTTACCGGTATGGTGGGTCCAACTGGAAATCAGGTCATCAAAAAGATGCCCTTATACCAGGTGGGCTTTACTCGGAGCAGGAGCTAATTGAACTTTTGAAATCTAATCCCGATAAGTATATCATCCCCAGTAACGGACACTTTCCACGGGTAGGAGGGTATACCCAGGAAGAGGGAGGGTTCTATGTAGATGAAGGGGCACCAGGATACGACGGGGTCTTTATTCCCGGAGTCATCATAGATGAAAACGGTAATTATGTGGAGCACCTGGGTGGAGAAGGTACCATCATACGGCCTGTTTCCAATATGTTCCCCTGGAGATTCAATCAGCAAGTGACCTTCGACGCCTCCTTCATTAAGCTGCGAGATATCACATTGGGTTACAACGTACCTGCCTTTGCCGGGGTACGAAGCATGAGGGTATCCGTCTATGCCAGGAATTTACTGCTCTGGACCAAGGCAGGGATCGGTATCGACCCTGAAAGAGCATTCCAGACGCAGACATCAAATCAGGGAGATACCAGGATGATGTTCCGTCAGGGTGCCGAACTGCAGAATGTAATTCCTTTCACAATGTCGGTTGGCTTCAATATAGATGTAAACTTTTAATGCTGAGGAATACCATGAAAAAAGTAATAAATAGAATTTCTCTGGTACTGCTTGCGATTGGATTTCTGATAAGCTGTGACAGTGATTTAACCAATACCAATATCAATCCAAACGGAGTAAGCCCGGAAACGGCGAATGCTACCCTTGTGGTTCCTAATGTGATACACAGTTTCACGCGGGAATACAGTAATCTGGGACAGCGCAATGCGGCTGGTGTCGCACAACATATGCAGGAAGATTCCCACTATACCGGATACAATCAGCATCAGTGGGGTCCTCAGGACTGGAATGGCTTTTATAACATGTTGCGGGACAACGATTTCGTTCTGTCAAAAGCTATTGAGGATGACCAGGAATTCCTGGAGGGAATTGCATTGACGATGAAATCCCTGATTTTCGGTCATATTACAGATCTTTGGGGAGATGCACCTTACAGTGAGGCGCTTAAAGCACGGGATACCGATCCCATTCTGACTCCCGCCTTCGATAGCCAGGAGGACATCTACAGAGGCATCCTTTCGGATCTTCAGCAGGCTGCCCGGTTATTTGAGTCGGGTAACGGGCTTGGGAATCCCGGCCAGGCGGATCTCTACTTCGGAGGGAATAGCACGCGATGGTATCAATTTGCCAATTCGCTGATCTTGCGGTACGCAATGAGACTTTCCGAAAAACTGCCTGATCTGTCGCGGGAGCTGATATCCGGTGTATACAATTCGGGTGTCTATCTGCGAGTAGCAAGTGAAGATGTAAGTATCGCCTTTAATGAGGCTGACCCCTGGCATGCGGCAGCCATAGGTACTGATCCGACCGATTTCCGCCGCAGAAAGTTCGGAAACCCACTGATTGACAAACTGGTCGAGTATAATGATCCGAGACTGGAAGTCTGGGTAGCTCCGGTACACGTGCAGTGGGTGGAAGATACCACACTTCCTGCCGACCAGCCGGTGGATCCCTACATCCGTCGGAATGGAGAGATAACAACGATCACATCCCTCACGGATGAGGAGTTTCTGGAAGAGATTGCTGCCGGTAACCATTTTACCAGACACTTCAATCCCGAACACTCCAATATCCAGTTTGATACCAGAAGATATGTAGGAGTGATCCCTGGAATGATTGCACCTGATACCCATAACGGAAATCCGACTCCGGGACAGCAGGTTCAGAATCAACATGTGTCCCAGATGGCGGAAATTTTTCGACTCCGCAATCATGAACTGTTAAAATCCAGAATCATTTCGGCAGCAGAGGTCTCTTTCATCCTTGCAGAAGCTGCTCAGCGTAACTGGATCAACGCCGATGCAGAGCAGCTCTACAATAACGGTGTTAAGCAGGCTTTGGAAATGTGGGGAGTGGGTGATCAGTTTGAATCCTATATAGCGACTCCGGGTGTAGCCTACAACGGAACATTGGAGCAGCTGATTGAACAGAAATGGATCGCCGCATTTACCATTGCTACCGAGGCGTGGTTTGATTACAGACGTACAGGTTACCCCGAGCTGCAGGCAGGGCCTATTGTGTCCGAGCCGGTATTACCTGTCCGATTTATGTATGGAAACCACGAATTGACCAACAATGAGGCAAATGTGAATGCTGCCCTTAACCGGATTGAAACAACACCCTACTCCACAACGGGTGCAAACAGCTCCTGGTCAAAACCCTGGCTGCTGCAGAATACAGCAAACCCCTGGTAAGTACCACTGAGACTGATTAGATACAGGAGATAAGCCCGGCCGGCCGGGCTTATCTCCCTATTAAATGCTGAAGAGTTATTAAAAACCGCCGGAATGATTCACAGATAGCGCCCACCCTACGCTATTTCAGGCAGTTAACGAGTGAATCAGGGAGTTGTTGAACTCCTCTATCTGTTCTATTCAAAAAGGCGGGGTCAAGGCATGGCAACGGACTAATGTAAAGGGTAACAGGAAAACCCGGTGCTGGCTATACCTCCCATAACATTAATATTATTTATCCAAATAGCTGCATGAAGTTATCCAACTGGATTTTACTACTATTCTTATTTTTTATCAGCGGTTGTACCGGAACCCGTTCCCTGGCTGACTCCACAGCCGGTGAGGTAGGTGGAATGCCGGAACGCATTATTCTCAACCCCCTTGAGACAGGTGAAAAAGGGGTGGCTGTAACCTGGCGTACCGCAACACATATTGAAAACAGCCATGTTCAATGGAAGAAGGCTACACCCAACCCGGTTAACAGTGAGACAACGTTTCACCTCACACCAGGAATCGCCAGAACGGATACGGTTGAGTATCAGGAAACCACGAACATTTTCAAAAGTTTCAGGGCAAAGATTACGGATCTGGAGCCTGGCCAGACATACATGTACCGTGTAGGCGGGGAGGAATCCGGGTGGAGTGAATGGATTCATTTCAGTATGCCCTCGGGTGAGCCGGACGATCCCTTCACCTTTATCTACCTGGGAGATCCTCAGAACGATCTATTCAGTCAGTGGTCCCGGGCCATCCGAAAAGCATATTCAGCAGCACCGGAAGCCTCTTTTATTCTTTATGCAGGTGATCTTGTAAACAGAGGGTACAATGATCTGGAGTGGGATCAGTGGTATCGTGCCGGAGATTTTATTCATCGCATGATTCCTTCGATTGTAACCCCTGGAAACCACGAATACTCTTACCCGGATATTACTCCGCTCTGGAAATCGCTGTTTACTCTCCCTTCAAACGGCCCGGCAGGCTATGAAAACCTGGATGGGGCTGCTTATTACATCGATTATCCTGCGGTGCGGATCATTTCACTGGATGGAACTACAAGCGAGCGAGATGATTCCCTCCGGAAGGTTCAGTCGGAATGGCTGGAAGAGGTTTTAAAAGAGAATGATAAGAAATGGACTATCCTGACCCTTCATCAACCTTTCTACAGTACCAGCAGGACACGGGACAACGCGCAGATCCGGGACTCGTTTCAGCATCTTCTGGAGAAGTACAGCGTAGATATCGTTTTGCAGGGACATGATCACGCTTATGGAAGGGGAATGATGGAAGTAGGAGCAGAACAACCGGGAAACCACGGATCGATGTATGTGGTATCGGTCAGCGGACCCAAGATGTATGAAGTGGGAGAGGAGAAAACATGGATCCAGACCCGGAAGGAAAACACCCAACTCTATCAGGTGATCACCCTGGATGGGGATCAATTTTTTTATGAAAGTTATGATATCACAGGTGAACGAATCGACGAATTTATACTTACGAAAACAACAGATAACCGTGTGATTCTGGAGTAAAAAGTTCTATATCGAATAAAAAATTAAATAAATAAATCAGTTTTATGCGTATTACTTTCATTACAAAACTTTTTCTGTTTGTTCTTCTCTTTACGCCCTTGCAGCTCTTTTCACAATCCTTTCTGGATTCACACTTTCTCCAGCCGGTCTCCAAAAAGTACCCGATTGAAAGCGTATCCGATTCTTATCAGATGAAAAAAATCGTAATTGACAGAGATGACAATGTCTATGTACTTACGGATAGTGGGCTATATATCATTATTGAAGACCGACTGGTACTCGATCAGCGTTTTCGCCCTCTTACGGATCTGGTACCGGTGGATGTGACCATTCAAAGCAGAGCAAAAGCGCTCTACTATCTCTATGAGGATCGCTACCTGACCAACGCCTACGCCGGGATTCCCTATGGGGAATTTGAACCAGGCGCCTACAGCTCTATCGCCGTAAATGAGTCGGGTGACATTCTTCTGGCAGGAGATCGTAATTTTAAATTGATTTCGGATGGTCTGGAGACTATGGGGCGTGCCGGAGAAACTGTTCGCGCGGTTAAAGCTCGTGGAGAAGAGTTCTTTATAGAGACCGCATCCGGAATCCATATTTTGGAAAGCGATGGGCTGAAGCTGATTGCGGCAGAGGATGATATCCAGGCCTGGGAGTTCGGGAACAGTGAACTTTTTATTGCAACATCCAAGGGATACTACTCGCTGGCCGACAGCAACTGGAGCAGCCTGCGTCCGCTTCAGACACGTGTACCTGTTGCACCGATGACCTCTCTGGTATTTCACAATGGCAGACTCTGGGCAGGTACCGCTCATGGGGTATCTTCCACCGATAATCATGACCATTACCGGTATTGGTCTGGCGGCCGATGGCTGATTGAGGATGAGGTTATCGATCTGGCCGTCGATTCCCGGGGGGACAGCTACGCATTGACGGAGAGTGGTATCTCTGGTATTCACTTCAAGTCCATGACGCTTCAGGACAAGGCAGATTATTTCCACGATAAAGTGCGAAAACGACATCTGCGTCTCGGCTTGATCGGAGAGACCAGGATGAGTGTACCGGGAGATGTTACCACTACCCAGCTGGTGGATACCGACAATGATGGACTCTGGACCTCTTTCTATATGGGGAGTGAAATTTTCAAGTATGCAGCGACAGGCAATCGTGTGGCACGGGCAAATGCTCTGGAGACGTTTATGTCGTATGAACGATTGCTCTCCATCAATCAGCTGGATGGATTCCCTTCACGAACGTTCGAACGTAGAGGATATGCATATTCAAACCCTGACCGCTGGAGAGAGAGCCCTCAGGAGCACATGGAATGGAAAGGCCACACCAGTACCGACGAATATATCGCCTATCTGTGGGTAGCAGGTTTGATGGATCAGTTCCTGGATCTGAATGAAGAGGAGCAACAGCGTGTCGCTGATTTTATTGATGCCATCATGATGCATATCATCCGGAATGACTACTATTTCGTAGATATTGACGGCCACCCAACCCTGTGGGGAAGATGGAATCCCGAATATGTAAATTCTTATCCTGAAACTGTCACGGACCGGAAGCTCAACAGCACCCATCTAATTGCAGGACTTCAGCTTGCATACTCACTGACAGGGAAGGAGATCTATAAAGAGGAAGCGTTCAGAATGTTTGAGGAGCACGGATATCTAGATAATATTCAGATCCCGGCAGAGTCGATCGCGTCAACGCCCGGTGTTATCTATAAGGGAGACCATCCCTATCCGTTTGAATTCGATATGGGAGACGGGGGTTGGAATCACTCGGATGATGAGATGTACTTTCTGACCTACTGGGTCCTCTATCATTATGCATTTAATGATGATTTAAAGAGAATCTACGGAGATGTGATTACCGATCTCTGGGAAATCGAACTTCCTGAAAGGAATTCAGTATGGAGCCTGATCGCATACGGAACCTCAGGAGATATCGACCTGGAGTCGATAAAATGGCATCTTCGGGAATTTCAGCTCGATATGATCCGCTGGCCGATGAGAAACTCCCACCGGATGGATCTCGACTACCTGGAGCCAAACTTCCGCGGCCAGTCCACACGGGAACTGATCTCACCGGCCGAGCGCTCAGCCAACCGCTACAATACCAATCTCTTTGTTCTGGACCGGGGGCACGGTGGAGATCGCGAGCTTTCAGGGGATGAGTTTCTGCTTCCCTATTGGATGGGTCGATATTTAAATGTGATCATTCCGCTGGATGAACGTACCGGACAGTAAACAGAATAACACTTCTATGAAATCAGATCTGATTACCGGAATCTCTGTTTTGATTCTACTCCTTGTATTGAACTCATGCACCGGGAACGCACCGGGTGAGGACAGGGGGGGAGGAGCTTCTGACACCGGCGAACCGTTTTATCGTTCCGCCGAGATTTTTGCACCCATTGAACTTCACACCCATGGAGGAACCATCACGGAACTTCCTAACGGAGATCTTATGGCAGCCTGGTTCGAGGGAACCGGTGAGCGCTGGGCAGACGATGTTGTCATACGTGGCGCCAGGTTCAGCGGAACGACACAGGAGTGGAGTGAACCTTTCGAGCTGGCGGACGTACCGGGGTATCCCGATATCAATCCGGTACTGTTTGTGGATCCTGAGGAGCGTCTATGGCTTGTGTGGTATACCGTGATTGCCAATCAGTGGGAAACTTCACTGCCCAGATATCTTATCAGTTCTGATTATCTGAACGAGGGAGCGCCGGTCTGGGAGTGGCAGGACGTTCTGCTGGTCAAACCTGGTGACAATACCGAGCGCGGAATGCAGCCCGGGGATCGGTTCGTAGAGGCGGTAAAAAATAAAGTTGACGAGTATCGGGACTACCTCCAGGATGTCGGTGCACTTGTCAGCGGAGACGAAACCGTATCCGGCAGTCTGGAATGGTTTGATGCACGTGCCAGCGAGATGATCTTCCGGGCTGAAGGTAAGCACCTGGTACGTGACGGCCGAATTTACAACGAGGACGGAAGTTACGAATCAACAGATCTCGGATACCCGCTGATGCGTAGGATCGGCTGGCAAACCTACAACAAGCCGGTATTTCTGGAAAATGGAAGAATGATTCTCCCGCTCTACTCCGATGGTTTCTGGAACTCCCTGATGGCCATTACGGATGATGGAGGAAAAACATGGAGCTACAGTGAACCCATCATAGGAAACAGCAATATCCAGGCAGCTCTTGCACAGGCATCCAACGGGGATCTGGTAGCCTATATGCGCAACAACGGCCCTTCGCCCAAGCGGATGCATACCAGCAGATCGACGGACAACGGGGAGACCTGGAGTCCCGTGCGTTACGCAGACCTGCCGAACCCGGGGAGCGGCCTGGATCTGGTGACTCTTCAGAACGGCAACTGGCTGATGGTGTATAATAATGTTGAAAGCGGCAGACACAGCCTTGCCGTTTCGATATCCGACGATGAAGGGAAGAGCTGGAGGTGGACCCGGGTGCTCGAGCAAGATATGCGAGAGGATGCCACCACGAGTCACTATCCTGCCGCCATTCAGGCGGAGGACGGAACCATTCATGTGGTCTACAGCTATTTTTACAACGACCGGGATCAAAGGCACAGAACCATCAAATGGGCTCAATTCACTGAAGAGTGGGTGAAGGAGCCCTCCCCCGGGTTTGCCCTCCGGCAGGACCTCTTCAAGGCGGACTCCCTTAAAAGCCCGACTGGGGTTCATGCAGCCTCTCTGGTGGAACTTCCGGATGGTGAGATCCTCTTTTCCTTTAATGGGAATCATCTGGAAGGTCCTGTTTCAGAAACCAGGTGGGGGAGGGGGCCGGCAAGCAGGATCTTTCTGTCCAGATACAAGCCGGATGAGAAAGGTTGGTCGGAACCTGAAGTACTGCCTCGCGAAGATCCTGTAGAAATCCACAATTCGATCTTGTGGGAAGAGAACGGTACTCTCTACCTATTCTATACAACACTCGAGGGGATGGGGCACGAAGATTCCACGCTGGACGTGATTACATCTCAGGATCAGGGAAGAACCTGGTCCACCCCTCGAACACTTCGAAAAGAGTGGGGATGGATGTTTGGAACCAATCCAATAAAGATGAGTAATGGAGAGGTGCTGCTGCCCGTTTACCGTGAGAACTCTCCGACCGGGGCAGGGTTTATGATCTCTGACGACGGTTTCGAAACCTGGGAAGTTTACCCTTCCGTTGAGTCAGAGTGGCCCGGGCCGGGTATTATGGCCGCTGTGGCAGAGCTGTCACCCGGAGAACTGATCGCCTATCTGCGTAATCAGGGAGTGCTATTGAAGACACAATCCACGGACTACGGCAGAACCTGGACATCCCCTGAAGAGACGGATCTCCCAAACCCATGGTCACGGATCGCAATGATCCGGCTGCAGAATGGGAATCTGCTAATGGCTCACAATCCTACCAGCCACGCACCACGCTCTCCGCTTCGTCTCTCCATTTCAGAAGATGGGGGCGAAACATGGCCCTGGTGGGTGGATGTGGAAACCGATCTGGAGGGTCGCTTCGACTACCCTTATCTGATTCAGGCGGACAATGGTACGATCCATCTGGGATACACCCATAATAACAAGAGAACCATGCGGCACATCGAGCTGGACGAAGAGTTTATCCGGTCCGGCCAATTTTTGTTCAGTGAGGATCAATACTCTTCTGCAACCTATAAGGAAAGTACGTTAACCATAGATGTCCATGATTAAGTCTTTTCAGACCGTGATTTTACTCTTATTTATTGCAGTTATTTCGGTTAGCTTTTGTCAACCATATTCCGCCTTTGGTATGCAGGGTGAGATAGAAAGAGCTCCGCTGCGAATCGGTCTTCTGCCCGACACACAGGGGAGTGGAACCGAGGTTTCTATCCATCCTATGGAGGCGGTATTAAAAAAGTTTCAGCAGAGCGATGTGGATCTGGTAATCGCGGTTGGGGATCTCACAAACCAAGGCTCTTCGCTGGAGTTCGACCAGTGGACTTCCGTAGCTGAACCGTTTCGAAATGCCGGAATGGAATTTATTCCGCTGATAGGGAACCACGAACGTAGTTATGCAAAACGTGTGGAGTGGATCGAACGCATGCAAGAGTATATCCCGTCTGATGCACTTCACATGCAGGGTGCTGAGTTTCTTAATTACTATGTCATCCGTGAGAATGTGCTTATTATCGCGCTGAAATATTACCATTTGCCGATCGCTTTTCGATGGATCAAAGAGGTCGTTAACAAACACAGGGATGAGGTGGATCACATCCTTATTGCCAGCCACGACGGCCTGATAGGAGCAAAATACGGACAGACACGCGAAATGATTGTGGAAGGGACTAAGGGGAGTGATCTGCTCTATAACTTAGAGGATGAGATTCGTGCTTTTTTCGCTGCAAATGATGTAATCTGGGTACAAGGCCATGAGCATATGTATCAGCGTTCCGTGATCGAGGCACCAGCCTATTTTAATGTAGAATCCTGGAGCCCCGACGATGGGAATTACAGAATGCCGATCTACACACAGATTATCACGGGAAATGCTTCCTATAAAGGGTATGAATTTCGCTATGGTGAGAGAGAGCTGGTTCAGGATATCATCCAACAAAAAATAAATACGATGGAAAATGGTTCGGCAGCCCTAGACGTCAATGCATCCATTCTACTATATGATAAGGAGAGGGTGGACTACCACTCCTATTTCGCATCGCATGGGGTCACATCCAATGACGCAACGGCCAAAGAGCTAGAAGATCCGGAATGGGTTCTGATGGATCGTTTTAGTCGGACTATAAACAGATGTGAACGCATTGTCTATCCCAATTCAATACCAGCAGGTACCCGAACAGTATTGGATCTGCATGCTTCCTACCGTACTCAAACATGCGTGGCAAATGACGGTAGCCGTGCCCGGATCCTCGAAGGTGTGAATAACACCTTTAACCGGATGGATACAACACCCAGCAGACTCAGCTGGCGGCCGGGCTACAGCAGGGCGGAGAGCAAGGAAGATCTCATGCGTTTGGCATATCACTATCTTTTTCAGGATCATCGTCCCTGGTCTCCCAACCTGAACCGGAATCCACGCCTGGAACCTGGCGAGGATCCTTATAGCGTGGAGATCCCTGCTACAACCATAGATCTGAAGGAGCATATAACCCTCAGCTGGTTGCCGGCTAACGGGCAGACCGTTTCCGATATCCTGATTGTGAGCGGTACCCAAGTGCACTCGGGAATTTACAGCGGGGCCTGGGGTGAAATCAAAAATATGGAATTGGACACCGGCTATGAAAACAGTCAACCGGATGGAACAGCAAAACAGCCCCACAAACTACCTGAAAGAGCGACACGTCGGTGGAATATCGAAGAGGCTGTTGCTGATCGATACGTTTTGCAGTTTGAGTTAGCTGCAGGGAACGATCCTGAACGTGTGATTCCCGGATATTTTAATGGGGAATCGTGGCAGCCATTTACAAAGCCGGAATGCATAATAGAAGCCCCGTATGAGAACGGAATGATCGCTGAGGACGGGTTAGTAAACCGTAAGGGCGCTTGTGATGGCGAGCCGATAACAGGTTTTGATAACCAACACGGCAGCCGCTGGTGGGTTGTACTCGATTCCGATATTGAAGCAGCACTGATTGCACGTTAACGTGAATACCCGGGCAGGTTACTCCGAGATGATTAACTTATCACGCGTGTGATGGCTACTACAATCCTTGATCGGGATTTAACGAAATTGCCTTTATAAAAACCAGGTTTTTAAACAGATTCTTGAAAAATGAGATATTTTGTTTGACTTCAACGCAAGATCGAATAGAAAAAATCGGAGGGTCGTGCTCTGTTTGAGGAATTTAGATTTTGTGAGAAGGCGGAAGTGAGTACAGGAACGGTTTTACAAAGCCCAAGATAATTATTCAGATAACCTTTAAACATTAAATCCAATGCATCTCTTATTCTCTTTTCTTCTATTTTTTACTCTCCATGCTCCGGCGGAATCTGTGGAATCAGCGGAAGCAGAAACTGAATACAATGAAACACCCTCACTTGTGGTGGGGATTATGGTGGACCAGATGAGGCCCGATTATATTGCTAGATTCTGGAATCATCTGGGTGAGAATGGGTTTAAGCGCCTCGTGAATGAAGGGTTCACGTTCACAAATGCCCAATTTAATTATATGCCCACAAGCACCGGTCCGGGACATGCTTCGGTTTGGTCGGGAACCACGCCCTCGGGTCACGGTGGGATTGGAAACACCTGGCATGTGCGCGAGCTGGATAGAAGTATTAATGTTATTGAGGTGCCTGGATACGAAGCTGTCGGGGGGGATGAAAACAGCAGCGGGAACAAGGGTCCGGGTAATTTGCTGACAACCACGGTAGGGGATGAGCTGCGGCTGCATACCAATAATCGTGCAAAAGTCGTAGGTATCTCCCGAAAAGACAGAGGGGCTATTTTACCTGCGGGTCATACCGGGGATGCGTACTGGTATGACGGGAATACTGGGAATTATATTACAAGTACCTTTTACATGGATGCACTGCCCGGCTGGCTGGTTGAGTTTAATGAGAGAAATCTTGCGCAGGAATATTTAAGCCAACCGTGGGAAACCCTCTATCCGATTGAAACGTACATTGAAAGTATAGAGGATAATAACGCGTACGAAGGGCTGATCAGAGGCGAAGAGGCACCGGTCTTTCCACATGATCTCCCCCGGCTTGTTGAAGAGCACGGCCATGGGCCGGATCTGTTATCCTCCACGCCATTTAGTGATAAGCATCTCAAAGAGCTGGCCATTGCTGCGATTGAGGGAGAAAAACTGGGGCAGAGAGATGTGACAGACATTCTTGCTATCTCTTTTTCTGTCATGGATGCGGTGGGGCACAGGTATGGAGGGGCTTCAAAAGAAGCTCAGGATGCATTTATCCGGTTAGATCAGTATCTGGGAGAGCTCTTTGACTACCTCGATGAGAAAATCGGCATGGATCAGGTACTCGTATTCCTCACCTCCGATCACGGGGCTATTCATGTGCCTGAATATCTGGCCGATCAGCGCATCCCTTCTGTACGGATTAACTTTTCAGCCGAAAACGAGCAGAAATTGCGTCAGTATGCAGAATCGACATACGGGCAGGATTTCATTATTAACGCCGGTTCTTATGAACTCTTTTTTGACCGGGATTACATCCGCTCACAAAATCTGGGTCTTGGCGAAGTTCAGCGTGATATTGCCCGGTTTGTAACTGGATTTGAAGGGATTGCAGGAGCTGTGGATGCCGAGACCCTCGCTTATTCAGATTTCAGCCGGGACATCCTGAAGCGTATTCAAAACGGTTATAATACTGTTCGCTCGGGGGATGTTAAAGTCTGGCTCGAACCGAACAGGTATCCCAGCGGGGGATCTACTGGAACAGGTCACGGGTCACCCTGGGGATATGACACTCATGCTCCCATGCATTGGTTAGGGTGGAAAGTGCCGGCTGGTACATCGGCGTACCCCACAACGGTGACTGATTTTGCCTCCACGGTGGCCACATTTTTGAAATCTCCGTTTCCCAGCGGAAATACCGGAAAACCATTAAACGACTTTTTTCATGATTAACCGTTCTTACACGTTTGTACTGATTTTATTCATAACCCTGGCACTGATTGCAGCCTGCAATACTGAAACCGCAGATGATGCTTCAGGCCGGACATTTAGGGTATCGGATATAAAACCGGCCCTTTTCTCGGATGACCATAATTCTGAAGGGTTTCTGGTTCAAAAAAGTGATGGCAAGTTGATGCTGATCTTCAGAAGAGATCCGGGATCTGAAGGACATCATATAGGGACAAATGGCTATATAGCAAAAATCACATACGATCCTGACAGTGATACGTGGGGAGAGGTGGAGACCATTTATAACAGCCACAGGTACGATGACCGGAATATCCATGGCGGAATAACCCGTGATGGCAGAATCGTCATATTTTTTCGCCATATGGATATTATTGATGGGAACCACATCACGGAAGGCCGGTATTTTTTATATAGTGATGATGATGGAGAAACCTGGAACGGACCGCTCACATCGGAGAGCTGGTCGGCACCTGAACTGCCCGATCCGCAGTTTGGAGTATGGGGCACAAGCCAAATGTTTTATAATGAAGACATCAACCGATATGCTATCCTTGGATATGGAAATCAGTCTATTTACATCACCTACAGTGAGGATGGCAGTGTATGGGATGAACTGAGTTTTGTAAAAGAAGATGATGAAAAAGATCTGACTGAAATAGCCGGAGCCTGGACGGGTGATAATAAAATGATTGCACTGATCAGGGATAACCGCGTGGAGGCAAACCATCAGTTACTGCAGATTGAAAGCCATGACAATGGAAAAAGCTGGTCAGAACCTGAATATTCCAACATACCACCAGATCATTGGGCTGCAGCACCCCAGTTGATCTACGACGAAAAAAGAGACTTGCTTATCGCTTTAACCAGCGACAGATATTCCAGGGATCATTCCGAGAACAGCATTTTTATCTTTAGTGCCCGTCCGGAGGAAGTATATGGCCAGGCTGGCAACTGGAAATTTGAGCATGAACTGAAGCGGCCCTGGGCCCGGGGGACAGATTCCCGGCCGCTAAACCAGTCGTTTTACGGTTACCCGACTATCGCACCAATCAACGATCATGAGTACCTGGTGGTTTTTACAGAGCGTGCCACAATAGATGGCAGCGAACAGGCGGATCTATACTACTTCAGAATTATTTTTGAGGATAACTGAACCAATCAACAGATACCATACTTTTTAAAACGGTGTGACAGAATTGCTCTTTTCCACCCCTGTTGGTTATATCTAAACCATTCGGAGGCGGTTATCGGATGAGCCAATTCGAAATGCTTTATACACATTCCTACCTTATGCACCATGACGAGGCATTTCTGCTCTCCGGTGCATAATTTTCACTCACTCTTCACTGTTTCAAAAAATCAACACAAAATGGTGTGAATGGATTTTTGAAATATAGGGCACCCGGGCGGTACCCTAAACCAGTGAATCGGAACGACCGGCTTCATGCCAACTCTTTCTTCCTCTGTCCTGAACACCGGTTCGTCCAAATTGCTGACAATGGATCGGCAGATGGAGTGATAGTTGACGTAGCATTTTTGACAATGTTTCTTTAATCGAATGTGGAGGGGATTCACTTAAAAGTGCCCCTCCATTATTTTTTTGCTACTTGTCGATTAGGCTTGACATCATCCATTTTAATAAGTAGAATGGCGATTAATTGTAAACGATTACAAATTTTAAATAATAACTGTCAGGTGTTAAATGCCCGATTAACCGGAACTTGTAAATAAATATTAATGAATCTCTCTTCAAATCACTCAGCATCTGTCAATCCCCGGAGGCTCTTTGTCGGGATGTGTCTGGCCATCATTCCAACGGGTGCGTCTTTTGTATTTGTCAGCAATATCTTCCAGCAATTGAAAACCGAATTTATATTAACCAATGCCCAGGTAGGCTATATTGGGGGGGCAGTGCTATGGGGGATGGCCCTCTCCCTTCTGCTGGTAGGGCCTTTTCTGGAGAAGATAGGATTGAAAAAAGCAACGGTGGGTGCATTCTTCGGGCACCTGATCGGAACTACGCTTTTTTTGGCCGCCGCCCCGTTTGCAGGGGATCCCTCAGCATTCTGGATTTTGCTGCTGGGTGCAATCGGCCTGGGAATTGGGAACGGACTGATCGAGGTGGCAGGGGA
>CALKWT010000194.1 GCA_938003885.1 uncultured Balneolaceae bacterium | reverse complement strand
AAGGGTTGGACCGCCTGTCCCGAGGCTTCGGGAAGGTCGAGGGTTCGAGTCCCTTCCGGATCGCACTGAAAGCTGCTCAATTTATGTTGGGCAGCTTTTTTTGTTTGGATGAATGGTTTCAGCTGATTTTGAAATTGAGTTAGCGGTTGTGATTGAAGGGTTGGACCGCCTGTCCCGAGGCTTCGGGAAGGTCGAGGGTTCGAGTCCCTTCCGGATCGCACTGAAAGCTGCTCAATTTATGTTGGGCAGCTTTTTTTGTTTTGGGGGGAAATCTAACACAGAGGCTTATGCATTACCTATATATTCTGTGCAGTGAGAAATCAGGACGTTATTACGTTGGCCAAACGCAGAATGTGAAGAATCGATTGTCAAAGCACAATAAGGGACATTCTGAAGCTACGAAGAATGGTATTCCATGGGGATTAAAAAAGGTTATAGAATTTGAAAGTAAATCCGATGCTTTAAAAGCGGAAAAATGGCTCAAGAGCATGAAAAGCCGGAGGGTAACGAAACAAGTCATTGAAGGAGAAATTGATCTATTTAAAATGATTGGGGATTAGAACGCATGTCCAGATTTCTCGGGAAGGTCGAGGGTTCGAGTCCCTTACGGATTACATTCTCCTTTTTTACAACTATAATCATTCAATTGTTCATACCGAACCAGCCTGTATTTACAAAAAGTTCTTCTTATGATTGATATACCGAGCTCAAAACCGATTTATATTCTGTTGATATTTCTTTGCTCTGCTTTTGCGTGCCAACAATCCTCTGATCAGCCGGCGTCTATCCATACAGCAGACCTTCAGCAACTGGAACCGAAACTGGAGTTTGTCATCTCTGATTCTGATGAAGTTCTATTACTACAGGTCAATGCCGTTACAAGTGATATGAACGGAAATATCTATGTACCTGACCAAAGTGCCATGCAAATTCATGTGTTTAATTCAAATGGTGAATTTATAACGAGTCTTGGCAGGCAGGGCTCCGGTCCGGGAGAGTTTTAAAGTATTTACGGAGTTATTGTCGATATAAACGGGCAACTGTTTGTAAATGATATTCCACAATTACGTATCACAGTTTTTGCGGTGGAAGATGGAGACTGGGAAGTTCGGCATATTATTTCCAATGAAGGGGGCAATCGGTATGCGGTTGAAAGTGCAGGTTCCGGAGGTGAATTAATTTTCAGGCAAAGCCCTCCCCAGTCACCTGAACCCGGACTGTTTTGGTATGAACATGAACTTTCTACCGGGACTGTCGAAGAAGGCGTTATTGAATCTGACGTTCTCCGGTTTAGAGCAGAAAGCGTATTGGTTAAGGAGGATTTAATGATGCAGTTGATGCCATTTTCCCGCACTACCGTTGTGAGCAGAGCGCCGGACGGAGCAGTATATCTGGTTTGGAATGACCGGTTTGAACTGGCAGTTTATGATCCGGATCTTAATTTAACGGATTCATTAACTGTTGCGATACCAAACCAGCCAATCGATCGTGATGAAAGACGGGAAATTCTGGATGAGGGATTCCTTTCTGAATTTCGTTCTCTTGGCCAGCAGTACCTTTCCGAAACGAAACCGGTTATTGAGAATATGTATGTAGACAGCAATGGAAATATCTGGTTGCACACCTATGATTCGCCTGAATATATGGTTATTGATGAAGGAGGCAATCCTGTTGGCAGTTTTGACCTGCCTGAAGAATTGACATTGGTTCATGTGGATGCCGGGAGATTATATGCGCTTAAATCGGATGACCTGGGTTATGAAATTCACGTTTTTAACATTGCACTGTAGTAAGGACAAACAAATTTGGTATACGTCACAGGAAATGGATGTGGTGATCTGCCGGCTTTTCCCTCCTCCCACTCCCGTATTTCCCGTCTCATAAAGAGTCCATAAGATATCACAAAGCAAATTAAAGTAGCAGCTACGATTGCGATAATATCCTGCCATACCAGAAGTATACTTTGTCCGACGGGCAGAAGTGAAGGCAGTTTATCTGAAATTTGTTCAAAGCTTAATGCGCCCAGGCTCCGATTGGATGGATTGAACAGAACGGTTACCAGTTCATTATAGAGGAAGTCGGACGACAGTCTTTTCAATAACAGCATAACCAAGAATCGGGTTTGAACAGACAACCTCTGGCCTCAATCTTGGCCAAAATTCTGGTTTTTCATAGTCTCCTATGAATGAACGGGATGCGTAAATTCTAATAAGAGAATAACATTTATTTATCAGCCACAATAGAATCTATGGTCTGATCAATAATGAATTCCATGAATCAGAAAAGTCATGTTTCCACATAAGCTTCGCCTTCTTTCTGTTTAAAAATCGTTTCACCAATCCCCCAAATGATCAGAAAGCCAGCAATTAACAGTCCGATATACAGCCACGGCTGTTCCGGCCAGTCGATGATAGATTCAACGTGACGATGCAGAAATCCGATGAGGATGGCTCCCCACCAACCGATTTGCGATATCGTAATGGACAAGGTGAGCCGGAAAATGTGAATGGCGGGCACAACACTGTCCTCTTTATATTCCTTCATCTTTTTCTGAAGGAGATGGAGGGGATAACCATTCAGGCCAACCAATGCAACCAGGGCAATTTTGATCATCATCAGGTTATCAACTTCCCCTTTCATAATGATCATTGGAATACCAGTAAGAACCATCCCGGACCAGCCTGCCATGATAAATTTTTCGGTAACGCCACTTACCTTTACAATTTGCTTGAATCGAACACGGTCGAACATCCACAGCATGCCGTAAAGATCTGTAACAAGAACGGATCCAAATGCCAGGATCAGAAAACTAAGATGGAAAAAAAGTAGTATAAAAAACTCTGTTGATTCCATAATATAGAAGGTTTAAGAAAGCATGTTGCAATTCCAAGGATAAACAAGATGAATGAGATATAGACTTCTACCTTTCTATATTGAATTTATTTGAAAAAGTTCGCTAAAAAAGATAATTACCTGGGTTACAACCTCTGAAGAGAAAAAGAAAGGCACCCGGTTCCCTAGCCTCTATTCTGCTTTCCTTATCAAATGAAAGCCGTTTATTCCCATCAAAATCGAGTTCTAATTACCTGTAAAATCTATAGCTGAACAAAAGAAGTTCGCCCGATACAAACTTTATACCGGCTGGTACATGAATAAAACCTTCTCTTTCTGCCTGAGTTCGGCCTTCTTTTTATTTCGGCTTAAATTGCTTTAATAATTTTTGCCGGAATGCCTCCTGCAATAACATTGTCTGGAACGTCTTTGGAGACCACCGCACCAGCTGCTACCACTGAATTCTCTCCGATGGTGACACCTTGCAAAATGGTCGCACCAGCACCGATCCACGCATCTTTTTTGATATGAATAGGTTTTGGAATAAGGGATAGCCGTTCTTTGAGCTCAATGGGATGGCCTTCTGTCAATAAACTGACTTTTGGAGCAATCTGTACGTTATCATCAATGGTGATTCCGCCCATATCCAGGAAAACACAATCGAAATTGATGAAAACATTTTGTCCGATCCGGGTATGTTTGCCGTAGTTGATATAGAGAGGGGTAAAAACCACAACACTTTTTTCGATTTCACTGCCCGTAATCTGGCTCAGCAGATTACGGATTTCATCAGGATCGGCAGAACTGTTCATTTTTAACAGCAGCTTTTTTGTGACGAATGCCGCCTCGCGCATTTTATAAGCTTGCGGGTCATTTGCCGGAATTGTTTCACCGTTTCGAAGCCTCTCAAAAATATTATTGGTTTCCATATCCTTTTGATGATTTTAAGTTATACTGCAAATCTAAGCAACTAAAAGAAGGCTTTGCAAACCGTTTTTTTGCCCGGATTCTTCGTTGCCGCGGTTTTGAAATCCTCACGTATGTCTAATACGTTGCGGTTTCAAAACCACTTGCGTCTCGAATCCAACCAAAACTCCTGGTTTTTCAAAGCCTTCTAAAAGCAGATTTATAGGATCTGTTTTCTGGTTTTCGGACAATGAGGCTTCTTACGCTCGTATTTCCCGTCTCATAAAGAGCGCATACGATATTCCAAAGCAAATTAAAGTAGCAGCTACGATTGCAATAATATCCTGCCACACCAGAAGTATACTTTGTCCGACCGGGAGAAGGGAGGGAAGCGTATCTGAAATTTGTTCAAAGCTCAACGCTCCCAGGCTTCGAATGGATGGGTTGAGCAGAACGGTTACCAGTTCATTGTAGAGAAAGTCGGGTGACAGCCTTGAAAGAGCAATGGTTACTTGCTGTGCAGCGAAACCGTCTGCAGGCAGAAAAGTATGTGTGCCAAACTGCACCAGAAGGGAGTAGAAAATGGTGAAAAACAGCCAAATCGCCAATACAGAAAGAGCGGATGTAGAGGGCTGTTTAAATAGAATGGAAAACATAATCGCCAGATTTAACCAAAATGCAATGTAGACGGCGGTAAATATCAGGAACATAAAAAGTCGAAAAACCTCTTCAGCAGCGGGAAGTAAACCAATGTACAGGATTCCAGTTCCTGTAACCAGAAAACCCAACGCAAAGATCAGCAGGATTATCACAATATATGCACCTGCAAATTTGCTGTTGATAAAATAATCCCGCGGGACAGGCTGGGAGAAAATACGGCTCAGTGTGCCGCTGTTTTTTTCTGAACTCACCGCATCAAAACCAAAGGCAATGCCGATTAATGGTCCAAGAAATCCGATTAATGTAATAAAGGGGGGTAAATTGTTGATGGATGTTGTAAAAAGAGCGAGATATAAAAACGTATTATTCGCACTTAACTGAGCGGGGTTATCCCGTATTACCGATAGTATGGTATAAATGGATCCGGAAGTGGTGAGAAGAATCAGTCCCATCAGAATAAAAAACCGCCAGCTTTTGATATGCTCGGAAATTTCTTTTCGAACCATCACCCAAAAAGGTGAGGGAAGTGACTTATCAGACATGTTCAGCACCTCCTTCAAAATAGTGTTGATAGATATCATCCAGGCTATATTCTTTGCTGGATATTTGGTAAAGATCTGCTCCCCGGTATACAAGGGTTTTGGAGATATATGGCAGCAGGCCGCTGGATCCTTCAATTATCAGATGCCCATTTTCCTTTTTGATAGTACCTATATCCGGTAAATTCATCAGTTCACGAATCACATCATCTGTAATCGGTTCCGCTTTAACAATGATGCGGCCTTTATGTCCTGGAGAGAGTTTTTCAGCCAGTTCCTGTACATTCCCCTCAGCCAGTAATTTGCCATCCACAAGGATGCCCACCCGGTCACAGATCCTCTGAACCTGGTGCAGCAGATGTGAACTGAGCAGAACGGTAATCCCCTTTTGTTTGCTCAGATTTCGTATCAGACGAAGAAACTCCTGAATACCTTTGGGGTCGATGCCTGTTGTGGGCTCATCGAGGATCATGATTTCTGGATCCTTCATAAGAACATCAGCAAGGCCTAACCGCTGTTTCATTCCTTTGGAATAGGTTTTTGTTTTTCTGTAACCAGCGTCCTCCAATCCAATAACTTTCAGCAGCCCGGCGGCTTTTTCCGCTGCTTTTTTTTCGGGAATGCCGTTCAGCATTCCCGTATAAATCAGGCTTTCGAAACCGGAGCTGTTTTCAGGAAAACCCACATTATCGGGGAGATACCCGATGATTCGCTTCACTTTTAAAGGTTCGGATGTGGCATTCCAGTCATTCACATACACAGATCCTGATGTAGGTTCTGTAAGCCCAAGCAAGCTCAGTATAATGGTTGTTTTCCCTGCTCCGTTGGGCCCCAGCAATCCAAAAACTTCGCCTTTCTTAATCGTCAGGTCGAGATGATCGACCGCGCGCTTTTGTTTGTAATCCTTTACTAAATCTGTAACTTTGATCATTGTCGGCCTATCTTCGTCCAAACTTTTTAACCAGATAGAAGATGCCCCCCGCTACTAAAACAATAAAGGTCAGCCCTGTGGCTCCGGTTGCGACCGATCTTCTCACAGTGATTCTGAAGTTTGCATTTGCCGAGGCTTCAGATGCATTTGCATCAATGTTTAACCGGTAATCACCGGCAATGGCTTTATTGCTGGAAGAAACAACGGCGTTTATGGGCAGTTCTTCGCCGGCGTCAAGCCGTGAAACCCTGTTTTCTTCCACATCGAACTCCACGCTCCATTCTGCGGGTGCAGATGCGCGCAGGGAAATATCTTCCAGCGGAATGGTGCCGGTATTTCTCAATAAAAGCGGAATAGTGGTTGATTGTCCGGCTGTAACATCCGCACTTAAGCGGCCGGATGGCGTGACCAAATCCAGATCATATTCTCCTTGTATTACAGTTTCCAGCGAGGCTTCGGCTGTGGCTGAACCTGAAACGGCCCGAATATCAATTGTGTAGGAGCCAGCCTCTGCTCTCATCGGTGATTTTACATTGACGGTGAGGGTTTCGCTGTCGCCCGGCTCCAATTGTACAGATGTGGCATAATTTCCACGTACTCTGAAACGAACCCCCCAGCCTGTTGGTGCGGAGGCAACAAGCGAATAGTTTTGTGTGGCTGCTGTGCGGTTGTTTAATGTAATATTGTAGTTAAACTCCGAATCAGCATAACCTTCCATGTTGGCTTGTGTTACTTCCATGTCTGTTTCAAATACTCCTTGTTCGATCACCTGAACATGAAGCGGTAATACCCTCTGCAATCCGCTATTGGTTTCAGCAAGAATTTCCAGGTCATATCGGCCGCGGTTGATTTCCAAAGGTATAGAGAGGTCAAGCTTTACGGTTTTAGAAAAATCACTGCCAAAAGATTCAGGTTTTACAGAGATCTCATCTATAATGGTATTGCCCGCGGTTAATTTTGGATCCCACGAATCTGGAACGCCCAGTACTTTGATAGAAACCGTTTCAATCTGATCGGATTGGTTGATGATTTCAACATCGTAACTTAATGATTCACCCGGGGAAACGGATTGGCTGGTGTAGGGGGTGTAGATGACAATTCCCTGATAGGATGCAAGGGAACTTTGAATGGATAAACTAAAAAATAAAAAGAGAAGAAGATTAAAGATTAATATGTATTTCTTTTCCATAATTATACTTTATAACAAGTTGGTTTCGAATTAACAAGAGCAACTGCAAAGCATGAAAATTTGGTCAGGTTCATGATCAACGGGCTCTGGAATTCCATTCATGAAGTTGAGCAACGTTTTCTGCAAAAGCTCTATTCAAGTACTTGATAATCAGAATAATCACAAAAAAAATTGGTAAAAAGCCCCTCGGCATGTGCAGCTCAAGAAAAGCTTTACCATACTATAAATAGATGTCGTTTTTTGGGTACGACGGGATATGTAACGAACATTCTGTAATTTTATTTTCAGCCATCTACCTGACAGGATCTTTTTTAACTTATCGCAGGGTGCTTGATGTTGGGAACTATTCATCCAGACTACCGTTACCGGCTGCCAGCACTGTATACGTCAACCAGTTCGCTCAGATCATATTCAAAAATCTTATTCATTTCGAAAACGGATATGGCGTATACTTTTCCCTGCTTCTCCGATACTGAGAAATCTGTTATCAGCCTGTCGAATCTGAAACGCTGGAGCTGATTGCCCTCCCAATCCCATATTTCCAGAAAGGGTTGAATGAATTCCGGGGAATCCATAGCCTCATTGGAAGGTACATTGGGCGCGAGGACATAGATAAATGTATCGGTAGCATAAATTGAACTCCGATAAACGTAAGATGACTCCCCGCTTTTATCAAAAGTCACATAGGGATCATGAATTGCAATTTTATGAACTTCATTTCCTGTATTGTCAAATATTTTCAATTTGTTTTGATGTAAATAAAACGCAGCTAAACGTTCTCCATCCGGTTTTGCAGCGGCTATTTTGTAAAAGGCCTGGAGACGCTCCGTTCCTTTCCGATGCTTGCAGCATCAATCCATTCGTATTCATTTGAAGGGCTGGTGCATGAAAAAAGCACAAAAGCCCAAAAGCAGATCGATATCCTCTTCATATCAAACCCTGTAAACAGCCAATTAACTTGCAAAATGCTATACCTGACAAGTAAATAAAAACAGAATGAAAAACAAAAGCTAGAAACATATCCTTCTCTGAATCTTATGTTTTAAATTTCATGAGCTCTTCTTGCTTCATAGAACAAAGGCATGGCCCGGCCAAAAACACCCTTTCTTTTTGCACTATTAGCCAATTTAAAATATACTGTATTGTCTGGGGTTTCCAGCCGATGCCGCTGAGCCCGACAAGCTGGCCCGGACTCCCGTTTTTCCCAAGTATTGAGTAGGTCGTGCTTCCGAAATTTTAGCCCTTTATGAGGATCAATTGGAGATGCAACCGTGTAAATCCATGGATAAAAAGAGGAGTCCCCGGTGTGTGGTGCGTGGGGTCCCCAATGTCTCATTGCCCCGGTACCCGAATGGGATTCAAGGAATTGCGATGGTTCCTGGAGGGCGATCCTGGCTGGATCCGGCCGGTAAACTCTTTTATAATTATACTATTTTGCAGATCTTAAAGAGGATTTAGGCAAAAAAGTACATATCATGGAATTGGGCTTCTGTAAAAATATTTTTTCAGCGATTTCTGTTCTTTATAAATTTTATAAATGAGAATCTCTGAATAGATAGCATGACATTGAGTTCTTTAAAGGTAGTGGGGCCCGTTGAACGTACCCGTTTTGTAAAGGCCCTGTAAACTTGAGATGGATGAAACATCGTTCGATATGAGTACCGAAATAAATTCGATTTCCCCCCGGCGGGCAAAAATCATTCAGGTGTTGGAAGAGGCTGGTAAGGCTATGCAAATCCGCGATATAGTGAAGCTGTCCGGGCTGGATTATGGCAATGCGCGAAGTGCCTTGTCAGAAATGGTGAATATGGAATTACTGGTACGGGTTCATCGTGGTGTTTATGATCTCCCGCATCGGGTGCAGAAGAAGGAACTGGAATCACCCGATCACCCCATTCAAAAGATCCTTCAAAATCAGCAAATTCTTAAAGTTCTGCTGAATACCATCATTACCAATAAAGCCCTCATGGAAGCCCTGCTTCTGGGGCAGCAGGAAATTATCCAGGTTCTCCGCTCAGTGAGTCCAAACTCAGAAGATGGTGAACAGACCATTAAAAACCTTGAAAAGGAGTTTGCAAAGCGAGTGAAATGGCACTTTGATGTAGCGGCTGAACAGGTTGCCGCACAATACACTAAACTCCCTCCTGAAGTATTTGATGTGCTCGTAGAACCACTCACAAGAGAAAGAGATACCAAACAGAGAGTTCACAAATTTTCTGAGTCGAGGAAGGGGAGCCCCAAACGCACATCCGGGGATAAGAAGTAGGAATCGTAACGTCTTCGGTTATGACGGTGAGGATGACAAGCTTCTTATATTTTTTTCACTCTCTTCTAAGCCGTCCATCCTTTCTGTAAAATGAGTCATAAATAGTTACTTATTCCCTTAAAGGACCCCTATTGGATAGAGTCTGGAGCGTCATTTTTTCTTAGAAATAACGTCTCCCACTTGTTAGCCACTTTTGAATGACCTATATTCGAAAAAATTATGTTGTATAACATAAACAGCTGAGAAGGGTATCAGCTAAAGATGGGGTCAATTTCGCGAATGAAATTTTATCTTCTATTAGTAGCGGGGTTCGTTTTATGGGTGGATTTAAAAGCGCAGACGGGTACTACTGAACCCCTTGTTTTGCCCAGAATAACGGGCCCTATCGTTATCGATGGGATTGTAGATGAACCTGCCTGGGTTGCTATTGACCCTGTTCCGTTGATCTCCTACGATCCTGTTTCAGGCCTTCCGCCTTCCGAGGAGACAGAAATCCGTATCGCTTACGACGATCAATATATTTACGCCTCGATTCGTGCCTATGATTCGGATCCGTCCGGTATCCGTGCCAATACACTGTTCAGAGACCGCCTTAGCGGGGATGATGTGTTCCATATGCTGCTGGATACCTACAATGATAACGAATCTGGCATGGCGTTTACCATTACACCCACCGGCGCGAAGCGGGATGCAACGATCTCAAATGATGGGGAAGGCCCGAATGCGCTGAATGCCGATTTCAATACCTACTGGGATGTCGTTACTCAGATCACAGACGAAGGGTGGTTTGCGGAGGTTCGGATTCCATTTTCCAGCCTGGGTTTTCAGGATGAAAACGGGAGGGTAGAGATGGGACTCCTGTTTCAGCGGGGGATCGCAAGAAAAAATGAACGGGTCACCTTTCCCGAAGTTCCAGCCAATGTTTCAAGGCCGTTTTTCAAATCCTCTCTGGGACAGCGGGTGGTATTTGAAGGAATTTACAGCAGCCGCCCGGTTCATCTGTCCCCCTACCTTCTTGGTGGCTTCGATCAGATTCACTCCCTCAATGCAGATGAGGCGGGTTATACAAGAGTGGATGATACCACGCTGGATGCCGGATTCGATGTTAAATATGGGATTACAAATAATCTCACGCTCGATCTTACGGTCAATACCGATTTTGCCCAGGTAGAGGCGGATGATCAGCAGATCAACCGCACCCGTTTCAATCTTTTTTTCCCCGAAAAAAGGCAGTTTTTTCAAGAGCGCTCTGGAATATTTGAATTCAATACCGGCGAAAATGGAAGACTTTTTCACAGCCGGAGAATTGGGCTGAGTGAAACAGGAGAACAGCTGCGTATTATTGGCGGCGGGCGGCTCACCGGTAAAGTAGGCTCCTGGGATATTGGCCTTCTAAACATGCAAACCGGCCGCTACGAAGATATTGACACGGAAAACTTTGGCGTACTCAGGTTGAGACGCGAAGTTATCAACCCCTACTCATTTGCCGGTGCCATGGCCACCACGCGTGTTAATACGGAGGGATACTACAATATCGGCCTGGGTATCGATGGAAACATCCGGCTCGGAGGTGATGATTATCTGGCCTACGTCTGGGCATTTACCATGGATGAACAGATTGGCAGTCACTCTCTCCTGGATGCATCCACTATCCGTATCAACCTGGAAAGGCGCAGTCGTCAGGGCTTTTCCTATGAAACCACCATCGGATATTCGGGGGAAGAGTACCATCCGGGAACAGGGTTTTCTCCCAGAAATAATTACTATATGGCTGAACAGGAAGTCCGATACGGCTGGCTGTCCCCGGAGAGTTCCTCCTTGCTGTGGCACTCTATTTCGGTGGAAGGGGAAGCCTTCTGGAATGCATCGACGAATCAGCCTGAAACAGTGGAGCTGGGAACGATGTGGGAGGCCACCACAAAACCAGGAGCCACTCTTGAGGCCTCTTTTATCTGGTTTTACGAAGAGGTGCCTTTCAATTTTCCCGTCTTACAACGAGCCCTCATCACCCAGGGATCCTATACCTTTGCCAGAGCTTCTGCAGCCTATCAAATGGCTTCATCAAAACTTTTCAGAACCCGTTTTGAACTGGACGCGGGCACATTTTATGATGGACGATTGATCACCGCGACGGTCGGACCCACCTGGAATATTTCGAAACACCTTGAACTTGAGGCCTCCTATCTTTACAATCTGCTTGACGCCGGTATGCAGGAAGAGTGGCAGGCGGTGCACGTGGGCCAGCTTCGGATACGCACTGCTCTCAATACCAAGCTTTCAACAAATGCTTTTATACAGTTCAACTCTGCGGCACATATTGCAGCAGCCAATGTACGGCTCAGGTATAATTTCCGCGATGGGAATGATTTTTGTATTGTGTTCAA
>CALKWT010000193.1 GCA_938003885.1 uncultured Balneolaceae bacterium | reverse complement strand
AACGGGTATGGTATGCGCCCAGGCCCCCTACGGCGTAAGGAGCAAACTGCTCACTGATCGGTGCAAATAACATCAGGGATGCAGTCACCGGAATGGAGCTGGTTTCCATTGTGTAGTCACCGATGCCATACTCCTGTTTCGACCGATACTCTACAGCTCCTTCGATACCAACGAAAGCACCCAGACGTAATCTGGCCTGAAGCCCGCCATAGAAACTTCCATCATCTGCATCTGCAGAATTGTAGTAGCCGACCCGCGGGCCGATCCCGAATGTGTTCTTGATAGATGCACGATCTGCCGCACTTTGTGCGCTGGCTGCAAACGTTAAACCTCCCATGAACAGTGTAAGTAGAATCAGTTTTTTCTTCATTGTTCTCTTTTTTTATTTGGTGGTTTTCATGAATGATTCTCAATTGCACTATAAATTCAGAGAAGTGAAAATTGTTTCCTTTGTCCCTTTTAATATTGTTTATTAAATAGTTAGCACATAACCACAGTCATCCTCTGATTCAAGTATCCCCATTAGATGGAGTTTGGTATCAACTGAAGCGTTGTGTAGAAAGTTTGAAAGTGTGTAGCATTCTGACGCGACTGTACGTATTCCAGTTAATGTTATACCTTAAAAGTCCGGGTTATGATCGGAGTCGATACGTTTTCAGTAGATGATCTGGTGGAGAATAGCTCTATTAAAAAACCTCTAAATCAAGCGGATTCCCTACTACCCTCCCGTGTGGTTGATTCAGAAGAAAATGAACTGGTACAGCTGATCAAAGGTTGCCGGGAAAATAATCCGGACAGCCAGAAAAAACTGTACAAAAAATATTACGGCTATGTCACAGGTGTTGCCCTGACATACTGCGCAGAGCGGGCAGATGCAGAGGAGATCGTCAATGACAGTTTTCTAAAGGTATTTGAACATATCCGATCCTTTGACACTACACGGCCCTTTAAACCTTGGCTAAGAAGGATCGTTGTCAATACCTCCATTGATAAAGCGAGGGCGAACAGACGTTTCCGCAAGCATGTAGAACTGGAAAGCACGCCGTTGGTATCGATGCAGGACGTGGAGTCGGATCTGAATGCAAAGCATATTTATAAGATGTTAAACCAACTTCCGGAGTTGCTGAGATTTGTATTCAATATGTATGAAATTGAAGGATACAGCCATCGTGAAATCGCAGAGAAACTGGATATCGCCGAAAGTTCATCCAGGACCTATCTCACAAGGGCAAAAGCACAACTTCGGAATATCTACAATCATCTGGCCGTACAGGGAGGTAAAGTATGAGTTTGAATGATGATCTGTTTGATCACATCAGAAAAGAGCTGAATGATCATGAAGAACCTTACGTACTGGGTTCCTGGGAACGATTTGAGAAACACAGGGAGCAGGCGAACCGAAAGCGGAAAAGGATGCTTTTCTTCAGGGCAGCAGCTGCCGTTCTGATCGCCGGCCTGATCTCTGTCTATCTATGGATCGCTTTTTCGAGTTCCGCAGCCGTCGAGCAGATTTCCGGACAACAACAACCTGCCATCGGGGAACCGGGAGCACCGGCAATAGAGGCCACCCCGCAGGAATTGTTCAGCGGAGCGGCCCCCGAATCCCGGAGAACCGACTCTTCAGGGGCAGAAAGCCCGGTTGCCGCTTCCCGTCCGGTTGAAGAGAGCTCTTCGCCAGCCGAAGATGCAGAATTTATTGAGCGCTCAGCGGAACCTGCAAGCTCTGCGCCGGATCCCGGAGCCCAGCCACCTTCCGGCCGGGAAACTCCATTTTATGACAGCAGCAAATTCTATGCCCTTTATCCAATCCAACCGGTCCATTTAATGGATACGTATCTCTACCCTGGTGCAGATGAGTCGATTGAAAATACTTTTACCGATGCGAAACCAGCTTCTGTAACCCAATCCACCCGTACAGATCAGATCGTGCAGTCGTCAAGCCTTGTAACCAAAGAGGATCTTCAGTCCCCGGGACGGAAGTCAGATCGTGATGCAGTGACGTTCAGCGTAGCCTACGCTTCGATGATGAATATCCATGATTCGGAAACAGATCTGGGTTCCGGTGCTGGTATGTATGCGGACTGGAATTTCGCCCCCCGGTTCACACTCTCCACAGGACTCGCAATCTCCCAAAACAACCTCAGTTACAGGGATCGACAGGAGCAATTTTTAGCTGCGGCGGAGCTGCCTGAAGTGAAAGTCTCAGCTGTAGAGGATCCGGTAGTGATGTCGGGGGATCAGCTCTCTTCCGTGCAGTTAAATTTCCTGAACCTTGAAATCCCGTTCGATCTGAGATACCACATCTCCGACAGATTCAGCATATCCGCAGGGTTCTCATCCGTCACATTTTTGAGAGAAGAGTACGACTATACCTTTGAGTGGGCGCATCGCCCTCAAACTTTCGGGAGCAGTATGAATGAATCAGAGATCCCCGAAAGTGTGGTCACCTACCGCACCAGCCACAAAGAGTCAGAACCGGCCCTGAGTGAGATCAACTGGGGTGCTTTCTATACTTTTTCGGCAGGTTATCAGCACAAAATTTTCAACGACTATACACTCTCCTTTGAACCTTTCTTCAGGATACCTGCCGGCCGGGTCTCCTCCCGGGGTATCCGCTACTCAACCGGGGGGCTGCAGCTGAGAGTCCTGCTTTAAGAACGATGTAGCAGATCGTTCAAACCATCCGTATAGATAACCTAAGTAAACTATAATCCTTACAGTACAGATCAGATGAAGGCTTTTGAAGGGTTCCTCATTATGATACTGACTATGAACTATATTATGATATCAAATAACCGACTATTTCTACTCTTATTCCTTTTGACTGCACTTGTTACAGGGTGCCTGGATACACCTGAAAGTGACTTCGACCGTGAAGTACGGGAAGCGGATGAAGCCATTCAGCTTTTTCTCGAGGCCAACGGTATTGAAGCTGAACGCCATTCCAGCGGGGTCTACATCGAAGTTCTTGAAGAAAACGAGAGCGGGCGTCAGATTGTCCGGGACCATGTTGTGGGTGTAGTTTATGAAATGTACCATCTGGAAGGCGATTATCTTGTAGACTCTCACGAAGACCGTTCTGATCCGCTCTATTTTAGCTACAGCTACGACCACGGTTACAACGCCATTCTACCTGCTGGCTTGAACTACTCCATCAATACCATGAGGCTCGGAGAAAAATTTCGCTTCTACATCCCGTCGTATCAGGCATACAGCGGTTACAGTAACGAAGATTTCTTTGATGAATATTCACACTTTATCATGGATGTAGAAGTCGTGGACCTGAAAACCGAAGAGGAGATACGCGAGCTGGAACTTCAGCAAGTTAAAGCGTATGCAGAGGCCCACGAATACGATGCGCATTCTTTCCCGAACGGCCTCTACCACATCACCATTGAAGAGGGGGAAGGAGACACTCCACAGAGCAACAGTAGGGTGGAACTGACGTTTACCCGAAAGTATCTGGACGGGACTCCCATCGAATCGGATACCGTGAACGTCTATATGAACGAGAGGCCATTTGTACCCGGATTTGAGAATGGAGTTCTGCTGATGAAAGAAGGGGAAACGGCAGAACTGGTGATGCCATCCAGCCAGGCATTTGGCAAAAGCGTTCAGGTCTTGCCGCAAGGTATGCGCAAGGATATTTTTGAAGTAACTACACATATCCCCCTGACGAAACCATTCTCACCTGTGGTTTACGAGGTCGAGCTGCTCAACGTTCAATAGGGGCCTGCCTCCATTTAGTTAGCGATGCGATTGGAATGCCGGTTCAGAACTGACCCGGCATCTTTTTGCTTTTGTTTACCTATCCGCCATAGCCAGGCACAGGTTGTTCGAAAAATAATTTCCCGGTTCCGCAATTTTTGATTTACACATTGCCTCCCGGCCATTATATTCGTTATAAACGAGCAGTAGAAACCGAAACAACTTTATCGTATAGAAAATGTCAACTATTTCGAACACTGCCCACATCGAACTGAACAATTCACTGCCAGGTATCGTCGGATTATTTAAGTATAGCCCTGAAACTGCCAAGCCATTGAGCGAACTCGCAGAAGTACTGCTGCGTGGTCCATCTACGCTGACCACCGCTGAACGCGAGATGATCGCCTCCTGGGTATCCTATCAAAATGAGTGTCACTTTTGTCACACTTCCCATGGAGCTGCTGTAGCGCACAATCTGGATGGGGATCTGAATATTATCGATGATATCAAACAGAACTTTGCTACGACTAAAATTTCTGACAAACTCAGGGCTCTGCTTCAGATCGCCAAAAAGGTCCAGATCCTAGGTAATAAGGTAACGTCAGTGGATATTGAGAATGCCCGGAAGGAAGGTGCTACAGATATGGAGATTCACCATACGGTACTTATTGCCGCTGCATTCTGTATGTATAACCGATATGTGGATGGCCTGGGAACCTGGGCTCC
>CALKWT010000192.1 GCA_938003885.1 uncultured Balneolaceae bacterium | reverse complement strand
TGGAAGCGAATAATAAGAGTGTCGGAATGACCCTCGATCGCCGTTACAATGACCTGACCGACCGGAATCAGTTCTACCGGAGAAGTGACCACTGGAACTTCGGCCGGTTAAGTGTGCCTTTTGTCTTCTTTTTTACAGGTGTACATGCAGACTACCACCGCCCATCGGATACAGTAGACAAGATCGATTTTGAGAAGTACACACGGATTGTTCGGTTAATCTACACCTCTTCCATCGAAGTACTCAATTACGACGGACGTCCGCAGGTAGATAATCAGGAGTTTATTGAAATCACCAACTCCTTGCCCCGATAACTCCAGCTGCCTGCCATAGAGGCCGGGAAGACTCCTATTTTCTGATACGTGTTGAATGGCTCCCGGCCGGAGCCATTCAACTATTTTTCTCCCTCCCTCTCTCTCAGAGTTTTCTCCTCTCACTCTGTTTGTTACTCTGAATTTATTTTAGTTAATTTTCCTCTACCTGGCTGTTAAGCTCCTGCCGTATTGAGCTTTTGTGATCTCCGGATTTCAAAAATTGATACCATGAGAATGTTATACTCACATATCGCAGCTTTTCTGTACCTGACCCCACTTCTTTTCTTCCCGGCGGGCAGCCTGTCAGCACAAAAATATACACCGAAAAGTTTGCACAGCGGCCCTGCCTGGTCGCCGGATGGATTTAAAATTGCCTACTCTGCCCTGCATAACGACAACTATGAAATTTACGCAATCGATATCTGGAGCAGAGAAAAAACCCGAGTAACCCACCATCCTGCTAACGACATGTATCCGGCCTGGTCTCCCGACGGCAGATCGATCGCCTACTATTCCGACCGTCCTATTGAATTCGGCCCTTTCCCCCCTGATACAGTTATTTACAACGTCAAAGGCCTTTACGAAACCTTTGCAAGAGATGGGTACCGCCCCTCCTGGTCACCCGACGGACGACAGATTCTGGCCCATTTCAGAAGTGAACGGGGGAACTATGAAATTTATACTATGAATCAGACCGGCAGGGAACGGATTCCGCTGACCCAAACCTATGCTACCAATGTTCACCCCAGATTCTCCCCCGACGGCAGCAAGATCGTCTTTATCTCGGACCGGGATCATCAGCCGGAGATCTATGTGATGAATGCAGACGGTTCGGAGCAGACCCGTCTTACCAACTCCGTCTATTTTGATCTGGATCCGGTCTGGTCCCCCGATGGCTCGCAATTCGCATTTATCACCAACCGAAACGGGGTTTTTGATATCTACCTGATGGACCACGATGGCAGCAACCAGCGTGAGTTGGTCCGCTCTCCCGCCATCGATATCGGGCCCGTATGGTCGCCTGACGGTGAGAAAATCCTGTTCTCTTCCAACCGGAGCGGTGCCTATAATCTCTATGTCATTCAGACGGACGGTACGGGCCTTACTCAGCATACCTCCTACGACTCACACACATTCTATGGAATCTGGTCACCCAAAGGGAGCCGGATCGCCTATCTTTCGAATGTAGATGGCGAACCACAGCTATTTGTCATGAATGCGGATGGGAGGCGGAAGCGGCAGCTCACCCGTTGATCAGAAGCCGGGAAATTCCTCGTTCTGTTATTCGCTATCCCTTTGTAGTTCGGCGCGGAATCGAGGTTCGTTGTGCCGCTCCAGATAGTAGGTCAATGTCCCGTTTTCCGGATCGATCTCTACCATCCAGACATTGGTTTCCGCTTCGGGCAGCATTTCTTCTGTGAGCAGGTCAGCAGCAAAGTACTGGGCATATTCCGACCCCTCATCTGTCGCATACCCGCCGTAATTGGTCAGATCGTGCGGCGTTCCGTCCGGATATCGGTGATCGTGAAGAAGATGCACGCCCCTGTCGGATCTGCTGAAGACCCAGGTTCTGGATCTGTCTTCACCGGCAAGAAAGGGTACCCGGATCTCCTCGTCGCTGCAGCTCTCGACGACGGCACGGAGCTCTACTCCGACAAGTTCATGGTCCGGATGATCAGGAAAGACCGATTCACCTGTGAAACTCTCGCCGCAGAGAGAAGAGAGGTTTTCAAAAAAGAGTTCGCTGGCAGAAACCTCCGTTACATCAGGAGTGGCTGACTCGCCCTGGGGAAGGGTCGTTTGGGGCTGGCTCTCGCCCCCGCAACTGATAAAGAAAGTGAGTGTAAATAGAATTAAAATTCCCGAAATAGATCGCATAAGGATAGTTTTTTATGAATGGTTGATGGATGCAGATGATGCTTAAAAATAGTAACTTTTGGTAACTGTCAAACAGCCAATTAAGAATGAGTAAAGAAATAGCATCCTATAAGCTGGGTAAAGTTCAGGTCGTGATCACCCAGACTGATTCGGAACATAAATATCATGTGGATTGCAATGATGGCACTTATCACTCTGAATTTACGGTGAATAAGTATGAGTATGAAAACTATAAGCGCCACATGAATCAAAAAATCACCAACGCCTACAGAGAGCAGCATGAAAAAGATCTCAGGGAGAGCTGACCAGCCTGTTTCAAAGCCTGATGCTCTGATCTCCGGGATGAAATGAGATTCTGACTAAGGGATCCCCTGGTGGAGACCATCCATTCACAAGAATCCTTTGTGAAACGGGGCCACTCCCTGCCGAAACCCCCTCTCTGCTACGAGCTCCCTGCTGCTCCCTACAAGATAAGCATAGCGTCCCCAAAGGAGTAAAAACGGTACTCCTGTTCTATGGCGTGCCGGTAGATTTTCCGGGATTGTTCAAATCCTGCAAAGGCAGAGACGAGCATCAGCAGGGTGCTTTCAGGAAGGTGAAAATTTGTGATAAGATGATCTGTAGCTAAAAATCTGTATCCCGGAGTGATAAAGATATCTGTCTCGCCGGAAGCAGCTCGAAATTTACCATCTCTCTTTCGCAGGGATTCCAGTACCCTCACGCTGGTGGTCCCCACTGCTGTGATACTCTCCGACCGATTCAGCGCCTCTGCCTGCTCTTCACTGACCTGATACCATTCGCTATGCATGATGTGATCAGTCAGGTCATCCGTTTTTACTGGCGCAAATGTGCCGAGGCCGACATGGAGCGTCACCTCTGTTTTGAAAATTCCCTGCTTTTCAAGGGAGTCCAGAAGAGCGGGGGTAAAATGGAGCCCGGCCGTAGGTGCAGCCTTGCTCCCCTCCTCTGCGGCAAAGACCGTCTGGTACCGTTCTGCCAGGCTTTCATCCCGCTCGATGTATGGAGGAAACGGGGTGTGGCGGTAGGGATCCCAAATGGAGTCATCCAGTGCGTGGCTCAGCTTCAATGTGCGCAAGCCGTCCGGGGCGATAGTCAGGGTGTCCGCTGAGAGATCCGCTGTCAGACGGCCTTTTTTCCCCTCCCTGAACATTTTTCCGGGACGTACCATCGCTTCTACGATGTTGTCTGAATGAACTTTGGTAACAAAGATCTCTTTGCGGCCACCATCAAAGAGCAGCCTGCACTTCTCTACCCTGCTATTATTCACAACAAGCGTTGTGTTCTCCGGCAGATAGCGGCCGATATTATAGAACCGGTCATCAGTTATCTCTTCCGTTTTCCGATCGTAGATCAGAAGTCTCGAGTGATCCCGGGG
>CALKWT010000191.1 GCA_938003885.1 uncultured Balneolaceae bacterium | reverse complement strand
GCGGCTACGACAAGGAACAGCTCATCCAACTCGGCCGTGACCTGGGCATCACCATGGGGACAAGTGGTTTTGTAGGACAGATCCTAACTCTGACATCGATGGGATTCACAGCGGAAAATTTGCTCAGTATCGGGATTTTGCATCTTGCGGGGCCGGCTTTGATCAGCCTGGTTGTCTCCTCCTGGATGCGCAGAAAGGGCTGGATCCGTTCCGGGGATATGTTTCTGAAAACCGGCAAGTGAGCCCCGGAGAGGAAGTCAGGTAACGGGAATTCCCGGGTCAGGGTCGGCTCAGGTGCATGGATGCGGATCTGATTTTTTGGGAGTGGATTGGGGTTAGGATTCGCAGTGATTGTGCCCACCGGCTCACCGGAATCTGAAACGGTGGCTGAGAGTTCGGAGTAAGGTCCGGTACGGATCAGAGTACATGGATTCAGAGTTGGTAGCATGGATGGGGTTATGCACCCCGCTCGTAGGGCCCGATGCGCCCTGATGGGATGACATGTACAAAGCGTTGCTATTTGTGAATCTCGATTCTTCTAATATCACATCCGGCCTTTAATTAATCTCAATGCGGGTCCCTCTTCTTGTTATAATTTCTTTATATTCGTAAAAACCATTACATCAGTTTAAGTCACGACAATATGCCTAACGTAGTTCAAAAGCTTGAAGATTTTGTAAACCTTTCGGATCCGGACAAGAATCAGATATTTAACATGACCCTGCAGGAGGCTGAGGAGCGGGTCTCTTCCGGGAAGCCTGAAGAGATCAGAAAGATCGATGGTAACTTTGCCATTGTAACAAAAAGAGGGAAACAGGTTTATATGGCACGCTCCATCGGAAGGCCGCTGCGGTACTTTATGGCGAAACAAGTTGCAGGGCCCTTGTTGATTGTAGCTGACCGGATTGACGAGATCTACCAATATTTAAAGACTCTGGGATTGCATCATCAATTCCGTCCTGATTACACAAGAATGGTACCGGCTCATTATGTTACCCGTCTTGACGTGGTCGGATGTCCCGATCCCAATCCCGAACATAAACGATTTTTCACTCCCGAGATGAATCGTCTTGAACCGGATCTGGATAAGATTGGTGAAGCCTATGTCAGTGCGATGGCAGATGAATGCAGCAAGTGGCTGGACTCCATTCCAAAGGAGGAGCCTATAGGAGTATTGTTTTCGGGGGGGATTGACAGCGGCTCGGTATTTCTTGTCCTTTATGATCTGCTATTGAGAAGAGGAGAGTCACCCGCCCGGCTCAAAGCTTTCACCCTCTCTGTAAACGGGGGCAGTGATGCGGATCAGGCGCATCGGTTTCTCGACTCTCTTGGCCTTAGCATGTTCCTGGAAGTGGTTGAAGGGTCACCCGAAGATCTGGATTACAAAGAGACGATTCGAGTTATTGAAGATTATAAACAGCGGGACGTGGAAGCTGCTACGGTTACCCTCGCCCTCTGCAAGAAAATCAGGGAGCGTTATCCGAACTGGACCTATCTTGTAGATGGTGACGGTGGAGATGAAAATCTGAAAGCCTATCCGATAGAAGAGAACCCAGAGCTTACGATCAGGAGTGTTCTCGGTAATCCCCTTCTATATCACGAAGGGTGGGGTGTAGATAAGATTAAGCACTCTCTAACCTATTCAGGTGGTCAGAGTCGCGGACACGTTCGCACCTATGCAACAGCGAACCGATATCAATTCCTGGGTTTTAGTCCATACACCCTTCCCAATGTGATCGAAATTTCCGAGGGTATACCGTTTGTCCATTTAACGAATTGGAAGCATGAAGAGCTCTATGCACTGAAAGGTGACGTGGTTCAGAGGGGGATACGTGCTGTAACAGGGCTCGAGATGCCAGTTTACCAGAAACGCAGAATGCAGCATGGAACAGTAGGCGGGAATCTGTTTCACAAAGTTTTCCCGAAAGATGAATTTGTCTATCGGAATTATTACAACTCCCTCTACCGCTAAAAAGTGGGGGCTAACCGATCAGAGATGCATTGCAGCCACCAGTTGCCAGTTCACTGATTTTATCTTTTTATTGAATGCCAGATTAGATTAGCCTGGGTAAAGGGGGGCTTTTGAAGAAACGTATCATCCCTGTACAACACTGTACTGGAGGGATGATACCCTAAACTGTGAGTCTGGAAATATTTCTTTCGGCATAGAATTAAATGAATGGTGAGGTATTTCCAAGGGGTTGTGTAGCTATAGCACTCTGCAATCCATTGATTCTCATTTCATCTGTTTGCCTGATTGGGGTGGGCCAATTTTTGGAAATTTTGAGTGGCTTCCGGGAGTACTTATCGGTTGGGGAGTATTTGGACTGTCCAACCTACTTTTCTATGTCGCTTTCTAAATATTCTATTTCGGTTTATGGATGCATATCATCTATAAGTCGGGGCATTACCTATCTTCAAATAATACACGATAATTAAACAGGCTAAAAGTTGCAGCATCTCTTCAAGATTTTTCGATTCGGATTATGGGGCTTACCCGGATTCATTCTGGCTATTCTGCTGAATTATCTGTTTGTGGATATTTTTGAATATAATATCTATGCATCTTATATCATTATATTATTACTGATATCAGCTCTGAATTTTTTTATAGTTGATGGTATTATTTTCAAAATAAAAGGCCAGGAGAAAAAGAACAGTCCGGACAAGCGCATCATCGGATTTCTTATGGTTACACTCAGTTCGAGAGGTGCGGAATGGCTTGCCTACTCTTTACTTATCCTATATACCGATTTTTACTATCTTTTTGTACAGGTTGGGGTAAACATCTTTTTTCTGTCCATTAAGTATTTGCTGCTCAGTCGGATAATGCGTTGATATGAATAAATTCTATAGACCGGTTTCTTGTTAATAACTGGAGCTTTCTTCTCTCTTCTGAAAAACAGTGAGGAGGGGCCGGCTGGTTACGTGTCGGATCCGTTGGGGGTGGAAGAGGTATCTTCATTTATTTATCATTTTAACTCTGTTGCATCAATTCTTACATTTACAGACCTTGTCATCATTTGAATGGATCAATTGTAAACCCCAGATCTGGCATCAAGGCATGCAGCACATATTGAATGCGCGTAATAAGAGTTACCCATCATGATACTCACAGGAGATAAGGCGTTGTATCGTTGCGTGAACAGGGTCTGTATATGCATAACGGACTGAATAATTTTTCTGCCATTTTAACTAAAAGCTTCCTGTAAATCGGAATTCCCTTGGATCCCATTAATCTATTTTTATTAATTCTGCTTCTCGGTGCAATCATTTTGTTGGCAGTGTGGAATCTGCCGCCTGATGGCGTATTTCTGGGAATTCTGATCATCGTGATACTATTGGGTGTTCTCTCGCCAGAGGAAGCACTTGTTGGTTTTTCTAATCAGGGAATGCTGACGATTGCCGCGTTATATATTGTGGCTGCGGGGCTCAGAGAGACGGGAGCTGTACAATCTGTTGTGAAAAAAGTTTTGGGCCGTCCCAAAAGTATGGCTTCTATTCAGGCCAGGATCATTGCACCTATTATGTTGATGAGTTCGGTTTTAAATAATACACCAATTGTGGCGTCTTTCATCCCGGCACTGCAGGAGTGGGCCAAGAAATATAGAGTTCCATCTTCCAAACTCTTGATTCCACTCAGCTACGCTGCAATTCTGGGCGGTACCTGTACATTGATCGGAACCAGTACAAACCTGATTATAAATGGCCTGTTGATTTCCGATCAGGGAGTGACTCTCCATCTGTTTGAGCCCGCATTTGTCGGTGTACCCATTTCTATTGTGGGTTTTATTTATCTGATGATTGTAGGGAGAAGATGGCTTCCCGACATCGATTCTGTCTATAATTCATTCAAGAAAACGCGGGAATACACCATTGAAATGATTATTAAGGAGGGGAGCCCTCTCATCGGAAATACCATCGAAGGAGCAGATCTGAGAGACCTGCCGGGCCTGTTTATTGTGGAAATTGTAAGAAATGGTACCATTCTGGCTGCGGTTGATCCTAACGAAGTTCTCTGTGAAAATGATCG
>CALKWT010000190.1 GCA_938003885.1 uncultured Balneolaceae bacterium | reverse complement strand
CCTGAACCCGGCCTGTCCGTTTTCGTTATTTAAGCAGGGCAGGTTCAGGACAACGCAGTCTAGTAACAAGGCGGGGAGAACTCCTCTCCGCGGGGTTCCCCCGGCTACAGCGATCAGGAAGCGGCAGAAGTGCGCGAACGCTTCTGATTAAATACCGGAACGTTGGAGCACGCTTCACCGTACATTAGCTTTCGAACATGAGGCAGCAGTTTCTTTGTAGCATGCATGTAGAGAGCAGCAGAGATCTCCGCCCTGCTGCACCCTTTAAGAAGAACGAAGCGGTCGCTGTACACTTTCCAGTCCACCTCATCCAGCACCTTTCCTGCCACTGTTCTAAAGACATCGTCCGGTTCTCCAAAAAGTACATCTCTTGCTATATTATGGGCATATTGGACGACTAACATGTAGGCCCATTTGGGAATGATAGCATCTGTAGAACAGTACACCGCCACATAATGATCTTTGTACTGCTCCCAATCATGCTCCTTCAAGAGCTCGCGGAACTGCTTTTCTCTCAGGATCAGTCCCTCGTAGAGCATCTCTTTCATATCAAATGGTTTGATATGAATGTCCCCCACCAATTTTTCCAGATCTACTGTTTCCAGCTTGGACTGTTTAATCTTGTTGACTATTTCTGCCATTGTACTGGTAAATTAAATGATTACAATTTGAGATTGGAAAAGCACGGCCATTACAAGGAGAAAGATTCTCCACATGAACAACTTCTCACCGCATTGGGGTTGATAAAGTGGAACCCCTGACCGGTCAACCCTTCTGAATAATCAAGCCGAGTGCCTGCCAGGTAGAGAAAGCTTCTCATATCCACGATGATTTTTACTCCATACTCCTCAAATGTCTTGTCGGAGTCTGCAGGAGGTTGCCCGGATTCAAAATCGAGATTATAAGTCAGGCCACTGCACCCACCGCTCACGACAGAAATTCTGAGCGGTGTATCCGGATCCACATTTTGAACATTACGTATTTCCCGGATTCTTTCAGCAGCCTGTTCACTGAGTTGAATTGACATAATACCTCGCCTTATAAAAATAATAAGAGTAGTAACGGTATAGTTTTAAATCGTATACCGGGTCCGATCAGACAGAAATCACCTGAATTTCCGGATCAATTCTCTTCACCATACTTTCTATGGCATAGAGTGTACCAGTGGTAGCAGTCGGACAAGTTCCGCAGGCACCCTGATAATGCACTTTCAGGCGGTTGCCATCCAGACTTAAAACTTTCAGCCCGCCCCCGTCTGCAAACAGGTAAGGCCGAACCTGTTCATCCAGCATTTGATTGATCTGAACAAGGCGCGGATCAGAAGATTCCTGCACTTCTCTGGACGCATGTACTTCATCATCTTCAGTAACATCCAATAAAGGCTTTGCCTGTCGGATAGGAGGGGCCAGCTTCCTGAGAAGATCGGACCACACCTCTTTTCCATTTTGAGTAACTGTAATATACTTATCTACGTAGTAGACATTGATAACACTATCAATTTCAAAAAGTGCTTTTGCCAGTTCATCCGACTCGGCTTCCGCACTGTTTTCAAAAGATCTCGTGACGCCATTTGTGAGAGGTTCTGCCAACACAAAACGCATGGCATCCGGGTTGGGTGTACGTTCTATCTCTTTAATTTTTGGCATAATATTGATTCTTTAATGATTAAAAGAAAGACTTGGCATAGGTTACAGCCTCTGCAAGCCTGTCAATGTCATGTTTGTTATTGTAAAACGATATAGAAACTCTTGCTGTTGAAGGAATTTCAAACCTTCGCAGGACAGGTTGTGCACAGTGATGTCCTGTCCGGATAGCAATTCCCTGTTTGTCCAGAATCGTACCCAGATCGGAAGCGTGGATTTCATCAAAAACAAAGGAGATGACCGAAGCCCGTTTCCACGGGTTGCCGATAATCCTCAATCCCTCAATCTTTGAGAGTTCATCCAGAGCATATTGTACAAGCTCTTCTTCTCTGGCGGCGATGTTCGCCATGCCTATACCATCGAGGTATTCCAGAGCTTTATCAAATCCGATGGATGCTGCGATCGGAGGAGTACCTGCCTCAAACCTGAATGGCGCAATATTGTAAGTAGTCTCCTCAAAGGTGACCTTGTCGATCATATCTCCTCCGCCCCGGTAGGGAGGCATCTCACTCAGCAAAGACTCCTTCCCGTAAAGGATTCCAAATCCGGTAGGCCCGCACATTTTATGGGCAGAGAATGCGTAGAAATCTGCATCCAGTTCCTGCACATCCACCACACCGTGGGGTACTGCCTGAGCACCATCCACTACGATAACTGCACCGGCTTCGTGAGCCAGCTTCGCTATTTCTTTCACGGGATTGACCACTCCGAGCGCATTGGAGACGTGGGTAACAGAGACTATTTTAGTCTTCTCATTCAGCAACTCTCTGTAGACATCCAGATCCAGATCTCCGCTATCCAGCATGGGTATCACCCGAATCACTGCACCCGTCTTCTGCGCAGTCATCTGCCAAGGCACAATATTGGCATGATGTTCCATCTCTGAAAGGATGATTTCGTCTCCGGGTTTTAGCTGGCTGAGTCCGTAAGAGTGAGCTACCAGATTCAGCGAATCGGTCGTCCCCGTCGTAAATATGATCTCATGTTCATCCGCTGCGTTAATATGTTTTTGCACTCGCTTACGGGTTCGTTCGTAAGCATCCGTGGCGCGCTGACTCAGCGTGTGGATCCCCCGGTGGACATTTGCATGCTCATACCGGTGATAGTGATCGAGACGATCGGCAACAACGGCAGGCATCTGGCTGGAGGCTCCGTTATCGAGATAGACCAGGGGTTTTGAATTCACCGATCCTCTCAACACAGGGAAATCTTCCCTTATTTTATCAAAATCTACAGCCACTGCTGCTTTTGTTGCCGGTTCCATTTGTTAGACGGTCTCTTTTTGGATACTGTTGGCTCTGGTATATCTGTTCACCTCTTCAATAAGCAGTTTGTGAACAGATTCGATTTTCACGTTTTCAATGGTTTCCAGTGCAAACGCATAGGTCAGTACCTCTTTTGCTTTCTCCTCAGTCATCCCCCGGCTTTGGAGGTAAAACACCTCTTCGGGATCCAGCTGACCAATGGTTGCCCCGTGAGAACAGAGCACATCGTCTGCAAAGATTTCAAGCTGAGGTTTGGTATTGACCAATCCTTCGTAGGAGAGCAACAAGTTTCTGTTCTCCTGGAACGAATCGATTTTCTGGGCATCCTTCCGGACAAAAATCTTCCCGTTAAAAATGCTGTGTGCATTCCCGTTCACCACCACTTTATGGAGCTGGTGGCTCTGCCCATGGGCAAATCTATGATCCATGACAGAGTGGGTATCTGCAATCTGGTTCCCGTCTATCAGGACCAAACCATCCAGGGTAAAGTCCACCTCCTCATCTTCCTGTACAACACGAGGCTCGTTTCTTGACAGCCTTGCTCCCAGGGTAATCGTATAGGCGTGGTACTCTGAATTCTTCTCCACATACGCAATCGGCCGTGAGACATGAACAGCCTCTTCGCTATCCCGCTGAAGTCTTACATGATGGATATGGGCTCCCTCTTTCACCTTTACCTCAGAAACCGGCAGGGTCATGTAGACATTATTTCCGAGTCCCACATGATCCTCTACAATGGTCAGATCCGACTCTTCCTCAGCCACAACCAGCAGTCTGGGGGTGGCAACAAACGGTTTTGCTGAATCTGTATAGAGGTGCAATACCTGAATCGGAGCTTCCGCCTTTGCATTTTTCTCAAGATGGATAAATGCTCCGTCATTTAACAAGGCACCGTTGTAGAGAGAGAAGACATCCTCTTCGTAGTTCAAAAGTTTATTCAGATACTCCTGTACTACCGGATTGTCTTCATACTCAGCAAGATTACCAAAAATAACGCCCTTGCCCAGAGGTCCGGTCGACGAGAGTTCTTCCTGATAGCGGCCATTTACAAAGACCAGCCTGCTCCCTTCTGATTCCGGAATGAAGTAGGTTTCTGCACCGGAAACTGGAAATGCTCCGGCATTCTCCAGCGGCACAAATTCCGTTCTGGTAATTGGCCTCAGATCAGTAAACCTCCACTCTTCGATCTTCCGGTGAGGAAAGGCTGTCTGGCTTAGTGCGCTTCTGCTTTCTTTTCTTATATCGGCCCACCGCTCTTCCGGTGCCGTCTCTGCAGCTGCCAGGTTATGTAGAACTGACAACTCAATCTGTTTATTAAGTGTCATTATTTTACTTCTCCATTTACAGTTGTTTGACTGTCAAGCCAGTCATAGCCTTTTTCTTCCAGCTCAAGTGCAAGTTCTTTGCCGCCGGTTTTAACAATTCTTCCATCTCTCATCACATGAACAAAGTCGGGCACGATGTAGTTGAGCAACCGCTGATAGTGTGTAATCAGAATCACTGCATCTTCAGAAGTATGGAGTTTGTTAATCCCTTCCGAAACGACTCTGAGGGCATCAATATCCAGACCTGAATCGGTCTCATCCAGGAGGGCTAAAGAAGGTTGTAAAACGGCCATCTGAAAAATTTCATTCCGCTTTTTCTCACCCCCGGAAAACCCTGTATTCACACTTCGCTCAAGGAAATCGGGATTCATCTCAACCAGGTCCAATTTTTCACGGATATAGTCATCAAATTCGAGGGGATCCAGCTCTTCTCTGCCCCGCGAGGCAGCAATCGTATTGTAGGACTCTCTAAGCAGGGTTGTATTGGTCACACCCGGAACTTCAACCGGATACTGGAATGCCAGAAATATACCGGCATGTGCCCTTTCGTCAGGATCCAATTCCAATATACTCTCACCGTTGAAAAGAATATCACCCTGGGTGACTTCATACTCCGGATGACCCGAGACCACTTTGGCAAGTGTACTCTTTCCACTTCCGTTAGGACCCATAATAGCATGGATCTCTCCTTTATTTATCGTGAGGCTTACCCCTTTTAAAATCTCAATTCCCTCACCTTCAACTTCGGCGTATACGTCTTTTAGTTCTAGCACTTTCTTTATTTTTACTTTTAAATTAAATGATTTTTAAACTTCTGCAGATTTGTCGGATGATGCTCACTGGCGTTATCCCACGCTACCTTCAAGTTTGATTCCCAACAGCTTGTTCGCTTCCACGGCAAACTCCATGGGAAGCTCTTTCAGCACATCTTTACAGAACCCATTCACAATGAGTGAAATGGCATCATCCTCGCTGATTCCGCGCTGCTGGAGATAGAATATCTGATCCTCTCCTACTCTGGAGGTCGTTGCCTCATGCTCAATTTTACCCGTCGGATTTGCAGATTCTATATAGGGGAACGTATGCGCTCCACAGGTTTGGCCGATCAGCATCGAGTCACACTGGGAGAAGTTCCTGGCATTTTCCGCCTTCCTGTTAAACTTGACAAGGCCACGGTAACTGTTATTTGAATTGCCGGCAGAAATACCTTTGGAGATAATGGTACTCTTGGTATTCTTTCCGATGTGAATCATCTTCGTACCTGTATCAGCCTGCTGCTTTTTATTTGTTACAGCAACAGAGTAGAACTCACCGATGGAGTTGTCTCCCTGCAGAATGACACTGGGGTACTTCAGTGTAACGGCGGAACCTGTCTCGAGCTGTGTCCAGGATATCTTTGAATTCTTGCCTCGGCAAGCACCTCGTTTGGTAACAAAGTTGTAGATACCCCCTTTTCCATCTTCATCTCCAGAATACCAGTTCTGAATGGTGGAGTATTTGATTTCCGCATTGTCGAGTGCAACCAGTTCAACCACAGCTGCGTGCAACTGATGCTCATCATACATGGGGGCTGTACACCCTTCCAGGTAGCTCACATGACTATTCTCTTCAGCGATAATGAGGGTTCTTTCGAACTGGCCGGAATTCATGTTGTTGATCCTAAAATAGGTGGAGAGCTCCATCGGGCAGATGGTGTCTTTAGGAACGTAGCAGAAAGAGCCGTCCGAGAAGACCGCAGAGTTCAGGGCTGCATAAAAGTTGTCCCGTACCGGAACCACACTCCCCATATACTTTTTTATCAGCTCGGGATACTCCTGTATCGCTTCAGAAATAGAGCAGAAAATCACTCCGGCTTCTGCCAGTTTCTCCTTAAAAGAGGTAAAAACTGAAACACTGTCAAAAACGGCATCCACCGCTACGCCCGCCAGCATCTTCTGCTCTTCAAGTGGAATTCCGAGTTTTTCATAGGTTTCCCGAATCTTGGGGTCTACTTCATCCAGGCTGTCCAGCTTGGGGCGGTGCTTGGGGGCAGAATAAAACTGAAGAGTTTCAAAATTCGGTTTTTCATACGTTGCATTAAACCAGTCGGGTTCTTCCATTTCGGTCCAGGCCCGATAGGCATTCAGCCTGAACTCCGTCATCCATTCAGGCTCATTCTTTTTTTCGGATATGAGCCGAACGACATCTTCATTAATTCCCAATGGAAATTCTTCATACTCAATATCGGTGGAGAAGCCATACTTATACTCTTCTCCGATCATAGTTTCCAGGGCTTTAGTCTCACTCATAGATTATTAATTATTTTAACTTTTTAAATTAATTCTGAACAACCGGTCACTCCCAAGGATTTCAGATAGCAAAGTCCTGTAAATAACGTTCTGACTGTTCAATTCTGTTATGCTTATCTGGAATAGTTAAATATAAGCAATTTTGCAACGGTTTAGAAACCGTGTTGACGGGTTTTTCCCGCCTTGGCAGGACCCTTCCAGATCCAGAAACAACTATAGAAAAAAAGGACTTACCCGATGAATTGCCAATTGAAACGCTTTATAAGGGCTATAGATTTCTGAATTGATTAATCAGAAACGGTTCCAGAGTCTGTTCTGTGTGCAGGCGATTCTGAATATGCCAGATTTAATTCGTAAAATACAACACTTTGATGCCCCCTGCAAATGCATACCGCTCTCCTGTCCCGGGCGCCGGCAGTGTGCTAACCGACCAGAAACAGGATGGCAAGCAGGGATAGAGAAAGGCCGATTCCCTGCGATATTGTCAGTCTGTCTGACCACAACAGTATCCCCAGCAGTGTGCCACCGATTACCGTTATTATACTTACCGAGCTATAGACCACCGCGCCGTTCATCTGCTGCAACGCACCGATCAGAAAGAGGGGGGTCAGCAGGTTGGGCAGGCCTATTTTGAGTCCCATTAAGTATTCGTCCTTTTGAATAGCTGGCCGATCACCTTTTAGAGACCAGATTCGGCCGGCAAGGAACGAGGACAGGAATACCGTACCCATAAAGAAAGAGGAGTGAAGTGAGGCGGATGACTCTTCTTCAAAAATTTTGAGTGCAGAATCCCCAAATCCCGTCAGTACAAATAACAGAAGTGGGAAGATATGCCACCATCCAGCCCCTTCTCTTCCCCCGTCTCCCCCCGGCAGCAGCAGGAACAGAATCAGGAACACCAGGATAATCCCTGCCCACTGCAAGGTGGCCAGTTGCTCACCATACCAGAAGGCAGAGAGCAGGACCGGAATCAGCAGTGAAACCCGCATTGCGGCAACACTGATGCCGAGACCGTTGTGACGAACAGATTGACTGTAAATGAAAAAGTTTGCAATAAATAACCATCCTGTTGTTAACGCGAGAAGGCCGATTCCCACAGAATAGTGGGAGATGGAGAGGAAAAACGTGCCATTCAGAAGTGAAATCCCGAATGAGAAAGCGGCTGCGACCATGTAGTTCACTGTAAGCACATGGATGGGCTCAAGACCCTCTTCACCGGTAATTTTAAACAGATGTCCAATCAGTACCGAGCAAGCTGAACAGGCGATAATAAAGAGCCATCCGGTCATGGGACTTACTCCGCCGGATTAAGGGTGGTATTCCCAAATACCTGGATCTCCTGAGGCCTGTCATGCAATCTTCTGGATGTATAGTCCACATTGTTTTCCAGATGGCGGATCACGCTATGCATGGTGCGGTTTCTTTTTTTGATGGCATCTGCCCAGTAGTACATAAAAATCCGGTGATGCTTGTTTTCAGATCCCCGTCCGGCATAGAGAGAAGAGACCTGATCCGGCCGGCTGGAGAAGATGATCACCGCATTGGGGACTTCTCTTAAAAGAGCTGCGGCAGTCTGCTGCTGAACTGCCACACCATTCCGGGCGCCGGAACTGCCGGGGGATGAGGTTTCGATTTCCGCATAATCGAGATCTGCAAGGAGAATCAGTTTTTCAGGGTTCATTCGAATGAACTCCTGTAGCAGATCCGGGACCGGTACCATCGGCTGATTGTCTGATACAGACGTTCTCATATAGATCGTATCCCCATCTATATGGGCTTTGCCTGAAAGATAGACATAGAGAACGCTTGTGGAGTCGGTATCGGAGAATTCAGACAGCTGATCCCTCCACGTTTCAGTAGAATCGATCTGAATATGGGCAATCTGAGACTCCCTCATCTGATAGGCTGCACTCATATAGAATTCAAACAAGCGGTGATCCCGTCCGGTATAACGCTGGATCTCGGGCTGTTCCAAATAGGTATTTGAGAAAACAATTGCCCTGTCTCCGGGATCATTCGCTTTTAAGATGGGAACTGCATTCTCCACATCCACAGCCCCGAACTCAACATCTGCAAATTCAAACACATCGATATCTCCGGTCGTGCCTGCCATTCTCCAGGTTATCTCTGCCGTTGAACGGGCTACATACAGAATGGAACCACCAAAACGAACCTGGTACCACTCTTCATCCAGCCCGGTTCCTATCAATTCAAATACACTACCCTCTCCTACTTCCGTCACAATATTCAGATCACTGATCACCGGCGCATTCCGGAGGACGGCAACGGGCTCCGTAATCTCGATATAGGGTACGAGCAGCTCATCGATTTCATAACTGAAATTAAACGACTGCTCATTATACCGTAACGAAACTTCCATCACATCCCCTTCCTGAGTCGGCAAGCCCGATTCAGTCAACATCACCGCCAGATTCAGAGAGTTTTCCCCATTCACAAAACGCACTTGTCCGGACCTGTGCAGCACTTCTCCGGCATACTGAATATCGAGAGCTACCGGCAGATCCAGAATCTCCTCCTTCCGCGAGAGTGTATCGGTTAACTGCTGGAAACCACTGCTGCGCGAGAGACGCCTCTCTCCTGTATAGATCGGCTCACCGACGGGTTCCAGCTGAGTGAGCGTAAAACCGGACAGAGCAAGGGCTGACAGATTGAAAGCAACGACCGCATGATCACTTATACCCGAATGAATCAGATTTGTATTGGCCGCAATTCCCGTAAACAGAGCGGCCGACAATCCTGCGACCCAGTAGCCCCATTTCGGTCGATATTGCTGAATACCGCGCTCCAGAACGACCTGTTGAACAATCTCTTTTTCAACGACATCTTTGACCTCAAGAGTCAGAACAGGATGAGTGGGCGTTGGGAAACCCACCGGAAGAATGACCGTCTCTTCACTAAGGATGGTTTCAGTCTCCGCTGATTCTGAAGCTTGTTCATCTACAACGATCCATCGGCTGGTTGTGCAGGAGATCGCAACACTTGCAAGCAGAAGTAATAAAACCGGTCGTAGAGACATGGCTCAAATTCAGGGTAAATTAAAACGAAATTACCGCTCCGAACCCAAAAAGGGAGCGAAAATCGAACGCATCGTTTCCCTCTCCGGGCTCTGACAGCCAGAAGGGAATTTCATAACGTAACACAAACCCTCTTGGTTTCCCGTAGTGATCGGGAATATTGAACGAAAGGGAGATTCCTGCACCAGCATCTGCCATCAGCTCTGTCGGGGGTGGCAACTGGCTGGCGGAAGGTTCCCGGCTGTTGACTCCCCGTTCGTAATCATATTCGGAGTCCGATAACCCTCGCCCTGCATCCATAAATAGATAGGTCCTGAATTTCAGAATATCGGAGATACCGGAGATATCGGTCAATAAACTGGAAAGCGGGTTCCAAAAATCAAATTCCACGTTTACAGCGGCAAAAGAGTTGAACAGATGCGCCCCATAAACGCCTTCATCGTCCGAAGAGGCCACATTTTTTTGGGAGAGATGATTCCTGACATCTGCACGGGTGTATCCACGCAGATTTGCTCCACCCCCAATATGCATATTTCCACTCTCCAGCCAGGCCTGTGGGAGAGTCCCTTTGGCACGGGTGAATCCGCTTCCCAGAGTTTCAATGGCAGGCATCATGCTTCGTGAGTAAAGATACTCGGGATCGGTATCGGAAGAAGCAAAACCTGCAAATGCCCTTACCCGCAGCCCCCATATTTCATTGAATGGGATCTGCTGCCTTGCCGAGAGGTTCACGACACTGTAACGCTCATCATTCAGTTGAAACAGGGTTTCTGCAGAGAGATGATACCATCCCAGAGGATTCTCATTCTGCAGCTCCAGAGAAAAACTTGTCAGCACTTTATCATGGTCAGACCACATGCCCGGGAAAGCGGAATACTCCCGGTCAAATCGTCTCTGATAGGAGTTGTAATTACTGAACTCAATATACTTGCGCTCATCGAAACCCTGCTGCCACCGTTTACTAAACCCAATACCGTGATTGTGGTACCCTGTCCGGATGGAACTGACCAGCTCAATGGCCGCTTCACTGCTGAATTCGGACCAGGCGGAGATTGGCTCGGTAAATGAGACATAATAGGAAACCGGGAGATCGGGGAACCAAAGTCCAAGCCATACGCCTGCACCCAAACGGTGGGGCCCGTCGCCGAAAGAGCCCGGAACCTGCCCATCCAGAATGACCCCGAGCCGGATCCCATCTACATCATTGTACCAGATATCTGGCTTCGGAATCACTTCATACCCGAACCCCTGCCCTTTTACCTGGGGTAGGAATCCGATAAAAAAGAGCAGTGCAACCGTTAATAATCTTCTGAAACAATCCATTCATCAGCAATTTGATTGGAAGTTACGATCTGTTCAATGATACCGAGCAGGCGTTTTTGTTCCGGCCACATAATTGCTGTCTTACACTCTTCATAGCGCATCCATTTCCAGGTTGTGTGCTCCTCATCCAATTTCGGTTCTGCATCGTGCGGTATTTCGGCAGCAAATGCGGGTATCAACAGTATGGAATCCGTTTTTGCCTCGTAAAAATGATTCAAACTGGGTACCGTCCACATTTTTATAACGGGCAGAGAGGTCTCTTCGTCTAACTCTCTCAACGCTGCCTGCCAGTAGGCCTCATCGTCCTGAACCTTTCCACCCACCATTCTCCACTGGCCTTCATAGATTTTGCCGGCAGCCCGTTTCATCATTAAAAACTCCGGTTCTCCCGATTTTATATGATAGGGATACAGATCGACAAGTCTCTTATCACCCATCCTCTCGAATTTTCTCTTCAAAATAAGCTTTTGTTTTGAGCAGGCCTTCCCTTCTGGAGGTGAGAGGTTCCCAGTTCAGAACCTTTCGTGCCCGGGAAATATCGGGCTGGCGCACTTTGGGGTCATCCTCAGGCAGACTTTTGAAGATAATCTCACTGGAACTCCCTGTGACAGAGATGATCTCCCTTGCCACATCCAGAATTGAGATCTCTTCGGGGTTTCCGATATTGACCGGTTCCACCTCATCACTTTGAGACAGCCGGTAGATCCCCTCGACTAGGTCATCTACATAGGTAAATGAACGAGTCTGGGATCCATCACCAAAAACTGTGATCGGTTCATTTCTGAGAGCCTGACGGAAAAAGGTAGGCAGAGCCCTGCCATCCTTCAGCCTCATCCTGGAACCATACGTGTTAAAAATCCGGACGATCCTCGTCTCAATATTGTGATACCGATGGTAGGCCATGGTCATCGCTTCGGCAAAGCGTTTCGCCTCGTCGTAGACCCCGCGAGTTCCCGTAGGGTTTACATGGCCCCAGTAGGACTCTTTCTGAGGATGTTCAAGTGGATCGCCGTACACTTCACTTGTGGAAGCAAGCAGATAGCGTGCTCCCTTGGCTTTTGCCAGGCCGAGTGTTTTATGAGTACCCAGTGAGCCTACTTTCAAGGTCTGTATCGGCATTTCCAGGTAATCTATAGGAGAGGCCGGCGACGCAAAATGCAGGATGAGATCGATAGGGCCGTCCAGATCGATATAGTTGGTTACATCATGCTCAATAAAAGTAAATTTATCATTTTGCAGCAGATGGGTGATATTACTTATGGATCCTGTAATCAGGTTATCCATACAAATCACCTCCCACTTTTCTGCCAGGTATCTGTCGCACAAATGGGAGCCGAGAAATCCGGCCCCACCTGTAATGAGAACACGTTTATCCAAAGTTATCGCCCTGTGTTTAATCCTATCTGTATTTTAATATCCTACCCATTCACAGTGGGGCGGCCTACACTATAATAGGTGAGGCCATACTTCTCCGCTCTCTGCAAATCGTACAGATTTCGCCCGTCAAAAATTAACGGCTCTTTCATATCACTTTCGAATCTGGAGAAGTCCGGCCGTCGAAACTCATTCCATTCTGTACAGATAATCAGAGCATCAATATCCTTCAGGACGGAATCACGGTCATGTATAAACTCCATTTTTGCAAGGGCTTCCGGGCTGGCAGCCTGCTTGAAGGTTCCGATCGCTTCCGGATCGTATGCTTTCATGGTCACCCCTTCTTTAGCAAGTGCGTCTGTAATATACAAAGATGGTGCTTCACGGATATCATCTGTTTCGGGTTTAAAAGAGAGCCCCCAGATACCAAATGTTTTCCCTTTAAGGTCTCCGCCATAATGCGTTTTAATCTTCTCAACGATGGAGACTTTCTGTTTCTCGTTGACCTCCATAACCGATTCCAAAATCCTGAAATTGTAACCGTATTCGCCCGCCGTATGGTGGATTGCCTGGACATCCTTGGGGAAACAGCTGCCGCCGTAGCCGATTCCGGCAAACAGAAACCGCTGGCCGATCCGTGAATCGGTTCCAATACCTCTGCGCACATTATCCACATCTGCCCCCAAACGCTCGCAGATATTGGCTATCTCGTTCATAAATGTAATCTTGGTAGCCAGCATGGCATTGGCCGCATACTTTGTAAGCTCTGAACTTCTTTCGTCCATGACGATAATCGGATTTCCACTGCGAACAAAAGGTTCATAGAGGGCCCGCATCAG
>CALKWT010000189.1 GCA_938003885.1 uncultured Balneolaceae bacterium | reverse complement strand
AGCCTGATTCAATCAGGATTGAACATAGTAAAAATCTATCGAAACTACCTATTTGCAGGGGAGCAATTCGCGATAGCCGGACAGTGAGAACGTAATAAGTTCATCATCATGCCACCTCCTGAAATATTAAATGGAATCTGTTTCAGTCAATACCACACAGCTTCCTTTTGAATGAACGGCTTTTCTTTCCAACGCATTTCAGTGTGAGTTAAGGCTTATCGTTCTTAGAATATCCATAGAAGAAAAGAGTTCAAAATGGATACCAGAAAACTGAATCCCAGTGCCCACCAGAAGCTTTGTACCTTGAAGCCGTCCAGTAGCCAGTCCGTTAGCATCACCATCCATGCATTAATAACCCAAACAAAAAGGCCCAGAGTGATGACGGTCAACGGGAGCGTCAGCAAGACGATGACCGGTTTCAGGATCGTATTCACAATGGCCAGCACAATGACTACCCCTACTGCCGTAAGGAAGTTTTTTACTTTGATTCCATCCATTACGGAAGCCAGTATAAAGATTACGACACTGTTTATAAGTAATGTTTTGATCATAGCGGACAATTATTAATTATATTTCACAACTCATTTACGAACACTTGTCCTGATAGTTTCCAAATGGTTAAAACAACTCTTTTATCATTCCGAGATTTAACACCAGAAATCCTTTATGAACTTTTGAAACTGCGTCAGGATGTGTTCGTAGTCGAACAAAATTGTCCCTATGAGGATATAGACAACCTGGATCAGAATGCGCTGCATCTTCTGACCTTTTACGATAAAACTGTGGTAGCCTGCTGTCGTATTCTTACCGGGCATACCGATCCCTCCATTCCGGCGATAGGCCGAATTGTGGTTCACCCCTCCCAGCGGGGAAAAGGGTTAGGTAAAGACTTGATTGCCAAAGCTCTTGATCTGATTAAATCACGCGGACATGACGGTGCCGTTATCGAGGCTCAGGCGCATCTTGAATCGTATTATAACTCCATCGGTTTTTTGAAAAGTAGCGAGCCGTATGATCTGGACGGTATCCCCCATAAAAAAATGAAGATTGATTTACGATGATTTGAAATTTTTTACATACCTTTGAAAAAATGTCCAATCACTCACTCTTCCATGTCAGAACAGTACTGTTTCTTTGAAGATCATGCTCTTGAAAATTTTCATCCGTTAACCCTTACCCGTCCGGTGTATGATCTGAGGGTTGGTATTCTGACGTTAGGAGAAAAGTGGCTGACGGCTTTAGGGGCAGAACCCTCCGTCAGAACCTCCGGGATTCAGCGCGAACATTTGTCGGGTGTTTTTGAGGATTATCAACTGCAAGAGAATCAGAAAGAGGCCATCTGGATTAACCCGCGGGTCTTTCCATCTGCCGAGCTGGTAGAAAAAGTGAAAAACATCAGCGAAGGTGAATGCCTGCTGTGTGAAGATCTCTTAATCGCAGCCAGAATCTCAGCAGCCCGTCACCGGCAGTGGGAGTTTTATCAGCCAGACTGGACGCATCTCAAAATAATTGAAGTAGAACTGCCACCGAATTCTATCCTTCATAACAGCTGGGAACTGTTTCAGCAGAATGGCCGCCAAATTCGACACGATATCGAGCTAATGGAGACCTTGTCTACAGTCGATCCCGACCGGCATCCGGGAGCTGCCTTCATCAATCCGGATCAGATCTACGTGGAAGAGGGTGCCGTCATTGAACCGGGTGCCATGCTCATGGCAGATAAAGGCCCCATCTACATTGGTAAACGGGCCGTCGTCATGTCCCATGCAATCATCCGCAGCACCTCGGCCATCTGCGAGGGATCTGTTGTAAAGATGGGTGCCAAAATCTATGAAGAGAGTACCATCGGCCCTGTTTGTAAAGTCGGCGGTGAGATCTCCAACGTGATTTTCCACTCCTACTCCAATAAAGCTCACGACGGTTATGCAGGCAACTCTGTTTTTGGCCAGTGGTGCAATCTGGGTGCAGACACCAATACGTCCAATCTGAAGAACAATTATGGCACTGTGAAAGTATTTGACTGGAAGACAAAGAAAGAGTTTGATACCGGCGAGCAGTTTATAGGCACCATTATGGGGGATCACAGTAAAACCGGAATCAATGCCATGTTAAATACCGGAACCATGTGCGGGGTTTGCTGCAATCTCTTCTCCGATAATTACCCTCCAAAATATGTCCCTTCCTTCAGCTGGGTCAATGGTTATAGTACAAGGCCCTACAACTTTGACAAAGCCATTATCGCCATGGAAAAGATGATGGAACGGCGTTCTGTTCCCCTTACCAAACCCTATTACAACATGATGAAAGCTATCTTCCAATCAACAAGTTTTTGAAAGGGGCTATGCAAAACCATGTATCACACAGCAAATCTCAGGAGATTTTGATGAACAAGGAATTTTGCCTGATACAGCATAAGCAGGGTGCGGCGATGCCTGTACTGGAGTTTCTGCCAAACAAAAAATCGGATGAAAGCAAGCGTGTATCAAATTTTGAAATTGTGCTGGTTCTCTCCATTGCGTATGCCTGTAGTATTGGTAAGTTGGGAACTCTTATCGGGACACCTCCCAATGCCCTTTTTGCAGCGTTTATGCTGGAGTATTACAACATTGAAATCAGTTTTGTGCAATGGATGGCAATTGGTGTCCCCCTGGTAATACTTATGCTGCCGGTTATGTATATCATTCTGAGTAAGTTGATTTACCCAATTGATGTAGAAAAACTACCTGGCAGTGAAAAAATCATATCGGATCAGCTTAAAGGGCTTGGAAAACCGACTGCCCCGGAAAAAAGAGTTTTTGTAATATTTATAATAACTGCACTGCTTTGGATGTTTCGTCCTCTTTTAACGTAATATATCCCCGGACTTTCAGATGCAGGAATCGCCATTCTGGCAGCCGTCGTTCTGTTTCTGATTCCAAATGGTATACAGATAAATAAAAACCTGCATCAGTGGAAAGATGTCGCTGATTTACCCTGGGGGATTCTCATCCTGTTTGGCGGTGGCCTGAGCCTGGCTTCTGCCATCAATTCAACCGGACTTGCCGGCTGGTTTGGGGAGATAGTCAGCGGACTTGAAGTACTGCCTGTCGTGGTTATCGTATCAATTGTCATATTGCTTGTTATCTTTCTGACTGAAATTACCAGTAACACCGCTACGGCCGCTACCCTTCTTCCTATATTGGCATCCGTTGCTATCGGGCTTGGACAGAATCCTCTACTGTTTGCCTTACCAGCGGTTATTGCAGCAAGTTGTGCATTTATGCTTCCTGTAGCCACTCCACCCAATGCAATCGTTTATGGAAGCGGCAAGGTAACCATTCCGCAAATGGCAAAAGCGGGATTCTGGCTTAATATCGCGATCTCAATCCTCCTGTTAGCTGCAAACTATACCCTGTTTATGGTTGTCTTTGGAATCGAAGTCAACGTGTTGCCGGAGTGGGCGGGGTAACGCAGTTTCTTGCAATCTGTATCCAATCAGAAACCGGATTGATGGAGTCTGCCGCTGCAGCTGCATGCCAATTATCCCAACCCCTTTCATCCTTCTACTCAGATTGTTTTTACACTTGAGGAACAGGCTGAGGTTGAGCTGTCGGTTTTTGACATGTCGGGCCGCCTGTTGCTGAGTAAAGATTTAGAGGCAATGCCGGAAGGGCTGCATACCAAGGAGGTGAATCTGCAAGGATATGCAAGTGGTACGTATATTTACGAAGTTGCACTTAACGGCACCTGGCGCCAGCAGAGCACCATGATGTTTATCAGATGAAAAAGATGAACCATCAAGAGTTCTTTTTAAAATGATCGGACAAAACCTGCAGATCAAGGCCTTTGTTGAAAGCTGGTGAGCACATCTGTAAATCCTTGGTCTTCTGAATCTTCTTCTCCCAATTGAAAGAGTGACGAAAAACAAACAAATTGCTCTCAAAAAAGGTTGCATTCAATACCATTATAGCGTTTATTTCTGATCTTGATTGTTGAGAAAGAAAATGTTAATTGACAATAAAAAACCGGCAAGGCAAGTAATTTTCTGTAAATTTTCAGAAAACACACTTTTTTTATATATGTTCATTTCAACACGGCTAAAAGTAGTTACATAGAGCGCTTTAGATCCTGATAAGACAATAATGTGAGGCTGAAACTGGCTGAACACACCACCCATTTGTCGAAAACCGGAGTGACGAAGGATTACCCCGGATCGGAACTCCATCAGAGACAGAGCAGCTCTTCTGAAACGCTACAACAATAAACACACTTTAATCTTGATCATTATAAACCAATATCATCAACTATGGTAAATACAATCATCTACCTGATACCAGTTGCAGGATTAATCGCCTTCCTATACACTTTCACCCGGAGTCAATGGATTAATAAACAGGATCCCGGCTCTGAAAGAATGGTTAGCATAAGTAATAATATAGCGAAGGGGGCCAATGCATTTATAAAAACGGAATACCAGGTACTGGGCATTTTTGTTATCATCATCGCTTTTCTACTTATACTCCAGGGAGTTCTGGGATCTCAGGACTATGCCTATCTGACGGCTCTCTCCTTTGTGGTCGGGGCTGTCTGTTCAGGACTTGCAGGATATATCGGAATGCGGGTGGCCACCAAGGCCAATGTAAGAACCACCAATGCCACCCGCTCAAGCTTGTCGGAGGGTCTGAAAGTCGCCTTTACCGGAGGCTCAGTGATGGGAATGAGTGTCGTCGGCCTGGCTATTCTGGGGTTGGGATTACTCTTTATTCTTTATTATCACCAGTTGGATAATATTCACGAGGTTCTGGTTGTACTCACCAGTTTCTCTTTTGGTGGTTCCTCTATTGCTTTCTTCGCACGGGTCGGGGGTGGGATCTATACCAAGGCAGCGGATGTAGGTGCCGACCTTGTTGGTAAAGTTGAGGCAGGAATTCCAGAAGATCATCCACTCAACCCTGCTACAATTGCAGATAATGTGGGGGATAACGTCGGAGATGTCGCTGGAATGGGAGCCGACCTATTCGAATCGTATGTGGCCTCCATTATCAGTACCATGATTTTAGGGGCTGCTTATGTCGGTTTAGCAGGTTTTACTTCAGATAATCTATTTGGCGGCCTGAATGCCGTTCTGCTGCCACTTGTATTGTCCGCTGTAGGTATTTTAACCTCCATCATTGGCACCTATTTTGTGAAGATTAAAGAGGGTGGCCAGGATCCCCAGAATGCGCTGCACATCGGTGAATTTACCTCCGCAGGAGTGATGATTCTTGCCTCCTACTTTATTATTACATGGATGCTCCCCTCAAGCTGGGTGTATAACGGAGTGACATTTACAGCTACAGGAGTATTTTGGGCAACATTATTCGGGCTGGCCAGTGGACTGTTGATCGGTCTTGTAACCAAATATTTTACAGCTACGGATACAAAACCTGTCCTATCTATTGTACGGCAGTCAGTGACTGGTTCTGCTACAAATATTATCTCTGGTATCGGGGTGGGGATGATATCGACTGCCATTCCGATTATCATCATTGCTGCGGCAATTATGGGAGCCCATCATGTAGCAGGACTCTACGGAATTGCTATCGCTGCTGTGGGGATGCTTTCCAATATCGGAATGCAACTTTCCATTGATGCATACGGGCCTATTTCTGATAATGCTGGTGGTATTGCTGAGATGGCAGATTTGCCCGACGTTGTGCGTCAGCGGACCGATACACTGGATGCTGTGGGCAATACCACGGCAGCTGTAGGAAAAGGCTATGCGATCGGTTCTGCAGCTCTTACTGCCCTGGCTCTGTTCGTGGCCTTTGTTGAAACCTACAATACAGCCAACCCTGATTCTATAATCAGTACAATTGACGTCACAGAACCCCGGGTGACTGCTGCACTTTTTGTGGGTGCCATGCTACCTTATCTTTTTTCAGCACTCTCCATTCAGGCAGTAGGTCGTGCCGCCATGAGAATGATCGAAGAGGTCAGGCGTCAGTTTCGTGCGATTCCTGAGCTCTCGGCGGCACTCGGCGTGATGCGTAAAAATGAAGGGATTCCGATGACCGAATGGAACAAGGAGGATCAGGAAATTTTCTCAAATGCCTCCGATAAACCGGATTACGAGAAATGTGTGGCGATATCGACGAAAGCTTCCATCAGAGAGATGCTGGCGCCCGGATTGCTTGCCGTTATGGTACCTGTCCTTTTCGGATTTCTTGGCGGACCGATCATGCTCGGAGGACTTTTGGCTGGCGTAACCTCCTCAGGAATTCTACTCGCACTTTTCCAGGTTAATACAGGTGGTGCCTGGGACAATGCGAAAAAAATGGTAGAAGAGGGTGTGGAGATAGATGGTGTTTACCACGGCAAAGGTTCAGAAACTCATAAAGCCACCGTTGTAGGCGACACCGTGGGAGACCCATTCAAAGACACCTCAGGTCCTTCACTAAATACATTGATCAAGCTGATGTCGATCGTAGCTCTTGTGATTGCAGCGATGATTTAAGCTGTTCCGAATGATTGAAACCTTGAAGTTACCAGGGTAATCCGATTCTTCTGGTGATGGAACCTGACTGGATTGTGAGGGGTTCTGATTAAACAGCCTATTTCCGGTTCAGGAAAAAATGAACTAAGCCCGGCCCCTTTTGGGTTCCGGGCTTTTTATTTTGATGGATACCTGTAAGTTGCAGCTTCTGCAGAAACCGTGGTGAGTGGTGGTTGAGACACCCAGAGAGCTAAAACGGATCAATTCTTCATCCGTATCAAAGAGTAGCAAAAGAAACAGTCCCATTGGCTAACCTGACAAACTTCCTACCGGGTCATTCATCTTCCCAGATCAGAATCACACGCTCCCCATCAGAACTGGCCGAAGCGCGGTACATTCCCCGGGTATTCATCTGCATGGATATGTTACCAAATTGATCCACACCGATAAAACCGGCATCCCCCGGTTCCAAACGTTCGTTGAGCATGATTACCATCGCGTCCTCAAGAGAGTGATTACCAAACTCCATCAGATTTGCAATCGTATTGGCAGACACCTGCTGCATAATTTTCTCCCCCCACCCGGTAGCTGAAATCGCAACCATCTGATTTGCAAACGTCCCGCCACCAATAATCGGAACATCCCCTACTCTTCCGAACTGCTTATTGGTCATTCCGCCCGTGGAGGTACCCGCAGCCAGGTTACCCTCCCTGTCGCGGGCCACAGCACCCACTGTTCCATATTTAAGATTCAGATCCAGGTCGTTATCTCTCTGCCAGCCGGGTTCTATCAGGGTCGAACTCCGATCCTGTGCACGTTGAAATTGCTCTCTCCTCTCGTCTGTAGAAAAATAATCGTTCTCTACCCTTTCCACATCAGTCTGATCCGCAAACTCTTCAGCACCCAAACCGGAGAAGAAGATGTGTGGCGAACTTTCCATCACTTTTCTGGCCAGGATGATTGGATTCCTGACCGTGGTAAGGCCGGTCAGCGCGCCCGCCTCCATCGTTCGTCCATCCATAATGGCGGCATCCAGTTCATGCTTTCCCTCACGTGTAAAAACCGATCCCCTGCCTGCATTAAAAACAGGGTTATTTTCCAGGGATTGTACGGTTGCCACTACGGCTTCAACAGCTGTTCCCCCCTCTTCCAGCACCAATTGCCCGATTGTCAGTGCGTCGGTCAGGCCATCATAATAGAGCTGCTTTCGCTCCTCATCCATATCGGGTGAAATCGTACCTGCACCCCCATGCAGGGCGATCGCCCACTCTTTCTGATCCAGCTGGGTTGCTGGGACATTCTCTTCAGACAGAGGGACATCCTCTGGATTGCATGCTGTAATACTGAGCCATCCTCCTACGATCAGAGTGATCACTACAAACGAAAACCAGTTTGATCTTTTCGAATGAGAATGTGGGTTGCCGGCTCGATATTTTGCAGGAATGTGCGGTATCATTTTATTAGATCTATTCTGTTTAATCATATCCATAAATTGTTATCCCTGATGTACCCTGTGAATCTGCAGGCGTTTGCCAACTCGAGAGTTTCGGTTGATTTCAACACGTTAAGAGAAAAATACCATAGCAGCATCTACGATGTGCGGATTATTTTGTATACATATCGGACCAGCCACTGTCTTAATTGCGAAGTTGAGCATCACAACAAGAAAACGGTATTGGCCCGGATTTGCAAAACCACCTCTATATAGTAATAAAATTCTTACTTCTAATGCAATGTCATCCACATTCCATCCAATGGGCATAGCGGACGAACAAAAGTGGGAAACGAATGGCCGCTCTTTTCACGATACCTGTGCAGTGGACCATGGGATGATTCTTCTTCCATTCTTTTATAAACTCTTGATTCACTTTAAGGAAGAGAGGCTCCTTCACTCGGATAAAAAAAAAGAGACAGGCTGGATTAACAGAGTGGAGATAGATACCGGGCCCTGTATGTATTTACCAAGGCCCGGATTTATCATGGGTAATCTGTTTTATTCGATAATTTTTCTAACAAAATTGGGAAGGGCAAAAGCCGCTCTGTGCACATCCGGGTTATAGTATTTCAGTCCCTGAAGAATCTCTTTCTCCTCAACCTGGTGGCGGGTTTGGATATCTTCTGACAAGGGATCCTGAGAGTTGGAAGCATAACCCATCGACCAGAGACCGGCTGGATAGAGCGGTATCGAGCTGAGGTACATCGCAGAAATTGGGAAAAGTTCTGACAGAGCACCAAACACCTTTCTCATCGCCGGGTGGTACGATTCAACCCAGGGCGTCTCTGTCTGAGTTGTCAGAATACCATCTTTGGTAAGGGCACTTTTACAAGCCTTGTAGAACTCCTGGCTGAAAAGGCCCTCAGCAGGGCCGACAGGATCCGAACCATCGATAATAAGGATGTCGTACGGCTCTTTGACTGCTTTGACAAACTGGATACCGTCCTCATAAATAACATGTAACCTGGAATCATCAAATGCGCCCACACCGGGGAAAAACTGTTTAGAGGCATCGACAACCGTTTTATCGATCTCAACCATATCCACCCGGGTAACAGAAGGATGCTTGAGCACCTCCCTGGCTGTCCCGCCATCACCACCCCCGATAATCAGAACCCTCTTCGGCGCAGGGTGAGAGAACATCGCAACGTGTGCCAGCATTTCATGATAGACAAATTCATCCCGTTCACTCAGCATGACCATTCCGTCGATGGTCAACAGGTTACCCCACGTATCGGTCTCATAGACCTCCACCAGCTGATACTCTGATTGTCTGGAGAAAAGCAGCTTTTCTACACCGATGGTGAGACCGGTGTTCTTGTTGTAAAATTCATTGTACTGTAAAGGCATGATCTTCAGCTCCTGTTTGTCTCCTTCTTAATCGTACCAGAGTACAAGTCCTGCAAAAACACTTGCACAACGTTCCACTTTGTGTTCAATCCCAATGGTTTGAATCTCTTTTAGTGCGCGGTTTCTGTATTCAAAGGCATCCACCACCATTTGATCGACTATCTCTTGTACTGTGGCCAGCGGAGCGTGGTCTTCAAACTCCATGATGACACCCGGTTCATTCGGATCTTCAGGGATTCCCACGGATACTGCAGCAGAGATATACCGCCCCGGAGTTGTCCCATCGATCACGGCATACGCAAGTGGAATCAGCCCACCTTTAGGAAGTTGAATATCCTTGATGGAGACGCGCCTGGCGGATGGAGGCAGGATACTGCTCATTCGCATCAGGTTGGTGTCCCCAACACCCGCTTCAAGTAGCGCCTTGTCAAAAGCGTTCAATCGGGTTCGCCCTTCTGCAGCACCTTTAACAAGTGTATATATCGTAGGAGTTTTTACCATCATATCTTTAAAATATTATTGGGTTGAATAAATAGTGAGTAGGTTGTATTGAGTTTAGAAAAATTGTTTCGCGCCAGTCCTCACGGCTTATCGGCGGACTGACCCGGCACGCCTGTTGGTGAATAAATAAGTGGTGCGATTTTATGCGGTCTCAGCCTTGGGACTGAACATCCCGGAATAGGATGCAATGTTTCGTTGATGTATTCCCGGTCGCTGAAACCGTTCAACCTCTCTGGTTCGGGAGGCCTTTATTAATTGGGTTCAAAGTTTTCAGCAGGCTTGAAAAGAAGCTTCTCACCTTCAGGCACTTTAAAGAGACCCCGCTTCATCTCCATACTGGAGACGTTTTTGGAGTCAAAACTCTCTTTCAAAATTTCTTGTATAACCCACGGATCTATGGTCTCCCCGCATGTAAAGATATCCACCGCAGCATACCTGTATTCAGGCCATGTGTGAATGGCAATATGGGATTCTGCAATAACGACAACACCACTTACTCCGTGCGGGCTGAATTTGTGGAAACTGTGTGAAATGATGGTTGCACGGGCAGCCACTGCAGCTTCTAAAAGTGCAGTTTCAATAAATTTCACATCATTCAGTTTTGATTGATCACAATCATAAAACTCAACAAGGATCTGCCGGCCTAATGCTTCCATACGCTGCACCTGATAGATAAATTAAAACTATGTTGTAGTTAGGAAAAATGACAAATGGATGTGATTACCCTCCGCATAGTCTGTCGTAATAAAATTTACCGGACGGATAATGATTTTTTCCAAAGATCACAAAATTACACATATTTTATTATCATATGATAGCCCCTGAAAAAATAAATTCTTCTAACAATACACAGCCCTTCTGCCCCTTCCCCTTCCATCCGCGACCGATAAATGAGCGAATGTTGAATCTGCTAAGACAAGTTTTGAATTGCAGGCTGCCTTCCGGCCCGGCCACTCATCTGAGCATGTACCCCCATTGGCTGCCGGAAAAAAAGATGGCGTGAGGCTCGTTCCAGGAGTTTCCGCCATCGTCTGAGATAACAATCTGTACATTACTCAACCCGGGCTGGCCAGGGTATGCTTTGCCAAGATAGGCCGCCGCCAGTCTATTGTTGCCAATGAGAAACATCATCAAAAGGGCTCTTATACTCGCTCACTCCAACAATTGCATTGGATCGATTGTATCCACCATCCTGACCAGCATGTACTATTATAAAATCTCTTTTGTGAAAGACCAACTACATCGAGATAATAGAGAGGCTCAGATGCCCGGGAACAGGACCCCGAAAAAATCTCAAAAAAAAAGCGTCTGAAAATTTACTTTCCAGACGCTTTTAAATAGTATAAATGATCTTTCTGTTAAAGCTTACAGCAGCATAGCCAGTGGGTTTTCAAGCAAGGAACGCACCGTACTTAAAAATTCGGCGGCACTCGCTCCATCCACTACGCGGTGGTCGTTCGAAAGGGTTACTTTCATTCTCTTACCCGCCACGATTTCTCCGTTCTTTACGACCGCTTCATCACGGATGGCACCTACTGCAAGGATACTTGCATTTGGCGGATTGATGATGGCTGTAAACTCCTCAATGCCAAACATTCCCAGGTTACTTATGGTGAATGTACTGTCCTGCATCTGCTCAGGCTGTAACTTCCGGTCTCTCGAAAGTCCAGCAAGTTCGCGTGTTTCAGCAGAGATCTGACGAAGTGACTTTTTGTCGGCGTGACGAATGACAGGAGTCATCAAACCATCCTCCACCGCAACAGCAATCGCAATATTTACATCACCGTGCTGGCGGATCACATCCTCCATCCAGGATGAATTGATGGATGGATGGCGACGTAGAGCGACGGAGCAGGCTTTCACAATAATATCATTGAATGAAATTTTCACATCGCTGATCTCATTGATCCCCTTTCGGGCTTCCATGGCCGCTTCCATATCGATATCTACAGTGACATAGAAATGCGGGCTGGTAAACTTGCTTTCAGAGAGCCTTCTGGCGATCGTTTTTCTCATCTGAGAAACTCTGATATCCTCAGATTCTTCCGATGCGAAAGATGCTGAGGGAGCAGAAGCAGAAGGAGTATAGTTTTCGATATCCTTTTTGACAATCCTTCCATCAGGCCCGGAACCATCCACATCACTCAGATCGATTCCTTTTTCTTCGGCCATTTTCTTGGCCAAAGGAGAAGCTTTAATTCTGCCATCATCAGAGGAGCTGCTTTTATCGCTTGCTGTCTCTTTGGGTTCTGCTTTCTCTTCTGCTTCTTCACTCTCTGAGGAGGAGCTATCTTCCGCTTTCTCAGTGTCTTCATCGGAATCAGCTGTTGAAACCTCGCCAGAACCTGCATCGGTCTCTGCCAGAATATCGTCTATATTCTCACCTTCATCGCCAATAACGGCCATGAGACCGCCCAGTGGGATGGCATCCCCTTCCTCTACCAATATTTTCAACACCGTACCTTCATCAAACGTCTCCACTTCCATGGTCGCTTTGTCAGTTTCAACTTCGGCAATGATATCGCCGGCGCTTACCTTATCGCCTTCTTTAATATTCCACTTTGCGATAACACCTTCTTCCATGGTATCGCTAAGTTTGGGCATCTCAATTTTTATAGCCATATCGGATTTTGATCGTTGTTAAAAAATTTATGTATGGATTTGCCGAAATGAAACGGCCTGGGTAACCTGTTGATTTAGAATCTATGTAAAATAACACTCTACAATCAAGTAAATTTCGGACTTATCTGTAGGCAACCGTGTTGACCGCTTCAATCACTCTTTTTGCATCGGGCAGCCAGAGATCAAAGAGTGGCTTGCTGAACGGAGCACAGACATCCGGCAGGGTAACCCGTTGCACCGGAGCATCCAGATAGTCGAACGCTTCCCTCTGAATCAAGAAACCCACTTCTGATGCCAGGCCTCCGAAGGGATGTGATTCATCGACAATGACACATCGGTTGGTTTTTTTTACCGATTTTACCACGGTCTCAATATCAAATGGCTTAATGGTTCTGGGATCAATGATTTCTGCTTCTACGCCATCTTTGGATAGCTGATCAGCAGCCTGCTTTGCGATATGATACATCTTACCAGTGGCGACAATGGTTACATCTGACCCTTCCCGCTTTACTTTTGCCTTACCGATCGGGATGAGATAGTCCTCCTCTTCGGAAACTTCACCCCTCAGGCCGTACATCTGCTCCGATTCCATGAAAATCACCGGATCTTCATTTCGGATAGCTGATTTAAGCAACCCCTTGGCATCATCCGGTTCTGAGGGATAGATCACAGAGAGGCCCGGAAACTGTGCATACATCGAATCGTAGGCAACCGAATGGGTGGCGGCCAACTGGCCTGCCGAACCGTTGGGGCCACGAAATACAATCGGCACACTTGCTTGTCCTCCAAGCATATATCGGACTTTGGAAGCGTGGTTCAGTATCTGATCCGCCGCCAATACTGCAAAGTTGAAGGTCATGAACTCCACAACCGGCCGAAGGCCTTTCATTGCAGCTCCGACACCAATACCAGCGAAACCGAGCTCGGAAATTGGCGTATCAATTACCCGTTTGAATCCATACTTATCCAGCAGGCCTTCACTTACCTTGTAAGCTCCGTTATATTCGGCGACCTCTTCACCCATAATGAATACGTTCTCATCACGCTCCATCTCTTCATCGAGAGCCTCACGGATCGCTTCTCTGAATTGTAAAACTGCCATATTCTTTAAATATCTTTCGTTAGCTGTTAATCTTGTCTTTTACTGTTTGTCGTGGATAAATGGCGTGCCTGCAAACATATCCTCGTAGAGCGCCTCTGGCTCGGGGAACGGAGATTCCTCGGCAAAATCCACAGCGTCCAGCACTTCTTGTTCAACGCGCTGTATAATTTCGTCCACTTCGTCATTGGTAAGGATTTTCTCCTCCAGGATGTATTTCTTGATCCGTTCTATCGGGTCATTTTTCTGATACGCTTCAAGCTCATCCTTGGTTCGGTATTTCTGAGGATCCGACATAGAGTGGCCTCGATATCTGTAGGTGCGGATTTCCACAAACCACGGTTCACTGGTTTCGCGTACATCGTCTGCGATCTTTTTCATGTTTTCATACACAGTAAAAGCGTCCATTCCGTTAAATACGGCATGTTTCATGCCATATCCTTTGGCACGTTCATAAATTTCACCCACCGTGTGCCGTCGTACGGATGTACCCATTGAATAGCCGTTGTTCTCCACGACATAGATTGCAGGTAATTTCCAGAGCTGGCTCATATTCAGAGTTTCATGGAGAACTCCCTGATCCACTGCACCATCCCCGAAGAAAGTAGCACTGATCTTGTTGTTGCCGTTATATTTATTTGCAAACGCAAGGCCTCCGCCAAGAGGGATATGGCCGCCCACAATTCCGTGACCACCCCAGAAATTTTGCTCGGTATTCACAAAGTGCATAGATCCGCCCTTTCCTTTGGAACATCCGGTCGCCTTGCCGTACAGTTCTGCCATTCCTGATTTCGCAGAGATACCACGCACAAGTCCCCATCCGTGATCCCTGTAAGCGGTGATAATATCATCTTCATCATCCAGGGCGAATACCGTTCCGGTTGAAATCGCTTCCTGTCCGATATATAGATGTAAGAATCCGCCAAACTTTCCCTTTTGATACATCTGCATGGCGCGCTCTTCGAAACGTCTCTGCAAATACATCTGTTCGAACATGACTACCACATCCTCTTCCGATAATCCCAAATCCTTGTGATTCTTAACGGTTGGTTCAGGCAGGTCAACAGATATTTCTACTTTACCTGTGTTGTCGCTACTCAACCCAATCGGAGTAAACACAGTTTCTTGTTTTTTATTTGCCATATCTAAATGTAAAAGTGTTCTTCTTTTTTTTCAGTTTAGAAATATACCTAAAATATCAGAAGTTTACAGAATCAGAGAAGTCAATTTATAATTTTTGACCTTTAATCCACTCGCGGGCATGCGAAAAGACCTCTTCGGTTTTCTCAGGAAATCTTCCTCCTGCCGTGGCCAGTCCAGGCTGGCCGCCGCCCCCTCCTCCTACAAGTTTTCCAAGGTCGGATACAAGTTTCCCTGCATGTGCACCTTTACCGACCAGATCGTCGGTAACAGATACCATTAGATAAACTTTCCGTTCCTCTTCGTCCACAGAGGCAAGAACAGTTACAGTTTTTTCAGATTTCTTCTGTAAAGACTGATACCCCATTTGTTTAAGATCGTCCATAGATACATTCTCCAGTTCCCCGGTCACATACTCTATCCCTTCAACTTCTACCGCATTGTTCAGAAAATCGTTGAGGTTTTCGGCAGCCTGTTTCTGATGAAGAGCTTTCAACTCCTTTTCAAGTTGTTTCGTTTTCTCAATCAGATTCTGAATCTCTTCTTCCGGGTCATTCTGATTGCCCAGCAGCCGGGTGATGTTCCCCAGACGGTGTTTTTCTTCACGCAGAAGGGCGTCTGCAGCCTCACCAGCCACGGCCTCCACCCTTCTCACACCTGCTGCCACACTGGTTTCTGTAGTGAACCGGAAGTAGCCGATGTTTCCTGTTGCAGAGACATGAGTACCACCGCATAATTCGGATGAGAAACCGGGATCAAAAGTGACAATACGAACATGCTCACCATATTTTTCACCAAAAAGCATCATCACGTCTCGCTTTTTAGCTTCTTCCAGCGGAACTTCACGCTCTTCAGTGAGCGCGATATTCTCCATAATTTTTTCATTCACCCTCTGCTCACTTGCATCCAGTTTCTCCGGAGAGACGGCTTCAAAGTGAGAGAAGTCAAACCGCAGGCGAGAGGGCTCCACAAGAGACCCTTTCTGTGTAACATGGGTGCCGAGTACTTCTCGCATTGCGGCGTGCATCAAGTGGGTGGCTGAGTGATGTTTCTCAATTTCCCGGCGTCGTTGCCTGTCCACCTTTGCAATCCATTGCCCGCTCAGATCCATATCATCGGCCAGGTTGTCCGTATAGTGGATGTATCCCTCGGGAGATTTCTGAACATCTGTGATGGAGAGGATCTGATCCCCCTTTATCAGAGAACCCGTATCTGCGATCTGTCCCCCCGACTCTGCATAGAACGGGGAACGGTTCAGAAGCAGCATTCCCTTCTCCCCACTCTTTTTAAATGCCCGGACGACCACTTCATCTTCGGTCAGGTCGTATCCGGTAAATTCAAAATCCTCTTTCTGGCCATCAAGCCATCTCCAGTTCTCACCATTGCCCGTGACGACGCCAAACCGGCCCGATTCCCGGGCCCTTTTTCTCTGCTGATCCATCAGCTCCTCAAACCGCGCCACATCCACAGAGATTCCCTCCTCCCGGGCCATAA
>CALKWT010000188.1 GCA_938003885.1 uncultured Balneolaceae bacterium | reverse complement strand
CGGAACTGATCCATTAATAGTGTTGGATGGAAGTATCTATCCGGGGCAACTATCGGATATTAATCCTAATGACATTGAAACTATTGATGTGTTAAAAGATGCCAGCTCAGCAGCAGTTTTCGGAGCAAATGCAGCCAGTGGGGTTGTGCTTATAACAACAATGAAAGGGGGACGAGAAGACAGAACAACCGTTAACATTAATAGTAGTGTTGGGATAGCCACCATGTCTGTCGATCAACCTGTATACGGACCGGATGAATTTATCTCTTGGCGAGAGGATGTTATGAAGAGTATTAATGCGGGAGGATATGAATCTCACCAGTTTTCAGATCCCCGAAACCTGCCATCTGATGTTTCACTTGAACAGTGGATGGCATATGATGGATCCTCAGGTGACCCAGTTACGGTGTGGTTGCAGCGACTAAATATGCAACCTGTTGAGATAGAGAATTATAAAGCCGGCAAAAGTGTAAACTGGTATGATATGGTCTTTCAAGATGGTATAAGACAAGATCATAATATAAGCATGTCCGGCAGTAAAGATGAATTACAATATTTTTGGTCGCTTGGATATCTAAATAATGAAGGTATAGTTGTAGGAGATGAATTCACTACTATACGTAGCCGGTTGAACTTAGAGGGGAAAGTAAATGATTTCCTTACTGTAGGGATGAATACGCAATTTTCAGATCGGGATGAAAGTGCAATTTCAGTTGACTGGGGTCAGATAACAAATCTTTCTCCATGGGGATCTGAATATGATGAAAATGGCGATTATAAATGGAAGCCCAATAATGAAGAAAGTGGAGGCAGGCATCCATTTTATGATCGCAGCCACAGGGACAAATTATGGAGAGAAAGGAACCTTCATGCCATTTTATTTGGAGAACTGGACTTACCATTTGGATTCAGTTTCCGAACAAATTTTACCCCCCGATACGTGTTTATTGAGGACTTCAATCATCAATCTTCCACTCATGAGGATTGGGGAAAAAGTGGAGGAATGGCATCGCGCAGGCAGTATTCGGTATTCCACTGGCAAGTAGATAACATTCTGAGCTGGAACAGAAACTTTAATAATATTCATAATTTTAATGTTACACTTCTGGCCAATGCTGAAAAATACCAGAATTGGGAGAATACTATGAGTAATAACCAATTTGATCCGCAGGATAATTTAGGTTATCACAAAATAGGAACGGGTACTAATCCTATTATTAGCAGCACCGATGAAATGCATACTGCGGACGCACTCATGGGCAGAATATTGTACTCTCTACACAACAGATATACTATTAACTTCTCGTTACGTCGTGATGGTTTTTCAGCTTTTGGGGAAAGTAATCGAAGAGCCCTGTTCCCGGCCATTGCATTTGGTTGGTTATTCTCGGATGAGCATTTTTTCAATAGCAGTTGGTTAGACTATGGCAAACTGCGGTTTTCCTGGGGAAGTAGCGGGAATCGTAATATTGGGCGATATGCTGCTGTCTCTAACCTTACAACAGGTAAATATTTTTATGAGCGGCCTGATGGAACACTGTATTTAGTAAACCAGCTCTATGTAGATCGCATGTCGAATAAAAATCTAAAGTGGGAAACCACAACATCTTTAAATGCCGGGCTGGATTTTTCCCTGTTCAACAAGATTGATGGATATGTTGAACTATACGAAATGTCTACTACTGATTTATTGGTGCAACGTAGTCTACCGGACATATTAGGTTTCGATTGGGTCTATGACAATCTGGGAGAAGTTAGAAACAGGGGCGTTGAAGTAAGCCTTAACACCCGCAATATAATGCGTGAAAATTTCACCTGGAGATCAAACATCAATTTTCATTTAAACAGAAATGAGATTATCAGCTTATATGGTGATATGGATGAGAATGGAAATGAGCTTGATGACTTTGAGAATCAATGGTTTATTGGCCGATCTATAGATGAGATCTGGCATTATAGAACCTTGGGCATATGGCAGGCGGACGAGGCCGAAGAGGCCGCTCAGTACGGAGTACGTCCGGGAGATTATAAAATTGAAGATGTAAATGGCGACGGGTT
>CALKWT010000187.1 GCA_938003885.1 uncultured Balneolaceae bacterium | reverse complement strand
TCCCAAACCCAACCCCTCTCTCCGGAGTGGCACCGATACAGCGGTTCCTTCCGGTAAATTCTGAATACCGATACCCATAGCCAGGGTCACCGCTCCTGCAATGGTGGCGGTACCGGTAGGATCAATTCCCGATGCAGCGGCACCGAAGAGTACACCGACGGCGAGCCCTTCCGGGATGTTGTGAAGAGTAATAGCAAGGACCAGTAAAGTGGATCGCCGCCAGCCCGTCTCCACTCCCTCTGCATCCTTTCTGGGGAGTCCCAGGTGAAGGTGAGGCAGATACGCGTCACAAATACGAAGAAAAATCCCACCCGTCAGGAAGCCAATGGCAGCAGGAATCCATCCGGTCCCTCCCATCGAATCGGTCATTTCGATAGATGGAATGATAAGAGACCAGACACTGGCCGCAATCATCACTCCGGCAGCGAAACCCAGCATACTGTCCAGCAACTTCTGACTGACATTTTTAGTCATAAAGACAACGCCTGCTCCGACCGATGTCATCCCCCAGGTAAACAGGCCTGCAAAGAGAGCCTGGTTGATAGCGCTCATATTCAAAAACCATTGTGGTAGAATTTCTTCCATAGACTCCATTTTTTTTCTGAAAAGATAGATAATTTAGCCGAGACTAAAAATAGTGTCTGCAATATTTATTGCCTCATTCGTGCTGAACCCCGATGATGTGAAATCTTCAGAAAAATCTTATCTTTTCATCATTCATCTGGATTCCACGGCAAGGAAGCTGGCAGCAAGCCTTTGCGGGGAACAGGAGTATAAAACAACAAACCAATCAGAAGATTCAGCAAACAGAATTCCATGTCTATTTCCTTCGATAAAGAACTATTTCGTACCCGTCACCTTGGCCCGGACCCGCAGCAAGTCACCGAAATGCTGAGCGCAATCAAGGCAGATTCCCTGCAACAGTTAATGGAGGAGACGATTCCAGCCCAGATCCGCCTGAAGAAGCCTCTGAACCTTCCCGATGCGCTGAGCGAAGAGGAGTATCTGGACTATCTCCGAAATGAGATTGCCTCCAAAAACAAGATTTATAAATCCTTTATCGGAATGGGGTATTACGATACCAGGCTACCGAATGTGATACTGAGGAATGTTCTGGAGAACCCGGGGTGGTACACGGCCTATACTCCCTATCAGGCGGAGATTGCTCAGGGACGGCTGGAAGCCCTGATTAATTTTCAGACTCTGGTTAGTGACTTGACAGGCATGGATCTCGCTAACGCTTCCCTGCTGGATGAAGGGACCGCTGCAGCCGAAGCGATTTCACTACTCCACGGCCGGCGTAAAGGTAAGAAACGTAAAAACGCCAACACCTTTTTCGTCTCGGAAAACTGTCACCCCCAGACGATTTCTGTCATCCAGGCCCGGACGGAACCTCAGGATATTGAACTCATCATCGGAAGTCCTGATACGCTGGATCTTACAGATCCTGAACTTTTTGGAATTTTATTACAATACCCTGACACGACCGGGCACGTAAGAGATTTGACAGACCTGATTGCAGCTGCACATGAACATGACGTCTATGTAGTGGCGGCTGCCGATCTGATGAGTCTGACCCTTCTCACACCTCCCGGGGAGATGGGCGCAGATGTGGTAGTGGGAACCACACAGCGATTTGGCATTCCGATGGGTTACGGAGGCCCGCACGCTGCCTATCTTGCAACGCGGGAAGAGTTTAAACGACAAATACCTGGCAGAATCATCGGAGCAACGGTCGACCAGGAAGGCAACCCAGCCTACCGAATGGCCCTGCAGACCCGTGAGCAGCATATCCGGCGGGAAAAAGCAACCTCCAACATCTGTACAGCTCAAGTCCTGCTGGCGGTGATTGCAGGCTTTTATGCTGTCTATCACGGCCCCAAAGGGCTCCGGAGAATAGCAGAAAAGATCCACGGAATTGCCCGACTGGCAGCAAAGGGGCTTCAAAGCGGCGGGCTCACCCTGGCCAGTGATACATTTTTTGATACGATTACGGTAACCGGCCTCGATGCCGGGCAGACCGAAGCGGTTAGATCGGAAGCTCTTGCAAACAAGATGAATCTGAGCTACACAGAGAAGGGGATCGGCATCTCCTTTGATGAGTGCAAGGAACTGGCCGATGCTGACGCCATCCTCTCGGTTTTTAGCAAAGCACTGGATCTCGATATCAGCTTCTCTGCAGTGGAACACGCCGCAACCAACGACATCAAGGTGGAGTTCCCCGATTCTCTGATGCGAAAATCGGATTATCTGACCCATCCCGTTTTCAATCAGTATCATTCAGAACATGAGATGCTGCGCTATCTGAAATCTCTGGAAAACCGCGATCTGGATCTGACCCACTCCATGATCTCACTGGGATCCTGTACCATGAAACTGAATGCCACAACGGAGATGATTCCGTTGACCTGGCCTGAATTTGGTAAGATACACCCCTTCGTACCTGCTGATCAGGCGAAAGGGTATCACAAACTCTTCGATGAACTGGGCTCCTGGCTCGCTGAAATCACAGGCTTCGCCAAAACGTCCCTTCAGCCCAACTCCGGGGCACAGGGGGAGTATGCGGGCCTGATGACCATCCGGGCGTACCACCATGCCAACGGTGATCACCAGCGCGACATCACAATCGTTCCATCCTCTGCTCATGGCACCAACCCCGCCAGCGCCGTAATGGCGGGAATGAAGGTCGTCGTTACCCGGTGTGACGATAACGGAAATATCGATCTGGACGATCTGCGTGAGAATGTGGAAAAGTACAGTGACCGCCTCTCGGCCCTGATGGTCACTTATCCCTCCACCCACGGAGTCTATGAAGAAGATATCAAAGAGATCTGTGAACTGATTCATCAGTATGGCGGCCTTGTCTACCTGGATGGAGCCAATCTGAATGCACAGATTGGCTGGACCTCGCCTGCTTTGGTTGGTGCGGACGTATGCCACTTGAACCTGCATAAAACGTTCTGTATTCCTCATGGCGGTGGCGGGCCGGGAATGGGACCGATCGTAGCAAATGAGAAGCTGGAACCTTTCCTCCCGGGCCATGATCTGGTTGAGACCGGTGGGGAAAAGGGTATCAAGCCGGTCGCAGCAGCTCCCTGGGGAAGTGCCAGTATACTTACCATCTCACACGCCTATATCCGGATGATGGGTGCCGAAGGGCTTAAGCTGGCAACGGAGATCTCGATCCTGAATGCGAACTATCTTAAAGAGCGTCTTTCGGATCACTATCCAGTGCTTTACACAGGTCGTAACGGCCGTTCCGCTCACGAATTTATTGTGGATGTAAGAGGCTTCAAACAGAGCGCCGGAATTGAGGCTGTGGATGTTGCCAAACGCCTGATGGATTACGGATTTCACGCTCCCACAATGTCGTTCCCTGTTCCCGGCACCCTGATGATTGAACCCACGGAGAGCGAATCGAAAGTGGAACTGGATCGCTTTATAGAAGCGATGATCGGTATCCGCAATGAAATACGCGAAATTGAGGAAGAGAGTGTGGATCGCGAGAATAATGTTCTGAAAAATTCACCACACACCATGCGAGTGGTGATGGATGATTCGTGGGACAGGCCTTACTCTCGTGAAAAAGCTGTATTCCCAGTGGCGAGACTTCGGTTTAACAAGTTCTGGCCGGCAGTCAGCCGGGTGGATGATGCCTACGGTGACAGGAATCTGGTTTGCAGCTGCCTACCCATCGAAGCGTATGCCGACGGGCAGGAGCCTGCATGATTTGTAGACTTTATTAAAATTTTCTTGCTACTTGGCAGAAAAAAAGACAACATTCAACATCTTATAAAGTTCAATTTTAACCAGATTCATCATCTTATGTGGCTGAATATTAAATCTTATGAAGAGTATACGACAACCTTTCAACAGAGCAAGGAGGATCGCCTGAGGTTCTGGGAGCATGAAGCAGGAACATTTTACTGGAGAAAGAGATGGGACGAAGTCTCCTCCGGCAGCTTTGAAAAGGGGAACATCAAATGGTTTGAAGGCGGCAAGCTGAATATCACTGAAAATATGCTGGATCGACATCTGAACACGATCGGGCATAAAACCGCTTTCATCTTTGAACCCAATCACCCGGACAGTTTCCGCCGGACAATCACCTACAGGCAGCTGCACGAGGATGTCTGCCGGTTTGCCAACGTATTACAGAGCAAGGGAATCGAGAAAGGAGACCGGGTCTGTATATACATGGCCATGACACCAGAACTTATCATCTCCGCACTGGCATGTGCCAGGATCGGCGCTGTCCACTCCATTGTTTTTGCAGGATTTTCGGCAAAATCCCTGGCGGACCGAATTCAGGATTGCGACGCTAAAATGTTGATCACGAACGACGGCCTGCGTCGCGGCGACAAGCACGTACCGCTTAAGGACATCTCTGATGAAGCCCTGAAAAGCTGCCCGAGTGTAAAAAATGTGATCGTATGCCAGCGTACCAACCGGGATATTGACTGGGTAGAAGGCCGGGATGAGTGGTGGCATATGCTCATCCGGAACGCATCCAAAAAACATACAGCAGTCGAAATGGATGCGGAAGACCCTCTCTTTATTCTCTACACCTCCGGATCTACCGGCAAACCTAAAGGAATTCTCCACACCTGCGGGGGCTATATGGTTTACACCGGCTACACATTCCGGAATGTGTTTCAGGTGGAAGAAGAAGATATTTTCTGGTGTACAGCAGATGCAGGCTGGATCACCGGCCACTCTTACATTATGTACGGGCCTCTCTTCAACGGAGCCACAGGACTGATTTTTGAGGGTACCCCTACGTATCCCGATCCGGGCAGATTCTGGGAAGTCATCGAGAAATACCGTGTCACTCATTTCTACACAGCTCCCACTGCTATTCGCGCACTGATGGCGCATGATCTGAAATATGTTCAGAGCTATGATCTGAGCTCCCTGAAAGTTTTGGGTTCTGTGGGTGAACCGATTAATGAGGAAGCCTGGCACTGGTTCTACGATCACGTCGGTGGCGGACGCTGCCCGCTCGTCGATACCTGGTGGCAGACA
>CALKWT010000186.1 GCA_938003885.1 uncultured Balneolaceae bacterium | reverse complement strand
AGTTACCTCCCACTCCGACCCTAATATCAGCTGGGAAACAACACGTACCTACAACGCTGGAATGGATATGAATATGATGCAGAACCGTGTTCACTTTACACTCGATCTCTATTCCCGCCAGACCAGAGATATACTGCGGAGTGTTCCGCTTCCCACACAGGTTGGCAATTTCAGCGGTGCCGCTCAGAACGTCGGAGAGGTACATAACCGGGGGGTTGAGATTACCGCAGGCTTTAACAACAGTAGAGGTAACTTCACTTATCAGATTGCTGGAAATTTCAGTTACAACAGAAATAAAGTGATCAACATTGGTGGAGATATCCTTTACAACCACGGTACCAACCTCCCCACCATTACCAAAGAAGGGCATGCGATGAATTCGATGTTTGTCTACAAGTCGGACGGAATATTCCGGAACCAGGCGGAAGTTGACGCTCATGTGAATGCGGATGGTGAGCCTCTGCAACCCAATGCACGCCCCGGATGGATTCGCTATGTAGACATTGACGGGGATGGCGAAATCGGCCCAGATGATAGAATCATCATTGATAACTCTTCCATTATGCCGAAATATACATTCGGGTTTGATCTTAATTTCGGCTACAAAAACTGGGCTTTGGATGCCAATTTCCAGGGTATCGCAGGGATACGTTATTACCAGACTGGAAATATGGCATTTCCCTTTAACAATGGTGCCAACGCCACCCGCGAATGGCTCACGGATGCCTGGACACCTGAGAACCCGGACGCCAGATTGCCGATGGTTATGGAAGCTAACCGGGCAGAGGTTTCAGAAAATTTTGGAGGCAGGCCTTCCGATTTCTGGCTAAAAGATGGATCCTATCTCAGGTTGAGAAATATTCAACTGAGTTACTCTCTTCCTCAGGATCTGCTCAGCCGGGTCGGTATTTCCCAACTCACCATTTTTGTGAATGCACAGAACTGGTTTACGCTCACCAGAGACGATCACCATATAGATGTGGAAACCGCCACGGATAAAATTTCCACGCACCACTACCCTATGCTGAAAACAGCCACTACGGGCGTCAACATTACCTTCTAAATGAACAACAACAGAGTTATGAAATTACGTGAAAATAGAAAAACAAGTAGGAATTCTGTTATCTATTCAGCTTATCTGATCATCCTTCTGGTGTTCGTTGGATGTGATCCCAATCTGCTGAATACGCACCCCGATGACCGTTATACCGTCGGAAACTTCTGGGAAAGCTCAGAAGCAGTTAATGCAGCACTTACAGGGACTTACCGCCCGTTGAGATACCAGGGGGTGTTCGGCCGGCAGGCAAGTCCGGCGTGGGAAGATGCCGCGACTCCAAATCTGTTTACAACATCCGGTATCGGATTCAGTAACATTGCACTGGGGCAGCAAAATGCCACTTCTGGAAGTGTAATGAGCTGGCGATGGAGCCATAGTTATGATGGTGTTGGCCGCGCCAATATTTTCTTGTCCCGTATTGACGAGGCGACAGGTATCAGTGAGGAGGAAAAATCGAGAATGACCGGCGAAGCCCTCTTCTTGCGGGCAATTTATTATTACATGCTCACCACTTACTATGGTGATGTACCGCTCATTCTGGATCCGCCGGATGTGGAGGAGCATGCACTTCTTCCGCGGTCGCCCCGGGAGCAGGTAGTTGAACAGATTTTGGAGGACCTTGATCGCGCGGCAGAACTGTTGCCTTTAGATTATCCAACTGGTGATGCGGGTCGGGCCACGCGGGGCGCTGCGCTCGGGCTGAAGGCACGTATCCTGCTTTACGAGGCGAGTCCATTACTCAATCCAGATCAGGATCCGGCCAGATGGCAGGCCGCCGCGGCAGCTGCAGAGGAGGTGATCTCCATAAACCAGTATGCTCTCTTTCCTGATTACCATACACTTTTTCTGCCCGAAAATGAAAACAGCGAAGAAGTCCTTTTTGACGTGCAGTATATCAGTCCGACTGTGGAGCCCGGACTCGGCACGTCATGGGACCTGATCAATATTCAGCACGCTACGACAGCCCCGCTTCAAGAGTTGGTTGATGCTTTCTTAATGGCGGATGGATTACCATATGATCAGTCTCCGTTATATGATGCTGGGCAGCCCTACCTAAACAGGGATCCCAGATTTTACACCACCGTTTTATATCCGGGAGCCCGGTTTCAGAATGATGACGTGACAGAGATAACCTATGCCCATACCGGCTATGCTCTTCGGAAGTATTCTGTTTTTGATGAAACCACAGGCAACCCGCCTGCTAATGTGTCAGATATCAAAGATGGGCAATCTGAAACCAATTATATGGTTATTCGCTACGCAGAGATTCTGCTCTCTTATGCAGAGGCACAAAATGAGTATGCCGGGCCGGACCCAAGTGTGTATGCTGCACTGAACCAGGTCCGTGAGCGCGCAGGCATGCCTGCAGTGGAGGCCGGGCTGACGCAAGACGAACTCCGCGAGGTGATTCGGCATGAGCGAAGAATCGAATTTGTTGGAGAAGGGCTCTACTACAATGACATCCGCCGGTGGAAAACCATAGAAGAGGTGAATAATGGCCCAGTACACAGGCAGGATGGCCAGGTCCGCTCCAACAGAAGTTTCAATCCGGCCAGGGATTACTGGTGGCCGATTCAGCAGTCGGAACTCGATCTGAACCCTGAGCTGACTCAAAATACGGGATATGGACAGAGGAGATGAAGGAGATGAGGGGCGGCCGAAAACCTCGGGTGCCCCGCCCTGCGGCCGGCCGAT
>CALKWT010000185.1 GCA_938003885.1 uncultured Balneolaceae bacterium | reverse complement strand
CGGATTGGCGATTCTGGGTACGGCCCGGCACGAATCACGCAGGATTGACCTGCAGCTCCGCGGACGGGCAGGCAGGCAGGGAGATCCCGGTGAATCTCAGTTCTATGTCTCCCTGGAAGATGAGCTGATGACCCTGTTCGGAGGAACCGACCGGATTGCCAACATTATGGAGAAGCTGAATTTCGAAGAAGGTGAAGTGATACAGCATCCCTGGGTGACAAAGTCCCTGGAGCGAGCCCAGAAGAAAGTCGAACAGAATAATTTTGGCATCCGGAAACGGCAGCTTGAGTACGATGACGTCCTTAATAACCAGCGGGAAGTGATCTACTCGAGAAGGAAAAACGCACTTCGCGGTGACCAGTTGCAGAGTGATATTTTTGATATGGTTGAAGACCTGGTCGAAAATGTAGTCTATGAATATTACACCAATGCCGAATATGAGCAGCTCCGGGATGAAATTCTGCGGCTGCTGGCGGTGGAAGTCGAAATAGACCGGGAGAAGTGGGCTGTCTTGGGTGAAGAGGGCCTTACCGACCACATTATCGAGCGTGCCTATGAAGTTTACCGCAGGAAAGAAAAACTCATCTCCGAGCCGCTCTACAAAATTATTCAGCAGCTCAAACAGTCTGATGCTGAAAATGTGCCCTCCAAAATTCAGGTTATTTTTAGTGACGGCCTGCGACGAATGAGAATCATCGTAGATGTGGATAGGGCAGAAAAAAATGAAGGCAGGGAAGTTGCGCGAGCCCTTGAACGAACGGCAATCCTCTCCACAATCGATAATAAGTGGATGGAGCATCTGCGGGAACTGGATACGGTAAAAGAGGGAATCGGGCTTCGTTCCTTTGGCCAGAAAGATCCGCTCCTTGAGTACAAAAGGGAGGCTTTTGAAATGTTTAAAGCTCTGATTAATGAGATTAATAAAGAGACGGTTTCATTAATATGGAAAGCTATACCTGAAATGCAGGGGCAGGCAGGACAAGTTCAGAAAGCTCAAAAAGAGAAGTCGAAATTTGATATGTCCAGAGCACAGACTCAACATGCTGACTCCACCAACATGGGCTTCAAGGGCGCCTCTTCGCCCGACAACACCAGTCAGGAAGGAAGGGAGGCAAGAGCGCCGGGTGAAAAGCGGCAGCCCGTTACGGTAGAGGAGGAGCCCGGGCGGAACGATTATGTGAAGGTTCAAAATCTGAGCAGTAGCCAGATCAAGAAGGTGAAATGGAAATTTGCCAAGAAAATGGTGGAAGAGGAAGGCTGGATATTGATTGAGAAATAACTCCTCTCGCGTGGCTACAGAAGAGAATTCGCATACCCGGAGTTAAATAAAAAGCTCTCAGAGTGGATGTTAAATTCCGGAGCCGTACGCAGGAAAAGAGAGAATTAAAATATTTTCTCTTTTTTTGTAACAAAAATGTCAGGCTCCCGTATAGTCAGATATAAGATGTTTTGGTTAAAAATGTAACTATCAAGCCCTGTACCCTGAAAAGTACAGGGCTATTTTTTTATGGGAATATCCCCATCTGTTCGTAAGTCCTTCCCACCTTGGTAATCGCACTGATCAGTGCAGCTGTTCTTAAATCCACATTGTGATGTTTTCGCAGCTCATTGATCTCATTGTAACTGTTAACCATGGTGTCCTTCAGTCCCGACTCCACCAGTTCAGCCTCGCCGGCACCCTGAGCAAGGTACCTTAACTCATCTTCGGTAAACGTTCTATCGGATATGGATTCGATAACATTCAGAATTCTCTTGAAACTGTCTTCTTCGAATCTTTTACCCATCCGGCCAAACCTTACATGCTGAATATTTTTCAGCCATTCAAAGTAGGATACAGTGACACCTCCTGCATTCAAAAACATATCTGGGATCAGCAATATACCCCGCTCTGTCATTATTTCGTGAGCTTCAGTCGTTGTGGGACCGTTAGCTGCTTCTCCTACGATCTTCGCCTTTATCCGTGACGCATTCTCCTCATTGAGCTGATTCTCAAGCGCTGCCGGTATCAGAATATCACATTCCATTTCAAGTACGGCATTTTTACCTGCCAGTGTCTCTGCGCCGCTAAATCCTGCAATTCCACCTTTCTCTTTTTTATACTCCATAAGTTCTGAAAAGTCGATCCCATTTTCATTGTAGATCGAACCATCTATTTCTGCAGCGCCGATCAGAATTGCACCGGCCTCAATCAGATATTTCGTTGCGTGATACCCCACATTACCAAGTCCCTGAATGATAAATGTCTTCCCTTCAATCCCTCTTTCCAGTCCAAGAGCTTTCATATCTTCATGGTTGTTACACGCTTCCTGGATCCCAAAGAAGACGCCTCTGCCGGTCGCTTCCGTCCGGCCCCTTACTCCTCCCTGGCCTACAGGCTTTCCTGTTACACATCCCTCTGCATTAATATCATCACTGATCTGCCGGTAGGTATCCAGTACCCAGCCCATTTCACGCGCCCCTGTACCGTAATCCGGCGCCGGTACATCTGTGCCGGGCCCTATAAAATTTTTCTTGTAGAGCTGATAGGTATATCTCCTTGTGATTCTTTCAAGCTCACGTGCAGAGTATTTGGTAACATCGATCATGACACCTCCCTTCGCTCCGCCAAACGGAACATCCACAATGGCACACTTGTAGGTCATCAGTGCAGCAAGCGCCATAATTTCATCTTCATTGACAGTCATGCTGTACCGCAGGCCTCCTTTCGCTGGTAGCTTGTGCTGGCTGTGCTGCACACGCCAGCCATGAATCACCTCAATGCTACCGTCGTCTCTCTCCAGTGGGAAAGAGACGCGAAGTACGTCATTACACGCTTTAATCTGAGCCAGAAGCCCGGCATCCAGATTTGTATATATTGAGGCTTTGTCAAATGCCTTGTTGACCTGGTCGAAAAATTTGTAGTCCTTCATTTACTATGTAGTCTGTGTTTTGATATGATTGATAAATGCCCTGTTTACCCGAAGCTTACGGGGGGAGAGTGAAACAGGCTCTCTTCACGCCTGTTTCCCATAGATGTAAAATGGTGCCCGGCTCTCTTACTGACCGCTTTCGGCATCAACGATTTTACGAGAAGTACGTGCAGCTACATTGTCTGAAATGCGAATGCTGAATACGTTCACAATAAACAAGAGAGTGAGCGATCCGAGAGCTGCATAAATCAGAGGAGCAAATATTGAAATGGTGATAAGGCTGACGCCAATGACAACCGAGGAGCCGGCACCCCAGAGAATGTTGGGAATCTGACCAATGCCTTTATCTCTCATAACCAGATCTGCAATGAGTCCGACCAGCATGCCGATGGAAATCAGCCAATAAATTGTAACGCCGTTTAATTCTTCCATAGTGATTTTAAATGTTCAAACTTAATGTTACTCAGAACTGAAGATATAAAATTTTCTTATTTTAAATGTATACAATTGTGACGCTTTGGTATTGAGATGAAAAGACCTTCTTCCGTCAGAAAAATCATCCATATGGATATGGATGCCTTTTTCGCATCTGTTGAACAGAGAGATTTCCCTGAATACAGGAACAAGCCTGTTGTAGTCGGAGGTACACCGGAAGGAAGGGGAGTTGTTGCGGCAGCCAGTTACGAAGCGAGAAAATATGGAATTCATTCCGCCATGCCGGCAGCACGCGCCATGAAACTCTGCCCCCATGCCATTTTTCTGAAACCTCGATTTGATGTATATAAAGAAGTTTCAGCTCAGCTTCACGAGATATTTACCGAGGTTACCGACGTTGTAGAGCCACTTAGCCTGGATGAGGCGTACCTGGATGTCAGCGAAAACAAACTGAACCTGCCATCCGGTACGCTCATTGCACGGTATTTACGAAATAAGATTAAGAGTGAAACAGGGCTTACAGCTTCTGCAGGTGTTGCTCCTAATAAATTCCTTGCGAAAATAGCCTCGGATATAAACAAACCGGATGGGATGTATGTCATTACGCCCGATATGGCAGAAGAGTTTATTGAGAACCTTAAGATTGACAAATTCTACGGTGTCGGGAAAGCAACGGCATCCAAAATGGCACGACTGGGAATTCGGAACGGGTCAGATTTAAAAAAATGGACGGAAGCGGAACTGGTTCGGAATTTTGGCAAAACCGGCCATCACTATTACAGAATTGCACGAGGAATTGACCTGCGGGAAGTCACTCCGGACCGGATCCGCAAATCGATCGGCAAAGAGCGTACCTTTTCGAAGGATGTATCAGACCTGAGCTGGATTCACGGCTTCTTGCATGAACTCTCGCGTAAAGTATCCGGAGCTATGAAAAAGAAGAAGGCTGCCGGTAAAACCGTTACCCTCAAAGTCCGGTACGATGATTTCGAAACGATCACACGGAGCCACACGCTCCCAAATTACACCAGAGACCCGGCAGTGCTGGAAGAGGTTGCCCGGAAACTGCTGTCTGACACAGAAGCCGGCCAGCGGAAGGTTCGGCTTTTAGGCATTTCCGTATCCACGCTAAATACCCAACAAAGAGGTGCCGAAGGGGAACAACTTGAACTGCCCTTCAGTCGTTGAACGTGTCAGGAAGATCGTTTTCATAGAGAACAACATCTCCCGGCGAAGTAGTTTTCCGAAGCAGTTCATTGGCTTCAAACAAAGAGCTTACGATATGTACATCGGGCTTAACAGCCGCCTTGGATCGTTGTATTCCCCGATAGATAGGACGCGTTTGCTCTTCTCCCACCAGAATGGCCACGTCGATCCCCGACTCGGCGATCTGACGCCCGAAACGCTCATTCAGCTCATCTTGTTTCTCACCCAGCTCGATCATCCCCGGAGTGATAATGACCCGCTTTCTGCCACTGAATGCTCCAAGCACATCCAAAGCACTCTTAGCCCCCACAGGATTTGAGTTAAAAGCGTCATCTATGACGGTGAGCCCCTCCCTCTGCTTTAATTCCAGCCGATGCTCTACAGGCTCCATGCTTGCCGCCGCCACGGCAATGGTCTTCAGCCGGACGCCTAACAGTCGTGCTACAGCCGCCCCAAGAAGTATGTTCTGAATATTATGGGCCCCGAGCAGCCGCGTGGTGATCTGTTCTGACTGGTCCCGGGTTCCATCCTCATTCAGCCACACCATCTCAAAAGAGGTTCCCGATTCACTGACGCGGATCTCTTCTGCTCGTATCGATCCGTTATCGCCTGTCAGAATGATCTGGATATCGTCGCGCAGAGCCTCCATCTCTGCCACTGCAGGGTCATCCCCATTCAGGATCGCGGCACCCCCGGGCTTCGTTCGCCGGACAACGGTCCCCTTCTCTTCTGCGATCCCTTTAACCGAACCCAGCGTTTTCAAATGGGAAACTCCCACGTTGGTAACTACACTCACGTCGGGCCGGGCGATATCACACAATTCATCGATATTTCCTCTATATCGGGCTCCCATCTCCAGGATCAGCATATCGTGAGTTGCATTCAGATCGTTATTGATCACCTTGCAGATACCCATGGGGGTATTGTAGCTGCCGGGTGTCATACAGACGGAGTATCGCTGGCTGAGAAAAGTGTCTATAATAAATTTCGTACTGGTCTTGCCATAACTTCCTGTAATCGCAATGACTTTCAGATTTGGGAGTGAATTCAGTTTCTGGATCGCTTTTTTCTTGAAGCCCTGCTGAATCGACCACTCCAGTGGTTTTGTCACCCAGCCAGCCAGAAATATGAGAAGAGGGATGAAAATATCTACAAATACCAGACCGAACCCTAAAAAGTAGGGATCTGTAAATACAAAAGGGGCTGCAAAATCTCTTGCGATCATGGAAAGCATGCTGAGCTCCATAACCCCATACCACAAAGGCAGTATTAAAACGGCCACAAGCGCAGTCAGCCTTTTCATACGGGCTGTAAATACAAGGGGTTTCTTAACTCTCTCTGTCTTGTACCGGATCCGGCCACCGAACCAGAAAAGCGCAAATACCGTTACCACAATTGTACCGGAAGTGAGTGTGATGCGGCGGGAGAGAAAATAACTCACAATAAAAATGACAATATTGAAGAAAACATGTTCACCTGAGATCACCTTGGGAAACATATTCTCCATACACCAGTTCCTGAAATCGCTGGTTTTATAACCAACCAGCTGGAACATGTGTAAAAAATATCTGATTCTATAGAGTGAATAGCGTAATAATACTAAAACCAGTACGAGTACCAGCAAATTGGTAACCAGTATATAGAGATCCAAACTTATTCAATTTCGTTTCTGTTATGCAGAAGAAGGTTCGACTATGATGGTTCAATCCTTTATCTTTTTTACCGATCCCTCTGGTAAGAACCAGAAATCTATCTTATTCATTCGTACGGGATCCAAATTGGCCTATGTACGCGGGTAAATATCAAAATAGTAAACATTCTGCAAAAGATGACGGCGGCGCAAAACTTCAGCCTCTCTTATGAAAGATACCCTTGTCTGGTATAAATCTAAAAATGAACTCAAATTAATCTTATGAAACTCATTATTCCTATGGCCGGCCGAGGCACCCGGGTCCGTCCGCACTCCCACACCACCCCCAAGCCTCTGTTGCCCGTTGCAGGCACCATGATTGTAGAGCGTATTGTGGAGACCTTTGCCAGAACCCTGGATCGCCCTATCACGGAGATCGTCTATATTTTAGGGCCCGACTTTGGCAGCGAAATCAAAAATACTTTGCGGGAGATGAGCTCCAGGCACGATGCTGAAGCGATCTTCAGGGTTCAGGAGAGCGCCAAGGGTACTGCGCATGCCGTCTCTTGTGCATCTGAAGATCTGAATGGAGAGGTGATCATCGTATTCGCGGATACCCTTTTTGATTCAAAAGAGAAGGTATCTGTAGAGGGAGCAGACAGTGTGATCTGGCTGAAGGAGGTGGAGGATCCTTCCAGGTTTGGTGTCGCTGTCTATCAGGGTGACGAGATTACTGACTTTGTTGAAAAGCCTTCTGAGCCGATCTCCAATCTGGCAATTATCGGGGTCTACTATTTCAGAAAAGGAGAGGAGCTGATGAAAGAGATTCAGTATCTGCTGGATAACAATGTGCAGGGTCACGGCGGAGAGTATCAGCTGACGGATGCGCTGGACCGGATGCTAAAGGATGGCAAGTTATTCAAGGAGGCGACGGTGGACGAATGGCTGGATTGCGGCACGCTGCCTGCGTGGCTCGATACGACAACAGAGATTTTAAAAAAGGAGAATCACTCCCACCCGGAATTTCAAAACACCATCCTTCATAAACCTGTTTTTATCGCAGAAGGTGTAAAACTGAGTGACAGCGAAATCGGGCCCAATGTAAGCATTGAAAAAGGTGCGGTCATTACTAACAGCCAGATTAAAAACTCAATCATTCGTGAGGATACGGCCATTACCAACAGCACACTCGAGAATTCAACGATCGGCAAGTCCGCAGAAGTGGATGGCGCCAAAGGGGAAATGCATCTTGGGGACCACTCTGTTATCAAACAGGCCGGCTCATAGCAGGAGTTCTCCCGGATAGTTGCTGAAAGGGATCTATACTATATTTCAGCTTCAAATACTGTTTGCTTCCCGAAATGTTCTTATTTTTACAGGCTCATTAAAAATAGCAGACAGAGATTTGACTGAAATACCCCAACAGCATAAAGACCTTTTTAAAACCATTGGCGAGATCGCCGAGTCGATCAACCAGAAAGTGTATGTAGTCGGTGGTTATGTACGCGATTACTACCTCAACCAGACTGATGCCCCCCCTACCGATATCGATTTCGTTACGGTGGGGTCAGGTATCAAACTGGCACAGGAGATTGCCAGGAAACTGGGGACCCAAAAGGTTTCTATTTTCAAACAGTTTGGCACCGCACAGGTTAAATACCACGATCTGGAATTAGAATTTGTAGGTGCCAGAAAAGAGAGCTACAGGCGGGACTCCCGTAAACCCCTGGTGGAAAATGGCACCTTGAAAGATGATCAGCTCCGGCGCGACTTCACGATCAACGCCCTCTCCTGGGGCCTCAATCCGGATGAGTTCGGCATTCTGCACGATCCGTTCGGAGGTATCAAAGATCTGGAAAAAAGAGTTATAAAAACCCCGGTGAACCCTGAGCAGACGTTCAGCGATGATCCGCTCCGGATGATGCGGGCCGTTCGTTTTGCCACCCAGCTCCGATTTACCATAGCAGATGAAACGATGCAAGCCATTCAGAAAATGGCGCACAGACTTTCAATCATTTCCAGTGAACGAATCGCTGAAGAGCTCAATAAGAGTATCATGGCTGATCAGCCATCTGCGGGTTTTATATGGTATCTCGAAAGCAATCTGTTAAAGGAGTTTCTTCCGGAAATGGTCGCCCTGGTCGGTGTGGAGAAACGGAACGGACATTCTCATAAGGATAATTTCATACATACGCTCGAAGTCCTCGACAATGTGGCTGAAGTCAGTGACAACCTGTGGCTTCGCTGGGCTGCCATCCTGCACGATATTGCAAAACCCCCCACTAAACGCTTTCACCACTCTTCAGGATGGACTTTCCACGGGCACGATGCGCTCGGGGCTAAATGGGTACCCAGGATATTCCGGAGACTCTCCCTGCCGCTCGATGAGAGAATGAGGTATGTGCAGAAGCTGGTTCGCCTCCACCTGCGGCCCATCGCGCTGGTTTCTGAAGAGGTAAGTGACAGCGCCATACGAAGGCTCATCTATGAAGCAGGAGATGAACTGGAGGATCTGATGATCCTCTGTCGGGCGGATATCACCAGTAAAAATGAGCGGAGAGTGAAGCAATATCTTCGTAACTTCGAGTATGTAGAAAAAAGAATTCAGGAGGTCGAAGAAAAAGACAAGATCCGTAACTGGAAAAATCCAATCAGCGGAGAAGAGATCATGGAACTTTTTAACATCTCCCCCGGTCCTCTCATCGGCACAATAAAAGATCGCATCAAAAATGCCATCATGGATGGGGAGATTCCCAATACCCATGAAGATGCCTACCGCTATCTCCTGCACTTAAAAGATGACTATAAATAATTGAGAAAATCTATTTACAAGTATGAACAGCATAACACTTATCGGCCTGCTTGCAGGTTTCTGTACCACGATCTCTTTTCTGCCACAGGCTGCTAAAACATGGCGTTCGAAATCGGCAAAAGATATTTCACTGGGCATGTATTCGATCATGTGTGCAGGTGTTGTTTTATGGCTGATTTACGGTTTTTTAATGAAGGATCTTCCTATCCTGCTAACCAACGGGGTCACGCTGATCCTCGCCTGCAGCATTCTCTACTTTAAACTCAGTTTTAAAAATTAACCTCACCCCCTACGTGATGTGGATAGCCAACTCGTATGCCAAAATCAATCTGGGCCTGAATGTGCTTGAAAAGCTCCCGACAGGCTATCACACGATAGAGACAGGACTCTGCTTTATCGAGTGGAAGGACCGGTTTGAAGTGACCCGGGCTGACGCTTATTCTCTTACCATGCCAGGCAGCTCTATTCCCACAGATCACCAGAATCTGATCACCCGGGCCTATCAGGCGTTCGACCGTTATATTGGCCTTAAACATCATTACGCTTTCTCTGTTATCAAGAATATTCCGGCGGGCGCCGGGCTGGGCGGCGGTAGCAGTAACGCCGCGCTCACTCTTCGGATCCTGAACAAGCTGGAAGATTCCGGACTTTCGGATAACGATCTGGCTGACATCAGCAGAGGCCTTGGCATGGATGTTCCATTTTTTATATATGGCCAGCCGGGAGTCGGCAGCGGACTGGGTCAGGAAGTAAAGCCGCTTCCCATACAGCCTGATGGATGGATTGTAACCGTCTATCCCGGATTTGAATCCTCTACAGAAGAAGCTTATGGAAACTGCATTCCAAACCCCGATCCCGATTTTGAAATTGAGACGATTCTGATGGAAGAGGACCCGGAAGAGTGGCAATATCTGCTGAGCAATGATCTGGAACAGACGATCTTCCCCAGGTATGAGCTGGTAGGAAATATAAAAGATCAGATGACCGAGTTTGGTGCTTCCTATGCATCGATGAGTGGTAGCGGTTCGGCAGTTTATGGTATCTTTTCTCAGGATTTTGTTGCAATTCATGCATATGAATCGTTTCATGAACTTGGATTCCCGGCGAATCTTACCCGGCCCGGTTTTCAGCTGGATCATGGAATCTATTTCAGAGAATAGAGAGCCGGAAGGATGGTAAAGGATCCGGAGGCTGCTAAATTCCCGAAGGCTGCTTAAAAAGAGCTTGTTTACAGGCTGGTTCACAATGTCAATTTCAATTTCAAACCGTTACACCCATGGCTAATCAATCCTCCAAAAACCCCAGAAGTGGTATGAATCTTGATGACTTCCGGGAAGATATCAGGCAGCATCTCAGATATACACTGGCAAAAGATGAGCACTCCTCCACACCCTGGGACAATTACAGAAGCGTTGTACTCGCCGTGATGGACCGGTTGCACGACCGCTGGATTGAGACCCAGCAGGGATATTACAACCACGATGTAAAGAGGGTCTACTACCTCTCCATGGAGTATCTGATCGGCCGGTTGCTGGACAACATGCTGATCAGCCTGGGGCTGCAGGATGTAGCTGCCGAGGCAATGGAGGATATCGGCCTGGATTATGATGAGGTCCGCACTGCCGAGTGGGATGCCGGACTTGGTAACGGTGGATTGGGACGTCTTGCCGCCTGTTTTCTGGATTCTATGGCTACCCTCGGTATTCCGGCTGTGGGATATGGAATCCGATATGACTACGGTATATTTTATCAATCTATAGAAAATGGTTATCAGATTGAGAAGCCGGACCTCTGGCTTCGCTACGGCAATCCATGGGACATTGTGCGGCCGAAGATCAAATACAATATCCCTTTCAGGGGAAATACACGAGCATTCAATGATGAGGATGGCAATCTGAGGTTTGTATGGGAAAATACTGAGGATGCCCTTGCTGTCGCCTACGATACCCCTGTCCCCGGTTTTAAAAACGATGTAGTAAACAATCTGAGACTATGGAAAGCCACCTCCCCCTCCTCTATCGATCTGAAAAGCTTTAATCAGGGGCAGTACATCGACGCAGTCCGCGATACACAATTAAATGAGAACATTTCGCGGGTACTCTACCCCAATGATAAGGTGTTTGTAGGGCAGGAGCTCCGCCTGAAACAAGAATTTTTTCTCGTCTCTGCATCGATGCAGGATATTCTGCGCCGCTTCAGTAAAACGGATACCGATTGGCGGAAACTTCCCGAAAAAATTGCGATCCAGTGCAACGATACCCACCCCAATCTGGCGATCCCCGAACTGATGCGCGTACTGGTGGATGAAGAGAACCTGAGCTGGGAACTGGCATGGGAGATCACCGTAAATACGATGGCCTATACAAATCATACCCTGATGCCGGAGGCTCTTGAAAAATGGCCGGTTTCCCTGATGAGAAACCTGTTGCCACGGCATGTGCAGATCATCTATGAGATCAACCGCAGATTTCTGCAGAAGGTGCAGGCGGATGTTGGGGACGACAGGGGAAAGATAAGCCGGATGTCCATTGTCGGGGATGGCGAAGACCCGGTTATTCATATGGCCTCCCTGGGAATTGTCGGATCCCACAAGATCAATGGAGTGGCAGCACTCCACAGTGATCTCCTCAAAAAAACGCTCTTCCGTGACTTTTATGAGATCTTCCCTGAGCGCTTTACAAACAAAACAAACGGAATTACCCCCCGTCGATGGCTGCGTCAGTGTAACCGGCAACTGGCTGATCTGATCAGCGGTAATATTGGCGAAGAGTGGATCACAGATCTGGAAGAACTTCGAAAATTGGAAGAGTTCACATCCGATTCCGGATTCATGAACTCCTTTATAGAGATAAAACAGAAGAACAAGCAGAATCTGGCTGACTATATTCGGGAAAAAATGAGTATTGATGTAGATCCCGAATCTATTTTTGATATCCAGATCAAAAGGATTCATGAATACAAACGTCAGCTGATGCTCACTTTTTATGCTATCGGACAGTATAATCGTTTGAAAGCCGATCCGAATGCAGATGTTGTGCCTCGTACAATTCTGGTGGGCGGGAAAGCTGCTCCGGGCTACACCATGGCCAAACTCTTTATCAAATTGATGAATGATGTGGCTGACAAGGTCAACAACGATCCGGAAGTAAATAAGAAGCTGAAGTTCATATTTCTTGAAAATTACAGCGTAACGCTGGCAGAAAAAATGATCCCAGCAGCAGACCTCTCTGAACAGATTTCAACTGCTGGATTTGAAGCCTCCGGCACCGGGAATATGAAATTTGCTCTGAACGGAGCCCTCACAATTGGAACCCTGGATGGTGCCAATGTGGAGATCAGGGAAGAAGTAGGTGATGAGAATATTTTCATCTTCGGCAACACAGTAGAAGATGTGGATAAATTGCGCCATGAAGGGTACAATCCCTGGGATATATACAATTCCAATGACGATCTGAAGCAGATTCTGGATCAACTGCGGGATGGGTTCTTTAACGATGACAAGGAGTTGTATCAACCCATTATCGATTCCCTGCTCCATAAAGGGGACTATTTTCTCGTCCTGTCGGATTACCAGGCTTACAGGGAAACCCAGGATGAGGTTGAGAAACTTTACAAAAACCCGGAAGAGTGGTACCGGAAGGCACTTCTGAATGTGGCCCGGATCGGGAAGTTCTCTTCTGACAGAACCATCAGGGACTATGCAGAAGAGATCTGGAAAGTAGAGGTGAACCGCTGAGGGATCCCAGACAGACACAATAGTTACGGACAAGACAGAAGGTTGATCATGAATCGGGCAGCCATCTGCCAGGAGTAGTTCCGGGGGAGACTCAACCCGTTGAACCGGTTTCACAAAGGACCGGGTGAATCGATCCGATCACAATTCGGGGGAGTGCCAATCTACACGTCACTCCCTGCCCAGCAGCATATCTATAAATGCACCTCTCACTTCAGGCCCTGAATCTCTGAAGTAGAGGTAGGGTGTAGGATCTGAATCTCTCCCCGAGATGTCGATACCCCACAAGGGAGAGAGGCTTGTCGGCAGCATGGAATAGCGCGCATCCCCTAAAATAGCCGGATTCCCGGGATGCTGAATCATATACCCTTCCGACAGCTTCCAGAATCGCTCAATATCCTTTTTTTTGCGGGGAGAGAGAGTTGCAAACTCCCTGTCGTGAGGATTGCGAAGTTTTGCAGACTCCCCCTCATAGAGCTGCATCCCTTTCAGAAAGCCCGCCCGGACACCGTCTGTATAGACAACCCCTTCCGCTGTATAGGTCACTCTCCAGAGTAGTTGGTTGCCAATCGTCGGCTTCACAATATACCCATCGTTCGCCGCAGGAGCTCTCTGCTCGATACGATCGGCGACAAAAGCTTTCACCCGGAGCTTCTGTAAACCGCCGTACAGCAGAAAGAATCCCAACCAGATGACCATCAGAGCGGGGCCCCGTTTCCCGGCTCTCTTTAAGGAGTACCCTCCCAGAAGAAGCAGCCCGGCTGTCACCCCCGGGTCCACAACGGAAATCAGGTTCCAGGAGTAGAGCTCTCCGGAGAATGGCAGGAGCAGATGGGTCCCGTAACTTGTACAGGCATCCAGAAGAATGGCACTTACCCAGGCGGCCAGCACCATCAGATAGAGTTTACCAGCGGAGAGCCTCTTTTTGAGGGCCAGCCAACAGATCCCCGCAGCAAGGGCCGCTCCTGCCGGCGCAAAAAAAAGTGAGTGGGTGAAGTGGCGGTGCAACTCAATACCGGTGAGAGGATCCGCTGCCGTCTGAAACAGTACATCCAGGTCGGGTAGCTGCGCCGAGAGAAAACCTATCAGAAAAGGGAGCTTCTCTCCGTTATTTCCCGGTACAAGCCGGGCGACAGCAGCACCGGTCAAACCGTGGGTCAGAGGATCCATGCTTTCATCTCAGGATTTAAAATTACTCTTCCCGGACAGCATCAGCAGGCTCCACTCTGGATGCCCGGGTGGATGGATACCAGCTGGCCAACAGACAGAGTACCATGGTACCGGTCATGACCATGAAGATATCGGAAGTTTGCACAGAGACCGGATAGGCATCGATAATAAAAGAGGATGACAACTTCACCAGGCTAAATTCTTTTTGTGCAAAGGTGAGTGCCAGGCCAGCGAGCCCCCCTATTCCTGTGCCGATCAATCCGATCCGGATACCTTGTGATTGAAATATTTTGCGAATTTGGGAACGAGTCATCCCAAGGGACATCAGCACACCGATATCCCTTTTTTTCTGCAGCACGATCATGGTCAGAGATCCCAGAATATTTAAAACGGCCACCAGCACAATGATCATCAATATAAAATAGGAGCCCCACTTCTCCAGGTACATGACATCGTAAAGCGGTTTTTGCAGGTCATACCATGTCGACAACCTATACTCATCTCCAATCAAGCTCAAGAGCTCCTCCTTCACTCTCTCAGCCTCATCGGTATCGGTAAGAGTCAGGTCGTAACCCGAAATCTGATTACGCAGATTAAAGAGCCGCTGTGCAGCCTCAATATCCACATACACCACATCCAGATCGACAATCTGATGCATATCATATCCTGCCCTGATGGTAAATCGGCTGGACCGGGGGGATGAAAATTGTGTCAAGGCTCTCCTCATACCGGTTGGGCTCAACATCGCAATTTCATCACCCTCGGAGAGTCTGTAGCGTGTGATGAGGGTCTCACTGACGAGTGCGCCCGGACGGTTGCCTTCCACTGCCAGCGAATACTCCGCACCTCCCTGTTCCTGGAGAAGGTTCACGATAAAGGGATCCCGCACAGAGTCAATCCCGCGCACATTCAGAACTTCGTTTTGTCCGTTCTCAAATACCAGCATCGCTTTTCCCTCTACAAAAGGCATGACAGAGACCACATCCGGATGGCCGGCCAGTAGCGAGGCCACCTCATGGTTTTCTAGTAAAGGGGAGTAGTCGGCCAGCTCCACACGGATATCGGGATCAAAAGTCAGCAGGTACCCTCTGATCACATCATAGAAGCCGTTAAAAACTGAGAGAATCACAATAAGCAGGGCAGTCCCGATGGTGATCCCGGTAATACTGATCGTGGTGAGTATGGAGATCAGAGAAATGTGCTTCTTTGAAAAAAGGTATCTCCGAGAGATAAACTGAATGATTTTCATCCAAATAAAATTGATTATAATGGAGTGATGATATTCATGACAAGCTTATAATAATGCTTCCAAAATTAATATCTTGATTGTCTACAAATAATTAACCGACGAGGGCGCACGTGACTCTTAAAATCGAGGAAATTGAGGCCATTTCCAATGGCGAACATACCGATCCGTTTTCCGTTCTGGGTTTTCACCACGTAACTGAGAATAACCGTGAAAAACTTCTGTTACGCTGTTTTCGGCCTGATGCCAAAGAGGTTGAGATTAATCCGGCCAGAGGAAAAAAAGTCAGGATGAACCGGTTGTCGGAGGAAGGCCTTTTCGAGTATATCTTTCCCAGGAGGAAAAAGCGGTTCCGGTTTTCCTATCTTATAACTCCCTGGTCCGGTGACCCTTATGAAATTGAGGATCCTTATCGGTTCGGCCCGCTGCTGAGTGATCTGGACCTGCAGTTGTGGGGAGAAGGAAATCACCACCGGGCGTACGGTATGATGGGGGCTCATGTTAAATCGGTCGATGGGTGTCGCGGGACTCATTTTGTGGTGTCGGCACCTTCCGCGCGGCGAGTCAGCGTTGTAGGTTCTTTCAACAACTGGGATGGCCGGATTCATGGAATGCGGAAGTACCATGATCAGGGAATCTGGGAAATTTTTATACCTCATGTAACCAAAGGAGACTACTACAAATTTGAGATCCAGTCTCAACCAGGGGTCTATCCGATAAAGAAGTCTGATCCGTATGCATTTTTTGCAGAGCTGAGACCCGGTACTGCGTCGGTCGTCTGGGAGAGCGAGTTTGAATGGGCCGACCAGGAATGGATCAGGCACCGGGAGGAAGCAGACCATCACAATCTGCCTCTCACTATCTATGAAGTACACCCCGGCTCCTGGAAACGGCATGTGGGCCGGGACCCGGGATTTCTGAGCTACAGGGAACTGGCAGAGGATCTGGTACCCTATCTCACGGATATGGGCTATACACATGTGGAGCTGATGCCGGTTGCAGAACACCCCTACGACCCCTCCTGGGGCTATCAGATCACTGGTTATTATGCTCCTACCAGCAGATTCGGAAACCCCGACGACCTGAAGTATTTTGTTAACAGCTGCCATCAGGCGGGGATTGGTGTCATTATAGATTGGGTTCCGGCACATTTTACAAAAGATGAGCACGGATTAGGCCGGTTCGACGGCACAGCACTTTATGAGTATGCAGATCCGCGAAAAGGAGAACACAGGGATTGGGGAACGTTAATTTTCAACTATGGAAGAACCGAAGTCTTAAATTTTCTGATCTCGAACGCCGTCTACTGGATCGATGAGTTTCATATTGACGGATTCCGGGTGGATGCAGTGGCTTCCATGCTCTACCTCGATTACTCCAGAGCTGAGGACGACTGGATCCCGAACCGTTTTGGCGGTCGTGAAAACCTGGAGGCGATCAGTTTTCTTCAACGGCTGAACGAAGTTACTCACCTCTACTATCCCGGCATTTTGACATTTGCAGAGGAGTCCACCTCCTGGGAAGGGGTAACGAAACCCACCTTTTCGGGCGGTCTCGGATTCGACTTCAAGTGGAATATGGGATGGATGAACGATACACTCTCCTATTTTGAAAAGGATCCTATATTCCGAAAACATCATCAGGATCAACTCACCTTTTCTCTGATCTACGCTTTTACCGAGCAATTCATCCTGCCTCTGTCCCATGATGAAACTGTTCATATGAAACAGTCCTTCCTCTCCAAAATGCCCGGGGATGATTGGCAGAAATTTGCCAATCTTCGTTTGCTCTATACCTATATGTACGGACATCCGGGGAAGAAACTTCTGTTCATGGGAGGGGAGTTTGCGCAGCGTGATGAATGGGATGAGTCCCGATCTATCGACTGGCACCTTCTTGAGTATGAGGCACACCAGGGGGTTCAAAATCTGGTCAGAGATTTAAACCACCTTTATAAAAATGAATCCGCCTGGCATCAGATCGACACCAGGTGGGATGGGTTTGAATGGATAGACATCACAGATGCAGATAACAGCCTGATCTCTTTTATCAGAAAAGGGAACGAGCCGGAAAATTACCTCATCTTTATACTGAACTTTACCCCGCAGCTGCACGCCGGCTACAAGTTTGGGGTTCCGGAGGATGTAGAGTTTGAAATCCTTCTCAATAGTGATTCAGGCCATTACGGGGGAAGCAACGCCGGACCCTACGCCGTAAAATCGGTCGAGGGTGAATGGCACAACCGGCCTTATCATATTGAGATAGAGGTTCCCCCGCTGGCAGGCATCATTCTGAAACCGAAAAGGTAATTGCAACGGATATCCATCAGGATAAAAGGACAAAAGCATGAGATTTCGAAGGGCTTGCGGCACTCTGGTTCACCCAACCTCCTTTCCATCAGATTACGGAATGGGGGATTTTGGTAAGGGTGCCAGAAAATTTATAGATTTTCTTAAAACGACAGGACAAACGGTCTGGCAGATTCTTCCGCTGACACCCGTCGGGTATGGAGACTCCCCTTACACAAGTTACTCTGCATTTGCAGGAAATCACTATCTGATCAGCCCGGATACATTGGAGGAAAAAGGACTTCTCACCTCATCCGAGCTATTGGAAGCCAGACTGCCATCCACTACAAAAGCCCAATTCAGCCAGGCCTACGCTCACAAGGAGAGGCTTTTCCGGCTCGCTTCACAGCGCTATTTTGAAGATCATTCACCTGCTTCCAGGGCTCTTTTTGAGCAGTTCCAGAATAGTAACAAGTACTGGCTTGAGGAGTATACCGTGTTCATGGCCAGTCTGAAAGTGAACGGGTGGAAAAGCTGGAATGAATGGCCCACAGGACTCGCCCGCCGGAACAGTCGGCTCCTGGAAGATTTCAAAAGAGAGCATCGGGAAGAAATCCGTTATCAAACATGGCTTCAATATGAATTCGCAGCTCAATGGAGCAGCCTGAAAAGTTATGCCAATGAGCGGGATATTCAGATTATTGGTGACATTCCTATTTTTGTGAATCACAACAGTGCAGATGTTTGGAGCAGGCCTGAGCTTTTTGAAGTCGGATCAGACGGGAAACCGAAACTGGTATCAGGCGTCCCGCCAGACTACTTCAGTGAGACGGGACAACTCTGGGGGAACCCCCTGTTTAACTGGAAAAAGATGGAAGAGAACGGCTTCTCCTGGTGGATTGAACGTTTCAGGCAGATGTTCCGGCTTTTTGATGCTACACGGATTGACCATTTCAGGGGGTTCGAAGCTTATTGGGAAGTTCCCGCTTCAGAAAAAAATGCAATCAATGGTAAATGGGTAAAAGGACCAGGGGAAAAGCTTTTTATCACCATTCAGAAAGAGCTGGGCAGGCTTCCGGTGATTGCGGAAGATTTGGGGGTGATCACCCCTGCTGTTGATAAGCTACGCGATCGTTTCAGCTTCCCCGGCATGAAAGTTCTGCAGTTCGCCTTCGGCTCCGATTCCGGCAACCCCTATCTGCCACATCACTATCCCCGGAACTGTGTAGTATATACCGGTACCCACGACAACGACACCACCCTCGGCTGGTATCAATCGGCACCGACGGCTGACGCTCACAGAGCAAGGGTCTACACGCGCAGCGATGGCAGCGAAATAAACTGGGAACTGATCAGGCTGGCGATGTTATCGACAGCCGATCTTGCCATTTTTCCGATGCAGGACTTCATGAACCTCGGCCAGGAACACAGGATGAATATCCCCGGTACTGCAGAAAACAACTGGACCTGGCGATATACGGATGAGATGCTTGAACGTACAGACCACGGCCGGATCCGGTTTCTTTCTGAATTGTCTGCCCGGATTCCAAACCCAAAAAAGCGGCAATCGGATTAAATCTTCCTATTTTTTAATAAAACGATCCTTTTGTATCTTGAGCCGATTAATCAAAACTCTAAAATCTGCACATGTCATATCAATTAAATCATCTGCCAGAGAGAACACAAAAACCGCGCAACAAGGGAATCACCCTTGCGCTTGACAAAGGCTTCAGTGTTCGGCAGGCAGAGGATTTCTGTGAAGTTGCCTCGGGGTATACGGATATTGTTAAATTAGGCTGGGGCACTTCATTCGTCACACAACATCTTCAGGACAAATTAGACGTATATACGAAATATGAGATTCCTGTCTATTTTGGCGGCACGTTGTTTGAAGCCTATGTATTGAGAAACCAGCTTGACAGCTACGTTGAGTTGCTTAATAGGTACGGGATTCGTTATGTTGAGGTTTCCAATGGTACGATCTGGCTCTCCGATGAAAGAAAGTTGGCAATTATCCGGGAACTGAGCAAAGACTTCACAGTTCTTTCAGAAGTTGGAAGCAAAAATCCTGACGCAATCATTCCCCCTTACAAGTGGGTTCGAATGATTGAAGCAGAGTTGGAAGCAGGCTCCTGGAAAGTGATTTGCGAAGCAAGAGAATCGGGTACTGTTGGAGTTTTCAGGCCCAATGGTGAGGTCAGATCGGGCCTCATCGATGAAATTATCGATCAGATCAGCAGTGAACACCTGCTTTTCGAAGCACCACAAAAGGAACAGCAGGCCTGGTTCATAAAAAAACTGGGAAGCAATGTGAATCTGGGCAATATAGAGCCATCTGAAGTGATCCCTCTTGAAACACTTCGCCTGGGCCTGAGAAGCGATACTCTTCTGGAGTTTTATACCATTGATGACGAGCATATCAAGAATTTGACCAACGGTAACAAACCGAATGTTACATAAGAACGCTCTTAATATTAAGCATCAAAAAAACCTTCTATATGAAAATACTATATGCAGCTGCTGAAATCGCCCCTTTTGCCAGAATGACCTACACCGCAGACTTGCTGCGATTTTTGCCTGCCTCTCTTCAGGATCAAGGTTTTGAAATTCGAATATTACTGCCAAAATTCGGCACCATCAACGATCGCAGGAACCGTCTTCACGAAGTAATCCGGCTCTCCGGCATCGAAGTTGAAGTGGGTGAAGAGACTGAAAGCATGAAAATCAAGGTGGCCAGTATTCCCAACGCCAAACTTCAGGTGTACTTTCTGGATAACGATAAATATTTCAAAAGAAAGGGAATGTTCGAAAAGCCGAAAGCCAAAGAGTTTTATGAAGATAATGACGAGAGACTGGCTTTCTACAATAAAGGAGTGCTGGAGACTGTTATAAGACTCGGCTGGCAACCCGATATTATACACTGCCATGACTGGCCTGCAGGCCTCATCCCCCTGCTTGTCAGAACCTTGTATAAGAATGAAGATATTTTCCAAAACACCCAAATTGTTTACAACCTGCATCATCCGGAAAACAAAGGGCAATTTGAAGATAGCTCTATCATCGATCTGCTCGGCTTGCCGGATGATATAGATAAAGATTCTCTACAAGAAGAAGACGGATCCATTGATATCCTTAAGCTTGGGCTCAGGTATAGTGATCACGTTGTTACCGGAAATCACCTTACAAATCAGTTTGATGAGCTTTTTGAAGCACTACAAGTTAAACCTACTAAAATACAGGGTTCGCCCGAAGATGTATCGAAGAAATTTGCAAATTACTATCGGGAAATTCTCGGGGAAACCGAATAATCCTGTTCGGATAGAACCTATAAAATCCAGCACACCGATTTCAGCAACCCCGGGGGGTGCAACACTTCTTACATTATTCATCATTCTTCCGCTGCTTTTTCTGAGCGGTTGTGATACGTCCGGATCGGTTGGGGGCGAGATTCTCCCTGATGAAGATCTGATTCATACGATTCAGATCGATCTGGATGATCTCGCACTGATTCATTCGGAAGCTTATTCCGGCAGTCTGCGCTTTACATCACTGGGTGCGGTGGATGACCCGGTATATGGAAGCATGAAATCAACAGCTCTTCTGAAGCCTTCTCTCTCCTCTTCGACGGTGGATACACTCACCGGGGAGGATACCCTCCTGCTTCAGCTCATATTTGATGCAAGGGTTTACGGTGACGACTCCTCTGTATCCGTTTTTGATATCTATGAGGCCGGGGAGATATGGAGAGGTTCCCAGCTGCGCTACAATGAAACTGTGGATGTAAACTACTCCAACAGGATCGCCACCATTTCTGTAGCAGCAAGCGACACAACGGCGATGGTAGAGCTTAACGAGAGCTGGAAACTGAAATTTGCCGAATATTTTAATAGCTCCGAAGCGGAATCAGACTCCCTTTACCGGCAGAATTTTCCGGGACTCGCCATCGTACCGGCAGAAGGAACAACGAGTATGAGGTTCTTAAAGAACCAGCAGCAGTCATCCGAGGAAGTGATCACCTCCCTCATCGTACGCTCGCCCGCACAGGATGAAGAAAACGGAGAAAATAGCGATTCAGAAGAGGAAGACGAGGAGGAGGAGACGGAACCTACCATCTATTTCCGTGACTGGGCTGCATCAGTAGAAAAAAGTGGCTCTCCGGAAACGGACGACCACCTTGTCCTCTATAATACGAGTCATGTCCTGCGTGTAAATCCCGACTTTTCTCAACCGGATGTAGACTTGTCGTCCAAAAACATCGTGAATGCTCAACTGCTGCTCTATAAAAACAGGGAGCCCGAAAAAGCGGCGTCACACATTTCCAGACTGACATCTACAGCGATTCGTGCTCATATATTTCCTGAAGAGCCTGAAGATATTATGGCAAGAATATTTACCTCTAATCCGAGATACCAGGCCGTAGCTGAAGAAGATGAGGATCTCTTCAGTATGGATATTACAGAATTTACGCTGAACCAGGTTTTTGGTGAGGAGAATACACAGGAACTCTATATTACCCTCCAGGATGTAAATGGCCTCTTTTATGCCAACCATTTTTACCACCTGACCGACCCTGAAAGAAAGCCGAAAATCATTATTACAACGGTTGAATGACCCATATGAAAAAATTCATTCAGATAGTTTCACTCCTGACAATTTTGACAACAGCCTTTCAGTCCGCAGGTTTCGCTCAGGATGAAGCCCGCACCGGCTCGTTCTATTCCGGGCTGGGGTTTGGCACCCCTTCCGATATCAACTCCACATTTTCGATGGGCATGGGCCTGAGCGGAGTTTCCAACTATTCAGGATACTCCACAAATATTGCCAATCCGGCCCAGTGGGGGTTAATTAATTATACAGTGGGAAGCATCTCTGCCAACCTTGATCAATTTGTAGCCAGTGATGGGCTCTCATCAGCCAATAATGTCATCTTCGGCCTGGAATCTTTTCAGTTTACCTTCCCGGTACTCCGCGGACGGCTCGGCATATCGGCAGCTTTCACCCCTCGGACAAATAATAACTTCAGAAGGGAGCAAACGGGATTATTTTTATACCCGGTAAACCCCTATCTCAGTGTAAACTATTCATTTAGTACAATCGGATCGGGTGGTGTCAACCGTTTCGAAATCGGCGCAGGATACAGAGTCTTTAATCATCTGGCTGTCGGGTATGCTTTTTCTGTAAACGCCCTTACCATGAATCATGAGACACAGCCCCTGTTTTCTGATGCGGTATTTACACCTTCCCGCTATATCAGTAAAATCCAGGGAAACAGTATAGGGCACCGTTTTGGGATCTACACCTTTACTAACCGGATCTTCGGTGACCAGGATCAGTTAGCCATGGGCCTTAGTGTCACCCTGCCTCTCACTATCGATGCGGAAAACGAAATAACCACCTATCAAAACATCAACGGGCGTCCGACCTTACTCCATTTAAATCAAAATTCTCCAGATCGACATGGAGATGTTACATTACCATTGGAAATTAATGCCGGACTTACGTATAATTTTACCAATCTGACAAACGTTAATACTGAACTTCTCTACCAAAATTGGGATGAGGTCAGCTTTACTTTTGATAAGAATCAGGAAGGATACTATAAAGACAGATTGAAGTTTGGTGCCGGCTTACAGCACCACCCTTACAGATCTTCTCAACAACAGGGATTCTTTTCAAATTTCAAATATAGTGCAGGTATAACCTATGATACCGGTCATCTTACTATCCGGGGTCATGATATCGAAACGTTATACCTTAATGCCGGACTGGGAATCGTCAACAGCAGATCCGTCTCTTCTGTTGACCTGAGCTTCCATTACGGTATGAGGGGAACTGAAGCTTCCAATTTAGTAAAAGAAAATGTTTGGGGGTTTAAACTTTCATTGAACCTTGCAGAATTTATGTTCGTCAGACAACGTTTTCAATAGATCCGGTATGAGTAACCTTAGATTTTTCCAAACCAAAACAACAAAATAATGAAAAAGTATTTTTTAACCCTTGCATTTATTTTTATTGCAGGATCACAAGCTTTCTCCCAGAGTGAGCCGCCATATGGTATGAGCGAAATTAATGCATACTCGATATTTTATGAAAATTACCGTACAGGTGATTATGAAATGGCTCTGCAGTACGGGAAGTGGATGCTTGAAGCAAAACCAGAAAGCATACAGGGAGTAAACCGTTTTAACCTGCCCCGGCAGTTTGAGAGAATGATTACGGTATATACTGAACTATCGAAGCAGGTATCGGATCCTTCGATGACAGCCGCCTATCTGGACAGTGCACTGATCATCTATGACGATGCTTTTGAAACGTTTGATGAAAACAGTATTGACTATTATGAGTGGCACTTCAATCGAGGACGATTTTATCAGGAGAACCAGGCCAATATATCCGATGGTACCGACAAAGCCATTGAAGACTATTTGAGCGCATATGAGATCGATTCCAAACGTTTGATTCAAGCAGGAGACGGATACTATATCCAGGTTTTGCTGAATCACTTTATGGAGAACAATGAGCGCGACAAAGCCCTGGCAATGATAGATGAAGTGGAGCCCCACGCCGGCAGCTCCCTGGCCAATGTAATCGATGCCACCAGAGATAGCCTCTTTACGAACCCGGAAGAGCGTATTGAATTCCTTGAGGGCCGACTTGCAGAAAATCCTTCCGATATCGATCTGATCAATGAAATCGGTAAACTCTACAGAGAAACCGGAAATCGGGCCAAGGCGATCGAATATGCAGAAAAAGCATATAATGAAGAGCCCAGCTATGCCAATATCAGGACACTTGCAGATTATGCAAAAGCAGACGGACAGACCCGTTCAGCTCTCAATTATCTTGAGCAGGCTCTGGAACTCTCTACTGATGACAATGTACAAAAGAGCGTGATGCTGGAAATTTCCGAACTCCTGCAGAATGATGGCAATCTCCAGGGTGCCCGTCAATATGCACGGCGTGCCATCGAAATAGATAGAAACTGGGGGCAGCCCTATATTCGTATTGCCGGTATATATGCTGCAGCAGTTACCCAATGTACAGCCAACAGACAATTGGATAGAGACGACCGTACTGTCTACTGGCTGGTCCTCGATTATCTCGACAGAGCAAGAGCAAACGACAGTTCTGTTGCAAATACAGTAAGCAGACAGTACAACTCCTATCAGCCGGTACTGCCAACTGCTGAAGACAAGTTCTTTCGGGGCTGGGAGGCAGGAACCCCCATTACGATTGGATCTGAAATCAACGAATGTTACTCGTGGATCAATGAAACCACTCATGTAAGATAACCTTACTTGAATTTTGATTTCCTTCCCTTTATTTTAAGCCGGGCGATTCAATAATTTCGCCCGGTTCTTATAACACACGGCTCGTCTCTCTCTTTTTATAGATCGCTCTCTCCTGTAGCATGCATACACAGGAAACCTGCTAAATCATTCTTAATAATTCAGTTAATCATAACCATATTTTAGTGCATGGCACGTTCACGCAAAAATAAAGGGCGTAACAAAAAAAAACAATCAGGTCATAAGTCGAAGAAACAAGCTGCTTACGCTCCACAGTTTCATCAAAATCAACAGACCAGAATTGGCGGAAGGTACAACGGGATTCTCGAAATTAACGAGAAAGGATATGGATTTATACGGAAACTGAATTTCGAGTTCAGCTACCACCCGAGAGATCCTTTTCTAAGGCCTGACGAAGTCAAATTTCACGATCTCCGAACCGGTCTGATCCTGGAAGGCGAGTTTGAGGAGGATCAAAGTGGTAACAGACATGTCTATTCTATTGAAAAGGTGAATGGCAGGGTACCTGAAGAGTGGCAAAAAATCAACCGGTTTGAGCTTCAGACCCCTATTATGCCGAATGAATATATTAAACTCGGCAACAAGCCCGAGGATATCGAACTGCGTGTAATGGATCTTATTGCCCCCATTGGCCGCGGACAGCGAGCTCTGATCGTAGCACCTCCGCGGACTGGTAAAACTGTTTTACTCAAGAAAATCGCACAGAGCCTCACAGAAAATTACCCCGATATCCACACCGGAATTCTCCTGGTAGATGAAAGGCCGGAAGAGGTTACCGATTTCCTGAGAACGACCAATGCCGAAGTATTTGCTTCTTCGAATGACCGCCCTACAGAAAGTCATGTGAGAATTTCTGAGATGGCCTTGGGCTATGTAAAACGTAAGGCGGAATATGGAGAGCATGCCGTTTTACTGATCGACTCATTGACCCGCCTGGGCCGCTCATACAATGCTGTTCAGACCAATAGCGGCAGAACCTTGTCCGGCGGTCTGGACATTCGTGCCCTTGAAATTCCAAAAAAAATCTTCGGTTCCGCCCGTAAGATAGAAGGTGGCGGATCGCTGACAATTATTGCAACCTGCCTTATTGAAACCAACTCGAGAATGGATGACCTTATTTTTGAAGAGTTCAAGGGTACGGGGAATATGGAACTGGTTTTAGACAGGGAGATTGCCAATGCGCGAATGTTCCCTGCAATTAACATCGGCGCATCCGGTACACGGAATGAAGACAAGTTTATCACAGATTCACTGGAAGAGAGAAATATGGTGCGTCGCTTTCTGTTGAAAAAGAACCCGAAAGAGTCCCTGCAGATGCTTCTACAGGTGATTCGGAGAACAGAAAGTAACGAAGAGCTTTTTTCTCAGATTGCAGCCATCAACTGATACGACTGCTTGAGATCTGATGTAAACTGCAGGCTGCCTCTTATCCCAGAAGACCTGATATGATGGGTGCAGTGTCGGTTATCCTGCACCCCCATCATTGCATCAACCCCTGCCGGCTACTAATACTGGGGTAGCGAAGGGTCAAACTTTTGGGCCCAGCCATTGATCCCGCCTTCCAGATTTTTAACACGTTCAAAACCGTTCTCCAGAAGTAGTTCTACAGCTTTCTTGCTGGTATTTCCACTACGACAGTAAACAATATACTCCTTCTCTTTATCCAGCTTGTGCAGCTGTTCATCAAGGGATGCTACAGGAATGGAGAGCGTTTCCATTGTGAAGTCCGAGATGTTGGCTTCGAACGATTCCCTTACATCCAGAAGTCGCAGATCTTCGCCTGCTTCAAGTCGTCTGTTGAGTTCTTCTGCCGTAATTATATCCATAAGTCTCTGTCAAAAGTTTAAAGGTTTGATCATCTGTAGTAAAGATGTGAACATCCGTTAAACAGATCGTCAGTTACTGTAGCGATCCAGTCTGAATTGTCTTCCAAGATAAAGCTTTTTGGCTTCTTCATCTTCGGCAAGTTGCTCGGCTGTTCCTTCTCTCAGGATTTTTCCCTCAAACATCAAATAAGCCCGATCTGTAATGGCAAGTGTCTCATGAACATTATGATCGGTGATGAATATGCCGATATTTCTTTTTTTCAGATCTGCAACGATCTGCTGTATATCCTCTACCGCTATCGGATCCACCCCTGCAAAGGGCTCATCCAACAGAATAAACTTTGGATCTGTAACAAGGGCCCTTGCGATTTCAGTCCGCCTTCTCTCACCCCCGGAAAGGCTGTGCCCCTTGTTATTGGCAACTTTCTGCAGGCCAAACTCCTCAATAAGACGATCAGCACGCTCCCTGATTTCAGATTTTTTCAAAGAGAGAAACTCCAGGATCGATTCCAGATTTTGACGGACGGTCAGATTACGAAATACGCTGGGTTCCTGCGACAGATAGCCAATCCCCATTCTGGCTCTCTGGTACATCGGTTTCCTTGTAATATCTTCATTGTTCAGATAGACCTTCCCTTTGTTAGGGCGAACGATCCCTGTAAACATATAGAATGTTGTGGTTTTCCCTGCGCCGTTTGGTCCAAGCAAACCGACAATCTCGCCCTGATTTACACGAATCGAAACCTGATTTACCACCACTCTTTTCCGGTATCTTTTAACCAGATTCCTGCTTTCCAGAGTTATGGATTCATCAGGATGAAAATTCATTGGAAGGAGTAGTTTTTAAGGGAGCTCATCACTTCAGTGGTCAGGCGGATTCCCGCTTCAACGTCACTGATTGCACATGTTTCAGCCGTACTGTGAATATATCGTGCAGGGCAGGAGATGGAGGTCACATGACTGCCGATTCCCATCAGATACTGCATAGCGGACGTGTCCGTTCCTCCCGCCGTCAGGACTTCTCTCTGATATGGAATGTTATTCTGTTCAGCCAAATCCATAAGAAACTGCGTAAGCGAAGGAGTGCAGATAATACTCTTGTCCATAATTTTTATAGCAATTCCTTCTCCCGCTTTTGTGCAGTAATCCTGCTCACTGACTCCGGGGAGGTCATTGGCAAGGGTGACATCCAGATTGATTCCAATCTCAGGCTGTATAGCCTGAGCGGCCACCCGGGCGCCACGAAGGCCCACCTCTTCCTGTGTTGTAAATACAGCATAGAGGTCTGCACTCTCCCCTTGCTGTCGCTTCAACGCCTCCAGAAGGATATATACAGAGATTCTGTTATCCAGCGACTTGGCAGTTACAAAATCACCCATCCTGATCATCTCCCTGTCTCGGGTGATAACGGTTCCGGGACTAACCTGCTCTTTTACCTTCTTCTCCGGCAGTCCTACATCGATGAAGAGATTCTCCAACTTTATTGCGGACTTTTTTTCACTATCCGACTGAATGTGAACCGGTTTCGTGCCAATCACACCTGGTAGCTCTTCACGTCCATGCACCATCACCCGCTGAGAGACCAGGGTTGCCGGATCAAAGCCCCCCAACGTTGAGAATCGAATAAATCCGCTGGCATCAATATGCGTCACAATCAGGGAGATCTCATCCATATGAGCAGCAAGCATGACCCGGGGCCCGGATCCTTTCTTTCTTGCAATCAAGTTGCCTATGCCATCTGTATAAACCTCATCACACACCTCCTCCAGCATGGGGGTGAGCAGATTCCGGACTGGCGTTTCGTGACCGGGTGCTCCCGGTACCGTGACAATTTTTGAAAGAAGATCGAAATCAATCATTCAGGCGACACTCAGCTCATTTAATATAGATTCAAAGAAAAGGGCGCCGTCTGTAGAACCAAGCAGCTCTTCCATGGCCCGTTCCGGGTGAGGCATCATTCCCAGAACATTCCCGTCGACATTGGTAACCCCCGCGATGGAGGATAAAGATCCGTTAAAGTTGGCTTCATCCGTAATATTCCCTTCTGCGTCGGAGTACCGGAATGCAATCTGATTGTTTTCTTCAAGCGAACGGAGACCTTCATCATCGATATAGTAGTTGCCTTCGCCGTGGGATACAGGCATCTTCAGAACCGTTCCTTGACTCAGTCCCGATGTAAACAGGGAGCTGTTATTTTCAACACGTATGTATACGTCCTTGCAGATGTACCTTAGGTTCTTGTTATGCAGAGTCGCTCCGGGAAGAAGGCCCGCTTCGAGTAAAATCTGAAACCCATTACAGATTCCCAGAACCGGCCGGCCCTGCCCGGCAAACTCTTTTACAGCTTTCATGACAGGAGAAAAACGAGCTATTGCACCGGATCTCAAATAATCTCCGTAGGAGAACCCGCCAGGAACCAGAATCAGATCGATATCATCGATCTCTTCTTCTTTATGCCATAGAAACTTTGTGTCTGCATTCATTACATGTTTCATAGCGTGGTAGGTATCGTGATCGCAGTTAGAACCGGGGAAAACAATCACTCCAATTTTTTTAGACATGGTATATCTATCCTTTTATTTCTGTAATTAGTTGTATTTCCTGCAGAATCGCATTAATTCGGAGACACTCTTCAAACGCCCCTTCATAAACAACTGCCTTACCCTCATTGTGCACTTTCATCGTGAGATTTTGCGCCTTACTCAGACTGCATCCAAGGGCTTTTTGTAATTGTTGGATAACTTCTTCAAATGTGTGTATGTCATCGTCATACAGTATCAGTTTCCATGGTTTGTCTATCTCCTCATCCCTGCTCTCTTTTTCAGCAACGAGCAGACTTTTATCCTTTGCCGGTGATTGCTCACCTGGGAGATCGGAAGTTACATATGGAAAAAGCTCTGCCTGTCTCACGATACTATTCAATATGGATTTGATAATCCTCCATCACTTCGTTGACCAGAAGCTTTTTACACGCTTCGTCCGCTTTTTTAAAGGCACTCTCTTTATCGGAAGCCTCTATTTCCAATTCAACAAACTTCCCTATCCGGGTACTTTCTATATCGGTCATTCCCAAATCCTGTAACGCCTGATGGGCAGCTTTACCCTGCGGATCAAGAATAGATTTTCGGAGAGTGATGTTAATTTTTGCTGTATACATTCTTACATGGGTTCAATTGATGGTCAGCCTGTAAGTTACGGTTTATCGTGCTCAGCCGCTACAAACATGCAGAAAAAGATGGTTTTGCATCCCTTTCATTTATTAAAAAAAATGACTTGATAAAGTAATGCCATATTTATATATAGACTGGAGTTACATGCGGAATGCCGTATTAACAAGGCTTTATCAATTTCATATAAAGTCATATCTGATAAAGGGATAATACCTACGTGGCCCCCAACTAAACTAACCTGGTTCTTATGGAAGACAAAAATCTATTAAATATTCTCTTTATCTGTTCCCCGTCAATAGGTTTGATGGACGCCTGGTCGCCTGTTCTACTGAAATTACGGCAAGAATACCCTTCAGCTTCTATCTCCACACTTTTCCCCAGGAAACAAATTGCCTCCCAGCTCGACACGAGTACGACTGTCGTCAAGCTTGTAGAACCGGTCATAGACTCATTCATCATACAGGATTTGACACGAGGTGTACTGTACAGCTGTAAAACGATCGATAAAGCAAAGGAGATCGACAATGCACTGCACGTTAAATATCGTGCCAGTCGCAGATCACTCACATATCTGCCTAAAACCCTCGCAAATCATGTACAGTCCACTTTTATGAGGAACAAGCAGAAAGAGTTCAGAGTGAAAGATCAGAACTCATTCTTCAAAAAGTTCGACGCTGTATTCTATGATGTTTATGAACATTCCAAGAAATACAATCACCACATACTCTCCCGTTTGTCACATGTGCCCAAGTTTTCCATCAATCATGGCCTGAAGCCCAGATTCATCGTTAGCCAGAAGAACTATGATGAGGATTCCCTTCCGGCTGACCGGAAGAAAACAATTGCCTTCCTGAATGCTGATCATGAAAAAGATAGCTATGTCCAACGTTTTGGCGTGCCTCGTCAAAACTTAATTGTGACGGGTGTTCAGCGTCATGATCCCGCCTATATTCATTATTTCCTCCAGTCGAAAAGTGAACAAAAAAAAGGAGGGGCCCTTTTCGATGACGACTACATTTTCCTTATCTCCAGGCCCGGCGATACCCCCTTACAGTCACTGGAACGAATCAAGAAAAGTATTTGTACCATTAAGCATGTGGCCTATGACCTCCTGAATGTGAAGATCGTCGTCAAACTCCATCCCAAAGAGATCAAGCAATCTTATTACAGCGAGATCCTGGGCGAGAAAGAGTATGGGAAAAAGTGGATGTTTTCAAATGCACACCCCTTTACAATCGGCAGGCACTGTCTGTTTGCAGTCAGCTACTATTCGGGGGTGGCTGTCGATCTGATTGCCTTAGACATTCCAACCATTGAATTGCTGGACCTGCGAGGCATTCATAAGTACGACGAGCTGAATAAACTCCGCAACAAAAAAGGGGATCCCGTTTTAAATTACAGGTATCACGGCCTGGTCTTAGGCAGCAGTACGAAAGAAGAATTCATCCACCAGGTAAAAAGGGTGATGAATCACAGAGAGGAGGTGATGAAGGAGCTAAGAGCAGCTTATGAAAAGATGTATCACTCCCCGGACCAGTCGATCGATCATTCAATAGAAGCGATCCTGAAGAGAACCAGAGCCAGCAAATCCGGCACCCGCCAGAAGAAAGAATTGACTATCTGAGCGCAACGTACGGCTCAGGCACTCCATGTTGCGTTGGCGCGGCTCTCTTGCAGGGCGTGTGACTACAGCACGTGTTAAAAAGGGAGTCTTAACCCGATGGAAAATACCGGTTGATCGAACTCACTGATCACATATTTCAGATCTCCGAATGCCAGAATGCCTCCAAAGTCATACTCTGCACCCAGACCCAGATTTAATCCTATCGCACTGTCTTTTAACGACTCATTTCCAGTATCTACTTTAGAGCGGGCATAGTTCAAACCTGTATATGCGTACGATTTAAACATAAACTCTTCATAAAATATATACCCCGCATTCGCATTCAATTCCATAAAGTTATGGTTATCTTTCGGGAAATAGTAAATGAGGCCCCCGCCAAACTGCAGTGCAGGGCGGTTTAACATGCGGTAATGGATATCTCCCTGGATCCCAATCTGTTCAATATCGCTCCCAAAGGCCATCCCGACACCTGCCTTTACCTGAGCTTCTGCTGCATCTGTGTTCAGGATCGCTAAACCTGCCATTAAAACGAATAGTGCTAGATATCTTTTCATAACATATAATGATTATTTGAACGTATTAAAGATCTGATATTCAGAAAGTAGCCCGGAAATTGCGGCTCTGGTAGTGCCTGCCTGTTTATGTTTGTCCGGGATTACAGTTGGATATTTCTTCAGTTGAAGCAGGGATGATCCCGCGGCTTTCACCGGTTCGGTAATGACTCAGAATCAGACCTTGCTGCTCTCCCCTTTAATAATTTTGGGTGAAGTTAGTTCCCGGGTTCATAGTGCACACCCTTCTGCCGGATCATAATTATCCTGATGTGGCCTTTTTTCTTAACAGCTCAAAGCCCCCCTTCTCTTACAACGCGCAGGACCGAATCGATGATCTCCTCAAGAGGTTTTCGATGGACATTCAGAGGTATGGCAAATGGCCAGCGTTTCATCCATGTGATCTGTCTTTTGGCATATCTTCGGGTGGACGTTTTCATCTTTTCAACCATCTCTGCTCTGCTTATCTCTCCATTCAGATACGCAATGGCTTCGCGGTAACCGACGGTTTGCAGGGATTGCAGCCGGGGGCTGTAGCCATCTGCCAGGATCCCTTTCACTTCCTCAATAAACCCCATCTCAAGCATCTGGTCAGTTCGGTGGTTAATGCGTTTATGTAGCTCCTTTCTAGGCCGGTGTAGGGTGAAGAGAGTCATATTTTCAGGGAGGCTGGCAGATCTCTGAAGATGAAAGGAACTGAAGGGCTTGCCTGTCTGCATCCAGACATCCAGTGCCCGAAAAATCCGCTGTCGGTTCAACCCATCCATTCTCCCGGCGTATTCCGGATCCTTCTTCTGAAGTAGCTCAAACAGCTTTGGCAATCCTCCCTGCTTTTCCATCTCCGCAAGCCTGACAAGATTGTTTTCATCAGCTGATGGAAGGTCATCGAGGGGCTGAAGCAGTGATTGTAAGTGAAGTGTGCTGCCTCCGCAATAGATCACCTTTTTACCCCGGGACTTAATTTCATCCCTGTATTGCATCGCTCTCTTGTAGAAAAGTGCTGCCGAATCGTGCTCCCGAAGATCCAGTACAGATACATTGTGGTGGGTTACCTCTTCCAGCAGCTTTGAGTCCGGTTTAGCGGTTCCAATATTGAGACGTTTGTAACATTGCCTGGAATCGACAGATATGATCTCTCCGCCAATTTTTTTTGCAAGTTCAATTGAGAGTTCAGTCTTTCCGGTAGCCGTTGCCCCGGCAATAATGATTTCATCGATCATAAATAGCTGTATGGTTTAGATGGCCGAATAGTTCCATCATATAGTTAACCTCCCGGGATGTTCAGACACCCCGAACCCTATGATAACCTTTGCACGCTTTTCATGCACCCCTCTCTTTGAAATACCATCGGACCTCCAATTGCCCAAAACCAGACGCTTTCATTCCAATCTGAAATCGCCCTGTTCATATCATCAACGAACTGCTGAATTATGTGTAGTCTATGGGGTTTTCTCCACTACATATGGAATCGCTTCCATGAATTAAGGTTAAAATAGAGCCCCTTGTTCCCTAAAATTCAATAGATAGTATTATATTAAGATGGTTTAACCCATACTGGACGGTAGTGTGTGATAAACTACACGTTGACCGGCCCGGAGTCTTAAAAGCGATGCGAAAATATTACATGTACAGGATTGCGAACCTTAACCTCCTGTAGAAGAGACTCTCCGGTATGTGAAGAAAATGGGTTAAACCGTAAAAGCAAACAGCTAATTTTAAACTGATCGAATTCACACTATGGCGAATATTAATGAGATTAAAGGAGTTATTGGAATTTTAACCGGTGGTGGAGATGTCCCGGGGCTAAACCCGGCAATCAGGGGAGTTGCAATCCGGGCTATACGTGAAGGTTATAAAGTAATTGGAATCCGGCGCGGCTGGGGTGGAATGATAGATATCGTCCGGGATAAGAATGCTGATAACAGCAACAATTATATTGAACTCACAGAAGAGGTGGTCGCGAAGGCCGCCCGTACCGGAGGAACCTTTCTCCATACTTCCCGGACAAACCCCAGCAAGGTTGCAAAGGAAGATCTGCCCGAACAGTATCGGGACAAGTATACCGATGATGTAAATGACCTTACAGAGGAAGTTTTAAAAAACCTGGATTTCCTTAACATCGACGTCATGATCCCGATCGGGGGCGACGATACACTTAGCTACGGTGTACGGCTCCACCAAGAGGGCTTCAAGGTTGTGGCTATACCCAAAACCATGGATAATGACGTTCCTGGTACAGACTACTGTATCGGATTCAGCACCTGTATTTCACGAACCATACAGCTTGCGCACGATCTCAGGACGCCGACCGGTTCTCACGAGAGATTTCTTGTGATGGAAGTTTTTGGGCGCTACGCAGGCTTCACCGCCATGTTACCGACACTGGCTGGTGCGGCAGATCGTTGCCTGATTCCGGAGCACAAGTTTGATCTGGATCATATTACAGAGCTGTTGGTGGAAGACCGCAAGAGAAATTCAAGCAACTACTCCAGCGTGATGATCTCTGAAGGAGCCATGATTGAAGGCCAGGACATGATCTTTTCTGATGATGAAGCGGATGCCTACGGACACAAAAAGCTGGGCGGAATTGGTGAGATTGTTGGTGCGGAACTGAAAAAGCGTTCTGCCAAATTTAACAACGGCAGGCCCATCAATGTGATCAACCAGAGGCTCGGCTACACGATCCGGGGTGGTAATCCTGATGCTGTGGACAGCATTGCACCTATGGCGTTCGGTAACATTGCACTGGATCTGATCCTGAGGGGTGAGTTTGGCCGTCTTGTCGTATTAAATAACGGACGGTATGGTGATCTGCCCATCGATGTCGTGACGAGTACCAGTAAAGTTGTCGATGTAGACAAGTTCTACAGCAGAGAGCGTCTGCGACCTCTTTATAACGTATTCGAAGGACAGCCACTCTTTATCATGGCCAGTCAGATCGTCGCATAAACAGATTGAGTACCGAAACTCAGGAAAGTGGCCGGTTTGTCCCAAAGGGGTAAACCGGCTTTTCTATTTTATGATTTCACCCTCCTCCTGCATGCTCTTTCCTTTCAAATTTGTGTGATTATAGATTTGTGAAAAAGTAGTAGGCCATCATCGAAGCCACAGCAAACTTCATGACGATGGTGACCAAATAACCGGCCAGCGATCCCAGTGCTGACCTCAATGCGGATCGGGTACCTCTTCCTGTAAACATCTCTCCGATAAAAGCACCTGCAATAGGGGCGAAGATGATTCCAACCGGTGGAAGAAATATAACCCCTGCAATAGCACCGATCAAAGCTCCATAAATCCCTTTTTTACTTCCTCCCATGCGACGTGCCCCTTCTGCAGGAACAAAACCGTCCAGCGTAACCACGACAATGCAAATCACCAGCCATATAAGCAGGAACGTTAAACTGAAGAGCCCTCCTTTTGTAAAGTGTACTATAAGCAGCCCAATATAACTTAAGGGCGGACCGGGAATCAAAGGCAGGAATGCCCCGGCTATACCCGCCAGAATAAAAAGAGCTCCGAGAATGATCAGCAATGTTTCCATATCAATTGGATAATAATAATTTTCCGTTTACTATATATGAAAAGGTTATAAAATAGCAGGAACTCCGGACCGTTATCACGACCCGGAATGGAGATTGAAAACTCCTCCTGAATGGAGCAACCGGGAGGCAACCCTTCTGCGTAAGCCCTGAAACGGATTAGTTAGAACGATGTTTGATATACTTTTCGCTACATATCCTCTCTCTTGCAAGGAGGCAGACGGTCCGCCCCTGCGACCCCTGATCCGGACAGGCCTCGTCCTACTCTTTATCCCGATAACATTTCTCTTTACAGGTTTTATTTCAGACTCCCTTGCCCAGGTTTCGGAAGATACCACCCGGGCCGAGAGAGAAATTCAGACCCCACCACCTGCCGGGACCTACAATAACATCCTGCGTATTCCCTATCACTCTTCGTTTGATGAAACAAACATCAACAGATATTCCCTTTCAGGAGTTGAGGGAAGGTATACCTTTCATAACCGGCTCAGAAGCGCCACGATTGGGGACTTTATGATGAGGGAAGAGGAGCGATACAACCCATACGGCCCTGAATGGGTCCATGGGATCAATATGCGCCTGGCAGCGATACTTCAGGAAACATTTAAAGAGCAGAACTCCTTTCTGCAGAAACTGGCCCGGATCGCACCTTTCCTTGGGTTCGGTTTTTTTGAAGAGTACGAAGTTCCAATAGTTCCACGACAAGAGTATTTCAACCCGGAACCTCAGTTGCCTGACCCCTGACATGCCAGGTTTCTATATAGCTGCCCGGACAACACCTATGGGAACCGGAACTCCCAACACTTCCGAAATGGCTCTTGTAAGCTCCGCCTCGGCCGTTGTAATTTTCTGGTCGGCAGTTATGCAGTAGATTACGGCACTGACAACCGTTTTCCTGAGCGGGTTTGATGTTGCTGCAAGCTTGTCGAGCGCTCTATCTACGGCCGGGAGCTTTGCATCTTCTGGTGAGAGAAAGGTGAGCTGCCGCACGTCAGTTTCTCCTTCAAGCGGGATCATCGCTGCACTCCACCCCTCTTGCGGATTTCCGCCCGAAGTTTGGCAGAGGGCGGAGAGCAGAACAGACAACTCGTGTTTGACTTCTTCCAGTTTTCGATACTTCTCTTCCGGCCTCTTGTTTTCAGAGAAAGAGGCGTCCAGGTGATAGATCACCATCTTTTCAAGTGCAAACAGAAAGAGGTTTTCGAGTCCCTCCTGCTGCATCACCTCACTGAGGGTATTCCGGAATTGCTGATACTGATCGGCGCTGAGTGTCCTCAGGGCAGGCACTGCTAATTCGGCAAGCGGGAGGAACCATCTCTGCTTGTCAGGCGTCAGAAATTCCGAGAGGCGGGTCATCTCCTGCAGGGTTTCCCGGTCCAGCCGTTCAGCCAGCCACTCCCGGTCCAGATGGAGCGGTGCAGTCTCTACCATTGCAAAAACAAGGGCCCTGGCTGATAGCGGATCATGAACAGCCCGGCGCAACTCATCAGGTAACCCCTTGAGAAAAGAAGCCGCATGCTGCAGATCCTGCCGCCCAATCGATCCGATAGCCCCCAAAATCACCTCCGGCTTCAATGCGTCGTGACCAGAAAGTACCCCTTCCGGGGAAGGAGAGGCTTTTTGGCCTGCAATATGATCCTTTCGAAATCTCTGACTAATCTTACTAGTTGATGGAGTATCTGCATCAAAAGAGTGTCCCGACAGGGCCTGAATTCTTTTCTTTATCGGAGGGTGCGTGGCAAACAGGCTATTCAATGCAGTTTTGAAACTGTTGGCAAAAAAAAGATGGCTCATCTCCATAGAGTGAGCGTTTTTAAGCTCACTACCGCCCTCCTGGCCGGCAATCTTCCGCAATGCCCCCGCCAGTCCGTCGGGATTCCGGGTATATTGGACGGCTGCCGCATCGGCCAGGTATTCCCGCTGCCGGGAGATGGCGGCCTGTATCATCCGGCCAAAGAGCATGCCGATATATCCGATCACCATCAGGGCCAGGCCCAACAAAATGATGACAATCTGCCCGTTACCATCCTTGCCGTCCCGGCTTCTTTGAACCCTGGCTCCGGAGTACATCACACTCCGCATGATTATCATCCCGATCACATGAATAAGCAGAATACCGTTTAGTACACCGATAAGACGGATATTAAACCTCATATCCCCGTTAAAAATATGACTGAACTCATGGGCAATCACCCCCTGCAGCTCATCCCGGTTCAGTTTTTCAAGTGCTCCCCGGGTTACACCCACAGCAGCATCCTGGATGCCATAACCTGCGGCAAAAGCATTGATGGACTCTTCGCGATCCAGAATATAGATATCAGGTACAGAAATGCCGGACGCGATGCTCATCTCCTCCACCACATTCAGCAATCTCCTCTCCTTCAGATCTGTAGTAGAGGGATTTACCTTTCGCCCACAGAGCATCTCAGCCACGGCACTGCCCCCTTTCCTCAGCTGCATCACCCTATAGAGTGTGCCTGCCAGTATGGTAACCAATACCAGAGACGATACCGTCAGAAGCCATCCCGGGTTCCAGAGAGAGATCCCTCCTTCCGGGGTGCTTTGTGAGTAGAACAGCACAAGAGTAATTATATAGAGCGAACCAATGATACCAAGAACAGCCAGCACATAGTAAATCACCAGTCGGGTGGTTTGCCTTTTTGCGCGGTCCTGGGCTTCAAAAAAATCCATAATCCTGATCAGATAAAAATTTTATAAACCCACTCTCTGTGGCAGGCACAGAGAGATGATACACCTCTGTGGAACTAGCAGGTTAGAAAGAGACTCTCGGAGCTTCCCGCTCTTCGGGCGTATCAATAACGAACTGCTGAGCCTGCAAAAATCCAAAGGCGTTGGCAAAGAGCACATTCGGAAACTTCTCCCGGTAGATGTTGTAATTCATAACCGCATCATTAAAAGCCTGACGCGCAAAAGAGATTTTATTCTCTGTGGATGATAGCTCTTCCGTCAGCTGCATCATGTTTTGATTGGCTTTCAGATCCGGATAGTTTTCCGATAAGGCGAAGAGCCTTCCAAGGGACCCTGTCAGCGCCTGCTCCGCTCCCATCAGTCTTTGCATTGCCTGAGGATCGTCGGGCTGGCCCGCCACCTGCTGCTCGGCCTGCTGTGCCTGATTTCTGGCCTGAATCACCGCTTCAAGAGTTTCGCGTTCATGTTTCATGTAGGTTTTGGCAACTTCCACCAGGTTTGGGATCAGATCGTAGCGGCGTTTCAGCTGAACATCGATCTGCGCAAATGCATTTTTGAAACGGTTGCGAAGTGAGACGAGGTTGTTGTAGATGCCTACCCCCCAGAATATCAGAAGTAAGATGATAGCACCAAGAATAAGAAGTGTGGTCATAGTTTGCGGATCTGAATTATGAATTTAACAATGCATTGAACTAGGAATCTGCTGCATGTACTCTTCCCTGTAATTACTGATTTTCTGTGTCATTTGTTGCAAATGTTTTTTAAAATGCGAATTTATTCAGACATTTCAATCATGTTCAGAAACATACGTATGATCTATATAACCACTGGAAGGTTGGAAGAAGCCCGTAAAATCGGATCCGCCCTGGTGGAGGAGAAGCTGGCTGCATGTGCGAATATCGTCCCTGGTATGGAGTCGATATATCACTGGAAAGGGAAAATAGAGAGAGATAAAGAGACGATCCTGATCTGTAAAACCACCTATAGCAATGTCAGAAGGTTAACCCAGCGGGTAAAAGAGCTCCACTCTTATGAAGTTCCCTGTGTTGTGAGCCTGAATGTATCTGAACAAGAGGGGAATGAAGAATATCTGGACTGGATCATCGAATCGGTGATCAACCACACAAGCAGGGATCGTGATCAGGAGGAGTAAGCGGTGGTAACAGCCTGATTTGGATTGTAACACCCGTGTTCCGTATTTCTAACGCTCTTATCCGAAGCATTACCGCCCTGACCCTCGGTTCCCCGTCTCACTGCCCCATCCGGATTCTCTCAATTCTTTTTAATACGGGTGGATGTGAATAGTTTAAAAACACATAGAATGGATGCGGGGTCAAGTTGCTGAGGTTATCCTTCGAGAGTTTCTTCAGTACATCCACCATCTCTTCCGGTTCAGAGATTGTTTTAGCCGCATATTCATCCGCTTCATACTCATATTTACGGCTGGTTACCTGCATGAAAATTCCCAGAATCGTTTCAACAGGAGAATAAAGCAATCCGAAAAAGAGGAGTCCGGCATATACACTCATCTCTTCCATAAAAAATGCATCAAAAAGTGCGGGAACCTGCAGAAAAACAGAAAGCAGCCCGAACATTACTGCCGTGTGCAAGATGCTTACACCCATATTTTTCACGATATGTTTTTTCTTAAAGTGTCCGATTTCGTGAGCCAGCACAGCAACAAGCTCCTCGGTTGTATGATTTTTGATCAGAGTATCGAAAAGAGCGATTCGTTTGTTCTTGCCAAAACCGGTGAAGAAGGCGTTCGATTTAGCGGACCTTTTGGATCCGTCCATTACATAAATGCCTTGAAGAGGGAAGTCCACCTTATCGGCATACGACTCGATCGCCTTACGAAGTTCACCATCTTCCAATGGTTCAAATGTATTGAAAAGAGGCATGATCCAGGTGGGTGCGATGTACTGTATGGCTAAAGAGAAAAGGGTAACAGCGAGCCAGGCATATGCCCATGCCCAGGTACCGCCATATTCAAAAAAAGCGATAATTCCAGCAAGCAGAGGTGCTCCGATAAGTGCAGAAAGCAGCAGCCCTTTCAGCATATCGGTAATGTATGTTTTAACTGTCGTTTTATTGAACCCGAATCGCTCCTCTATAACAAATGTAGAGTAGATGCCAAATGGCAGGGAGAGAACCATTTTTCCGATCGAAAGTGCGCCAATAAATATCAATCCGGTACCGATGACTCCAAAATCGAATGCCCGTGCCCACTGATCGAGCCAGTTGAACCCACCAGCGAACCAGAATAGAAGAAGCAGAATCAGATCAAAGGTGCCTGTGATAAATCCGAATTTTGTATTTACCCGGGTGTATTCCTGAGATGTTGCATAGGTATCTTTATCATACACCTCCTTAAATTCATCCGGAAGCTTGGGGCTCAGGGCTTTCAGATTGAGCCAGTTAGATACAATGTCCAGCACAAATTCGATAAGAATAGCTGCCAGAATGATGATGGCAAAGATGTTCATGAGAAAAGCGACCAGTTACCAGGGGTATAGTTAGTTTTTTGGGGGTGTATTTTTCAGAATCTTCCAGCATTCTTTCCGGAAAGATCGTGTGGACGATAAATTATCGGAGTGGCTCATGGCCCGTCCCTGATGACAGAGGCCCGTAGAAGATCCGCTGGTTCCCCGGAAAGGGGACACAGCATAGCGTTCAATATTAGTAAAAGCTACCTGCTCCTCAAAGCTGCTTCAGTAGTTTAGCCGACCCTTTATCCAGAAACCATGTTACTTCACTCTGATCAGGCCGGATCAGCTGAACCGGAAGCTGCCCGGGAGCATATTCTCCCTCCAACACCTGCCTGAGAGTCTCAGCTTTTCCCTCTCCGAATACGGCAAAAAAGATCTGTCGGGATTGGTTAATGAGGGGCGCCGTAAGAGTGATCCTGTGTGTACCCTGTTCGCTGTTGTAGCCGGTTGTTACCAGGCGCTCTGTTTCACGGACAGCTTCCGATCCGGGGAAGATGGACGCTGTATGGCCATCAGCCCCCATCCCGAGAAGGATCAGATCAAACAGAGGCTCTTCATTTCCAAAGTGACGCTTCAGCACAGCTTCGTACTCATCCGCCGCATCGCCAGGATCCATCTCTCCCTTCATACGATGAATCTGATCATGGGGTATCGGGACATGATTTAGCAGCTTTTCATAGGCCATTTTTGCGTTACTAAGCGCATCTTCAAGAGGAACCGCCCGTTCATCTCCCCAGAATACATGGGATTTATTCCAGGGAATCCGATCTCTATAGGAATCAGACCGCAGCATTTCGTATAGGACCTGCACTGAACTTCCACCTGCGAGGGCCACGGTAAATCTGTTGCGATCCTTTACAGCTTCCTGCGCAAGAGTGACAAATCTTTCGGCCATTGCACGGCTCGCTTCTGTCTGATCTTTAAAGATTTCTTTCACCATAACCCTTCCTTTCTTTTCTCATTTAATCATTAGAAACATTGAACCAATCGACTCTTCGATCTCGTTTAGTACCTTTTCGGAAGCACCTGCCTGTGGCAGAGATCATGAGCCTTCCTGCTCAAAAAATAGTGATTTACACGCAAACGTGCCGGTTCCTTCTCGCTCCATATCATGCAACAGAGACGGACTTTCCTACCTGCCAGGTTTACAACCACATCCTGCCATCCCTGGCCAGCAATGCATCTGCCTGTTGCGGTCCGTTTGAACCGGCTTCATAGTTGGGGAAATCAATAGCCGGACTGTTTTCCCAGTATTCCAGTACGGGATCGATAATTTTCCAGGCAGCTTCTACCTGATCGGACCTCATAAAGAGTGTGGAATCTCCCTGCATAATATCCAGCAAAAGGGTTTCATAAGCTTCGGGCGACTCACCGGTGAAGGAACTTTCATAATCAAAGTTCATATTCACATTTTTCAGTATCATCTTAAGTCCCGGCTGCTTCGCTTTGATTCCCAGGCCGATGCCCATCCGCGGCTGGATATTGATCACCAGAATATTGGGAATGGTTGTGGTCATATCACAAGGGAAAAGCTGGTGGGAAACCGGCTTGAACTGAATGGTAATGGATGAATTTTTATCTGCAAGTGATTTTCCTGTACGCAGGTAAAATGGCACATCACGCCACCGCCAATTGTCCAGATAGAACTTCAAGGCAGCATAGGTTTCCGTTCCGGAATCGGGTCGTACATTTATGGTATCCCGATACGCATTTATTTTCTCCCCATCTATAGTTCCCTCTCCATATTGGCCGCGCACGGTATTTCTCTGAACTTTTTCAGGCCGATCATATGGACGGACGGCATTCAGAACATCGATCTTCCGATTTTGAATCTCATCTGCGCGATAGGTTACCGGAGGCTCCATAGCGATCATGCATAGAAGCTGCATCAGATGATTTTGAACCATATCTCTGAGCGCGCCCGACTGATCGTAGTACCGGCCTCTGTGCTCTACATCTACTGTTTCGGCGACCGTTATCTGGACATTGTCGATGTAATTTCGATTCCAGAGGGGTTCAAAGATAGCATTCGCAAACCGGAAGGCCAGAATATTTTGCACCGTCTCTTTGCCCAGGTAGTGGTCGATCCGAAAAATCTGACTCTCTTCAAAGTGAGTCGTCAGGTGATTATTAAGAGCTCGTGCACTTTCAAAGTCCCTGCCAAACGGCTTTTCAATCACGAGTCTGCTTTTTTCGGGATTCCCGCCCAGGCCAGCCACGTTCATATTCAAAGCAATCGGCTCAATAAACCCCGGAGCTACCGAGAGATAGAATATCCGGTTGGCCTCTGCACCCCACTGCTTCTCTATCTCATCCAGCCTATCTGCCAAGCCGTGATAGGCCTCTTTATCGGTAAAGTCCGCCTGATAGTATGTGATCGTCTCGGCCAGCCTCTCCCACTTGCCGTTTTCTTGAGTTGTTCTACGGGAGTACGTATCGACGGCCTCTTTATAAAGGGTTCTCAGCTCTTCATCATCATGGTCGTGATGACTCACTCCAACAAGTGCAAATTGATCCGGCAGCCAATCATCGAGCAGTAAATTATAGAGGGCGGGTACCAGCTTTCTCCTGCTCAGATCGCCTGCGGCTCCGAAGATAATCAGAATGACCGGATCAGATTTTCTCACGGTCTGAAACATCATTGCAACAGGTTAGGTGATTTCTATTGTAGACAGGAGTGATTGTGAAGGATCAGGTAACATCACTCTTCCAGCCAGTGTGAAAAGTACCCGGGCGGTCTGTACGCTCATAGCCGTGAGACCCGAAGTAATCCCGCTGTGCCTGAATCAGATTAACCGGAAGCCAGCTGCTTTTACAGAGATCAAAATAGGAGATAGAAGCGGAAAGTGCCGCCAGAGGAATTTCCGCTTTTATCGCTTCAATCACACAAGCTCTTGGATCCCGGCTCAGCTCTGGCATATAACGGGCAATTCTCTTATCAAGAAGCAGGCTGCCCAGGCCCGGATTCTCCGAAAAGATCTCCATAAAATCGTTGAGCATTCCTGCCCGTATGATGCAACCTCCCCTCCAAATTTTTGCAACTTCTGCCAGATTCACTTCATAATTGTATGCCTCAGAACCTTGTGACAACAACGTAAATCCCTGTGAAAAGACCGTAATAAATCCAAATTGAATACTGTGTTTTAACTTCTCAACCCACGCCTCCTCTTCGGACTCCAACCAACGGGAAGAATCAGGATAGAGGGCTGCTGCCAGGGATCTCTCCTTTTTGTAGGAAGAGATGTTTCGCACCATCACTGCCATATCTATGGCTGGAACAGCAACCTCTATATCCATTGCATTTTGAGACGTCCACTTCCCTGTCCCTTTCTGCCGGGCACTGTCCATGATTTTGTTCAGCAGGAGGCCATCCCCAAATTCATCCTTACGTGCAAAGATATCAGCTGTAATTTCCATCAGAAATGATTCCAGGACGCCGCTGTTCCATCGGTGAAAAACCTTCCCGATCTTCTCATCAGAAAGGCAGAGAACCGATTTCATAAAATGGTACGCCTCAGCTATCAGCTCCATCAGTGCATATTCAATTCCATTATGGACGGTTTTTACATAGTTGCCTGCACTTCGGTTTCCCATCCACGCCACACACGGTTCGCCATTCACCTTTGCCGCTGCGGCTTCCAGAATAGGCCGAACCAGGTCGTATGCTTTCCGATCCCCTCCCGGCATCATACTGGGGCCTGTCCGGGCACCCGCTTCGCCGCCAGATATGCCTACTCCCAGATAGTGAATTCCCCGCCCGGAGAGTCTGTCCATGCGGCGCTCCGTCTCCTGAAAATGGGAATTCCCCCCATCCATCAGCAGATCCCCCTCCTCCAGATAGGGAAGCAGCTGTGAAATAACCGAATCCACAGGGTCACCGGCTGGCACCAGCATCATTATCTTCCGGGGCTTTTTCAAAGCATTTATAAACTCCTTTTCCGATGTAGTGGCAAATAAAGCCCCATTAGAGGTCTCTTCCTGAAAAGCCTCCGTCTTCTCCCGGTTCCGGTCCAGCCCCGCAACATTCAAACCCTGATCCGAAATATTGAGAAGTAGGTTTTTCCCCATGACTCCAAGACCTACAATTCCGAAATCAGAAGCTTGTTCTCTCATGATCTATTTTAAGTAACGTTTTTCTATTTGAATCAGCTGATCCAGTCTCCTCTGATACCGCCCCGAACCTATATACCGCGCTTTCAGGTAAGCCTGTACGATTTCCAAAGCAAGGGCAGATCCGATCACCCGCCCTCCGATACAGAGCATATTCATATCATCATGCTCAACACCCTGATGAGCTGAATAAGACTCTGTGATGAGAGCCGCCCGCACGCCCGGGAGTTTATTGGCTACAATGGCTGCTCCCACTCCGCTTCCGCAAACGGCAATCCCCTTTTTTACTTTTCCTTCCGACAGCGCACGTGCAAGAGGCAGAATCCTCTCAGGATAGTCATCCTCCTGATCCAGCTCAAACGCACCAAAATCCGTTAGTTCATACCCCAGTTTTTGGACGGACTCTTTCAGCTCTTCTTTCAATAGAAACCCGCCATGATCTGCAGCTATTCCAATCTCTGGCATAACACTCCTTCATTTTTTTGGGGGATTTTCCCGCCTACCTGCGCGTGTGTACCGCAATAAACAAATTTTGCGGATGAATAAAAACCAGCAGCGTTAAAAAGATCAACCCAAATCAGGCCGGTTGATCCGGACCTTAATCCTGTGCAGCTGCTCCGGCAGCCTCCACCTTCTCCCTGTATTTCTGATAAAGTTGACGGTGCATGTCCATCATATTGCTCTTGCGCCCATCGATAAATACCTGCTCAATCCGGGTTTCATACTCAAGCGGATTACCCGTCGTAATGAGCAAAGTGGCATTCTTTCCGGGCTCAAGTGTGCCCAGCTTGTCTGAAAGGTCGAAGATTTCCGCCGGATAGACCGTCAGCGCCCTGATCGCCTCCTCCATGGGTAACCCGAAAGCTGATGCTGCTCCAGCTTCCCAGGGCAAGCGGTGCGCATACGGTGCGCTGGCACTTCCTGAAATAGCGAACCGGACACCGGCTCTATGAAGTCGTGCGGGCAGACTGTACTGATGATCATAACTTTCCCAGCTCCGGCCTGGCGAACCTATCACGGTAGTGATAACCACAGGAATATCCCGGCGTCTGATCTGTTCACTGACCATGTACGACTCTCTTCCGCCAAGAATAATGATCTCCAGATCTTCTGATTCCGCCCAGGTAATTGCATCCTGGATCTGCTGCACCTGATTGGCATTTACAAGCAAGGGCCGTTCTTTTGTAAAGAGCGGAATCATCGATTCCCAACGTGTATCCATCGCCAGCCAGGAGCCTCCCTCTTCATTCGCCTTTCGGGCCCGGCTATATGCGCGTGCATCATCAAACACATTCTGCAGGGTCTCCAGGTTCTCTTCGTAGGAATCGCTATTAGCATTGGGCCAATTAATGAGAAGGGCCACTCCGGGACGGAGGGTCATCTCTTCCCATGTCCAGCCCTCCATTCTCATCGCTGCGGTCTGTCCGGAGATCAGCCCCCCTCCCGGAGAGGAGATCGCCGTCAGGATTCCAGCTGAGCGGGCAATGGCAATATGCCTGCTTTCAGGATGGAAAGCACGTTCTGCCCGCACATTCGGATTCACATCACCCTGCTCGTTAATGTCCAGGGTCATCTCTATCGAACCGATCTCAAATAGCCCCATCTGACTGTAGGAGTCGATCAGCCCGGGGTAAATATGTTTTCCGGAGAGATCTTCAACCACTGCGTTATCAGGAAGAGAAACGGAAGTACCTAATGCGGTAATCACACCCTCTTGAAAGAGAAGGGTTCCGTTCTCGATCACTTCCCCCGCCATCGTGTGTATCGTGGCGCCAGTCAGGGCAATCGGCTGCTGCTGCAGAGGAGCGGGTACCGGAGCTTGTGCATAACCCGCACGGGCTGTAAACAGCAGGATGCACATCATTATTAACTTTCTCATAAAATGTAGGTTTACAGAGTTTGAAGAATGAAAAGAAATAGGAAGAAGTGACGTTTTCAGCTTACTCATAACCTTCCTCCAGAATCCAGTTGATCAGTTCAGAACGTTCTTTTTGAATTCTTTGCTGAAGTGTCCGGTCTTCCCGGAGATCAAAAAATTTCTGCCCCTCAATCCAGGTCTGCTCTACTTTGGTTGTAATGGAGAGAGGGTTTCCTCTCCAGATGACAAAGTCACCATCCTTGCCCTCCTCAAGTGACCCTGTCCGGTGATCAATACCCAAAATTTTGGCTGTATTAATGGTCACCAGTGCAAGCGCATCTTCAGGGTCCATTCCTGCACGGACCATTTTGGCAGCTTCCCAATTCATCCGGGTTGCGATCTGACTGTCATCAGAGTGCAGTGAGGTCAAAACGCCTGCCTCTGAAAGAAGCCGTGCATTGTAAAGAATTCCATCCTGTGCTTCGATTTTGAACGAAGACCAGTCTGACCATACTACAGCACCCGCACCATGTTCAGCCAATTCATTGGCCACTTTGTACGCTTCTACACCGTGATGGAAAGCTCCGATCCGAAATCCATACTCCTCGGCGAGGCGCATGAGCATCAGGATTTCATCCTGCCTGTAGCTATGCGACTGTACAATGATATCCCCATTCAAAATATCGCGCAGCGCATCCATCCGAAGATCTCTGCGGGGAGGAATTCCCTGCCTGTTTCGCTCCCACTCGTTCCACCGGGTTTCATAGTCTCGCGCCATACTGAACCTGTCTGCTATGATCTGCTCGACTCCCATGCGTGTTTCCGGATAACGGTCTGTTCCTACCCTTTTCGGATTTTCACCCAGTGCAAACTTTACGGTTACCGGGGCATCCTCTATTTTCAGATCCTCCGGCAGAGCCCCCCATTTCATTTTAATATGCTGATTCTGCCCTCCGATCGGATTTGCCGAGCCGTGCATCACATGAGCTGTCGTCAATCCTCCTGCCAGCTGGCGATACATCCAGATATTATTGAGAGTGAGGACATCCCCGATACGTACTTCGGCTGTAATCGCATTTCCAATCTCATTTACGCCTGCCACACCTGAATGCAGGTGCGCATCGATCAGTCCGGGAGTTACATGCTTTCCTTCTGCATTGATAACCAACGCATCGCCGGGTGCATTCAGGCCGGTACCTGTCGCGGCCACCTTTCCATTGCGGATCAGTAGATCGCCATTCTCCAGAATCCCATCTTCGCCCATTGTCCAGAGTGTGGCGTTCCGGATAAGGATTGTCTCCGGCTTTTCAGGCATCGATTCACGGCCATACTCCATCGACGGCCTGATATTTGAAAGTGTCAGATTTCTATTGACACCCGTCCGGGCACTATCTTCCACACGTTCTGCTGCCGACGACCGGCGGCCGGTCCATTGCAACCTCCCCTGGCCAGGAACCTCAGCCCAGCCTGTTATCTCATCGCCGGAGATAGATGCTGTCACCCTGATGAGGCCTTCCAAGTCATAACGGTCACCCCGGAAATCGGCTCGAATCCGGGAGGCACCATCCTGAAGCGTAACGGACCGGAGCTCCGTCCGGATCCCGTTCAGCGTTACACTTCCAGCTGCTCCGCCGGAACTTTTCTCTTCCAGTTCGAGCCGCCCTGATGCAGATCCGTCCGATACAGAGACCGTCCATGTACCGGCAAAGTCCGTTCGCCTTTCCTTATTAACGGCAAACCGGCTGCCATCTACCCAGACGTCCAGTATCTTCGCATTGCTCTCAAAAAGATCACCATCCGCAACAATCAGGTTGGCCGTTTTACCCGGTTCAAGCGTGCCATGACTGTCGGAGACACCAAGCAGCTCTGCGGGATGAGTGGTGAGTGCCCGCAGGGCCATGTCTGAAGAGAGACCGGCATCCACTGCCCCACGCAACCTTTTTAAAAAGTTCGATTTATTATCCAAACCCCGGGATGTCAGGGAAAAGCGGATCCCTTCCTTCTCAAGTCGTCCGGGATTTTCAGGAGCGAGGTAGTAATGACGCAGATCAGCGAGAGACACGTTCATAGATTTCTCAGGGGTGTCCAGATCAGGCTTTTCAGGGAGTGCAACAGGAATAATCATGGGAAACTGCTTTTCCCGAAGTACATCCAGAATTTGGTATTCATGACCATTACCGACGATCCAGAGAGGGATATCAAACTCCTCCGAAAGGCTGTATGCTCTCAGGATCTCTTCTGCACCTGATGTTTCAATCAGGAGCGGCTGTTCTCCTGTAATCACTTCATTCAAAGCCAATAGTGCCGAGTTGAGTTCGGGACGCTCCAGAGAGGGATTCTCCTGATAGGCCTGGTGGGCCTCTCTGTGCCATTCTGCATCGTAAAGTGTCTGGCGCATGAGTGCATATACACCGAGAGCAGAGGTCGGGTAGGAAAAGCCCAACCCTGGCGACCGGCGGAAGCCGGAGGTCTGGACGATATTCTCTTTAACAACCTTACCAGCAACCTCTCTGTCGTTCAGACTGACAAGTGCAGCAGAGCCCCGGAATATCCCTAACGGTGGTGCTGTCAAAACCGCTGTAAAGCCCTGGCCGCGTAACTCCGCAACCTCCTCCTCATCCTCCAGATATTCAGCCGCTGCCGAGAGCTGCGCCCGTATATTAGGATTCCAGGAGATGTTTCCCTGATTCACTTCCCGGTCTGACTTGCCCATTCCGGCAGTGGTATAAGCATCTATAAAACCAGGGTAGATTGTTTTTCCCTGTATGTTCCAGATTCTGGCATCGGCGGGAACAGATACATTTTCACCTGCGGCTTCAATGACCCCATCCCGGATCACAAGGGTTCCATTGCTTATTCTGTTTCCCGGCGACAGGATGATCTCCGCCTCTATAAATGCGTGCACCCTTGCTGTATTTTCCTTCATCCCTTCTGTGGGGGCTGTTTGCGCAAGTACGGTATCCGGCGAGAGGTAAATTGCCGGCATCAGGCAGAATGCCATAACCAACATCCACTTATTCAACAATGAGACCCTGTATTTTTTCATCAAATGCTTCTATTCTGGTTAACGGTAAAAAGATGCTTTATAAATCCAGGACATGGAGTAACCGGATGGCCTGAGTTCATCGCTTTTTTAATTTTATCATGTAGGGGGGCAGCTGATAGTTTCCGAGACTGCCGGAATAAATCAGGATCGGGATCCGGTAATCTCAACGGAGTCAGTAGTTCCGGCCGATCTCTCTTCCGGTTAAAATAAGGGATGCGATCTATATTCCAAGATAAATTTTGTAAAGGTGCCTGCGATAAACGCAACAGGTAATTTGCTTTCCGGGCCGGACTCCTTACGCTTACCAATGGTTACATGGAGTTCCTTTAGGGTAGCAGAGGCGGGATATTGATTAAATGGTAACCGGAATCTTATTGAAACTGGTAATACTCTTCATATACATAGTTCCAGAGACCCGCCAGATCCGAGCCTTTATTGTGAGGATTTTTGGTAGTCGAAGACTTCATCGCGTCGATACACGCACACTCCCGAGCATGATGTATCGCTTTCAACTGGTGCTTGGTGGGTTCTTCAATCATCTTTTCGAACTTCTCTATTTCAGACATAATATGGCATATTTAAATTGACAGTTTTTACGCATCATCCATTCAGGCGGCCAACCGATGCGGTTGCTCTGTGCGGCGATCTGAATGGCGTGAAAAGTCTGTTTCTCTTACTACCCCGCTTCTCTTTTACAGGGGTCTATGGGTCAGCTGAGATCAGGATTTGCCCGTTTGCCGGTGCATTCCGGAAAAAGAAACAGTACCAAATGCGCACGTCTGGCATATTTATCCAGTATGTATAAAGAAAATAAAACGCTATTATTTCAATAAATCAAGTATTAACCATTATTTGCACAGGGAGATGCATTTCATGTGGCCAGACTGTAGGTTCATAAAGGCCCCTTAACAGCTCTACTCTACCAGCTTTAGCCCACGACAAAACCCTCTGTTATTGCACAGACAGGCGGACAGCTCTATACCAAACCAAATCCCGAACCAAGGTTTTCTGAATATATTTGCTATATTGGCCAGTAATATATGAGGCATCTTTTGATGGAAAAGACAAATACAAACAGGCAGATAGAATTCTGCATAATGAGTGGCAGGACGGCCTGCCGAACAAGCTCACCGGCCTACTTTGAGATAGACTTCATTTTCCTTAAATTTGGGCTTGTTTTGTTCAGAAAACTCTGACCCAAAAACTCATCTTAACAAACCATTTATATACACTCAGAAACTTTAACTATGGATCTTTTTGACAAGCTAGCAGGCAGGGCAAGCCCCCTGGGAGAATTCACCTCAGGAGGATACGGGTACTACACATTTCCAAAACTGGAAGGACCTCTCGGACCAGAGATGAAATTCAATGGCAAAGATGTTATTGTCTGGAGTATCAACGATTATCTTGGTATTGGCAACAATGAGGAGGTAAGAAAAATTGATACCGAGGCCACTTCCAAATATTCACTGAGTGCCCCGATGGGTGCAAGGCTAATGACCGGCAACTCAACCGAACATGAAGCGCTGGAGAGAGAGCTTGCAGATTTTGTCCATAAACCGGAAGCACTCCTGTTAAATTATGGATATCAGGGTATTATGAGTGTGATCCATGCCCTGGTTGACAGGAATGATTTCCTGATCTATGATGAATTGAGCCACGCCTGTATTGTGGATGGCAAGCAGCTGGCCATGAGTGAAACAGCAGTCTTTAAGCATAACGATATAGAAGGTCTGGAAAGACAACTGCAGCGGGCAACCTCCAGAGCAAAGGAAAATTCATCTATCCTGGTTGTTACCGAGGGTGTTTTTGGTATGACGGGGGATTTGGGTAAACTTCGTGAAATTGTCGCATTGAAAGAGAAGTACAACTTCCGGCTACTTGTGGATGACGCTCACGGATTCGGCACACTGGGACACGATGGTTCAGGTGCAGGTACGGAGTTGGGTTGCCAGGATGGGATAGACATCTATTTCGGAACTTTTGCCAAGGCCGTTGCCCTGATCGGTGCTTTTGTGGCGACAGAGCCGCGCGTTAAGGAGTTCCTTAAGGCGAATACCAGAAGCCAGATTTTTGCAAAGAGTTTGCCGCTTCCCATTGTAGAAACAGCTCGGAAAAGAATCAAAATGATACGGGCGAATCCCCAATGGAGAGAAAAATTGTGGGAGAACTCTATGAAACTTCGGGAAGGACTAAAGGAGATTGGCTACAACGTCCTCCCATCTGAAAGCCCTGTTACCCCTGTTCTCACAGAAGGAAGTACAGAACTCTGTACGACAATTATGAGAGAGTTGCGGGAGAAGCATGGAATTTTTGTCAGTGGAGTGGCCTATCCCGTCGTTCCACGCGGGATGGTTCTGATCCGGCTGATTCCAACGGCATCGCATACGGATGAGCATATACGCAAAACGCTGGATGCATTTGAAATGATCAAGCCCATCGCACTTCAGCACTCCGATTCTGAATTGAATGTACCCGTCTGAGTGAGCCGATCCGGCTAATTACAATCCATTAATCTTCAAGGAGTTTCAGCACCACTGAAACTCCTTTTTTTATTGGGTGAACGCCATCTGTCTGCTGTCTGTATCGGAACACTCCCCGTATCTCTTAAAAAGAAGGGGGCTCAGAACGGTTGTCTCTGAACAGAGTTCAGGGATTTGACAGGACGTACACCAGAAGATTGACTCCGAACCGAAGAGCAGACTCTACAATGTGATCAGGATTCTCATGCTCATCGTAAGCCCAGCCATCCGAGGGGTTAGATTCATACGTGTAAAGAAGTACCATACGGCCGTTCTTAAAAAGTCCGAATGCGCGTGGAACCCCCCCGTCATGCTCATGAACTTTTGGCGGGCGCCCCTCTTCAAAAGGGTAGACGATGTTATAAACAGGATGATTGCCCGGGAGCTCTGTCAGCTCTTCTTCCGGAAAAATCCTCTCTATTACCGGCCTCACATACTCATCAAATCCGTAATCATCATCTACGTATAAAAATCCGCCATTCTCCAGATAGCTTCTCAGGTTCTCCATTTCAGCTTCATTGACGCTGATATGACCATGGCCCGACATGTGCAAAAATGGATAATTGTGAATATCTCTGCTACCCAGCTGTACGTCATCATAGGTTATATCCACCGCAATAGGCACCCTCTCTTTCGCATATCGTATCAGGTTTGTAAGTGCGGTGGGTGAGGAGTACCAGTCCCCTCCTCCCTGATAGTGGACACGGGCAATCCGAAACTGATCCAACTCCTGAGCATACAGCAAACCAGGAGATATAGTGATTATCAGTATCCCGGATAGAATAAGGCGTAATTTACAATTTCGGCACATAGACGGGGGAAAGATTCCTTAATCGGCAGTTAAATGGCTTTTGTAACACAATTTACAAAAATCGAGGCATACTCATCACTGCGATTTAAACCTTCCCTGCCGCCCTGTCGGTGTCTCTTAATGCCCTGAGGAACTAGTCGATCGCAGCTTTCACAATCTTTTTCAGCCGATGTGATAACCTCTTTTTTAAACTTCTTTCCTGTTTATACACACCCTTGTCCGACTGAAAATGTAACTCTCGTGGCTGTGAAAACCCTCTCCTTACCGAGTGCACTTCTTTATACATATCGGTAAATGGTAAAGGAGAATACCTGAGCAATTTATCCACCCTCACCAGATCCTTTTTAATTTTGTCTTCGTTAAAACGGAATGGTTCATCTGTGAAGTAGTAGGTATCAAACAGCTCCAAAGCTTCCTCCCAGAATGGGTGGTCTGTCAGCTCTACTTCTGAGTCCAGTTTTTCTGGTTCCATCCTGGATGAATGATGAACTTGATTTAGCTTAAAAACACTCTTGGGATCTTTCTCATCCCAATTCCCGATTTTATCCCACCACTCAGCCGAGTGTGGAAATAATTCCAGCTTTAAAAACTCAGATAGTTTACCAATTGTAGCTTCATTCTGTTGAATCAGATCTTCCATCCTGATCCGGGCTGCATGAGTATAAAGGTGGGTTTCCAGGATATACCGGAGATACTCCACTGCCGGTACGACAACATCCAGGTCCGTACGGTAGTATTTTATAATGCTCTCTTTTATAAGCCATGATCGGAGATCCCGCATCATAAAAATAATCTTATGCTCTCTGACTTTCTGTGTAAAACCAGCATCCAAACTGTTGACTTTCGTCCCGATATATCGATATCTGTATTCCGGCTCTCTCTCCTTCAGATACTCAAAGAGCTCCCTGACCGGTTTTCCGTAATCCTCTTCCGTTCTGTAAAACTTCCTGGCCTCAGGATATCGGCTTAAAAGCCGATTACCATATTTTGTGATAATAGGCTGTGCCAAATAGTTTTCAAAAAGGACAAAAATCTCAGGATGACAATTTAAGATACCTGTAATGGTTGATGTTGCCGTTTTCTCCGGCCCCTGAATAAATAGTATTTCCATACAATTTCTCTTTTTGGGGACAAGGTCCCCCGCTCTTATTCTATTTTGACTTCTACCCGACCCCTCGAGTTTACCAACCAGGATCTTCTTTACTCAAATGACCGGTATACTGTACCAATTCCAGCCAGGCCAATCCAACTTTCCGGAATATAGAACCCCAACATTAAAATAGAATTAGAATAATATTAGAAAATATAAACCTATGATGCCGTGGGGCTGACTTTCTGAAAACGCAGGATCGCTTGCGCACCCTTCCCCGACGGTTCTACATAGGAAATGGTCCCATTCAGCACATTTAAAACCCGTTTTACGAGGGACAGCCCTATTCCGTAACCGTTTTTGGAGCTCACTTTACTGGACCGGTAGAATGGGCTGAAAATCAGATTTTTATCACTTTCGGAAATTCCAATTCCATAATCCCTGACCTGTACTTCGATCCACCCTTCACTCTCTCTCAATAAGACATCTACAGTGGGGTTCCGGCCTGAAAACTTAACAGCATTGTCCAGCACATTTAAAAAAACATTATGCAGAAGCGGCTCACTTCCAAAAAACCTGAAACTTTCAGCATCGGTTCCAGAGGCATCCTCATAGTTTACATTCACTCTGGATCCAGGATATTTTTTTTCGATCTGAATAGCAGCTTCCAGTACCAGTTCGTCGAGATGTATAGGGTAGAAAAGGTCGTTCAACCGTTCAGATTCAGCCTGGGCAAGCTCCAACAGGCCTGTGGTAAGCTGCTCCAGGGCCATCGCATCATGATGGATCGAGTTCAGGGTAGAGATATACTCCTCTGAGGTTCTCTCTTTGGTCAGGGCAACTTCCACTTCACCGATGATGCTTGTCAGTGGAGTGCGCAGCTCATGAGAAGCGTTTGCCACAAACCTGTTTTGAACTTCAAAACTATCTTCCAGCTTCGAAAGTAAATCATTAAATGTAGAGACAAGTTCTCCCAACTCATCTTTTTCCTCAGCGCCATCCAGCCGAAGATTCAGATTGGAAGCTGAGATGCGTTTCACCTGTCTCACAATTCTGGGAATAGGCTTAACCGCCTGATTTGCAAAAAACCGGCCTGATACCAGGATGACCAGCAGGCTGAAGAGAAATCCTATGATGAGAATAAGGGCCAGATTTTCCAGAAATACCTCTCCTGTAGTGTCCAGAGCGGATACCACCACAACAAAATCTCCCTGATTGTCCTGATAGTGGAGACCCACCGCCTGCCTGTCATCGATATAGAAATCATAGGTACTCGGATAAGAGTAGTTTTCACGTATATAATTGATCAGCTCATCATCCAGTTCAAGTTCATCCGTCTCGATGAATCTGGGCTGATTGTCTGAATCATAGAGCTGAGCTCTCTCCTCCGGCAAAGATTGAACATATCTTTCGGCAATAGCGGTATAAACTTCTTTAGAAAATCCATCCTCTTCCAGGAAGATGTAAGCCGTAATTTGTGCCCGCTCTCTCAGTTCGTTGTAAAATTCACTTTTATGCTGCAAGACGGATATATAGTAGATCATCAAACAGAATATGAGAAAGATCGCGGCAACAAGCGTGGTGAATTGAATCGATAGTTTATCTCTGATATTCATATTATTCCCGCAACACATACCCCATACCGATGATGGTATGGATCAACTTTTTTCCGGGCCCCCTGTCGATCTTTTTTCGTAAATAGCTTACATAGACATCAATCACATTCGATCCCGACTCGAAAGACTCTTCCCATATCTTCTCGGCTATCTCCGATCTGGAAAGGACCCTGCCTTTATTTCTGGCTAGCAGCACCAGCAGCCGGAACTCCCGAGCAGTGAGGATATGCTCTTTCCCTCCTCTCTTCACCTGCTTGGAATCTATGTTGATCTCCAGATCCGCAACCTTTATAATTTGGTCGAAGGTCTTTTCAGGAATGTTTCTACGGGCCAGAGCCCTCATGCGGGCTAAAAGCTCCTGAAAATGGAACGGCTTCGTCAGGTAATCATCCGCTCCGCTGTCCAGACCGGTCACTTTGTCGTCCAGAGTTCCCAAGGCGGTTAACATCAGTACAGGAATGCCCGGTTTGATCCGCCGGATCTGTTTGCACACTTCAAATCCGTTCATGCCCGGCAAGACAACATCCAGAATGACGATGTCGTACTCCTTTTGGTGTAACCTTCGGATTCCGGCCTCCCCGTCTAAGGCAACATCTACCGTAAACATCTGTTCTTCGAGGCCTTTCTTTATGAAACCGCTTACCTTTTTTTCATCTTCTATAATTAGTACTCTCATATGCCATTTCCATAAAAGAATGCCGTTAATATTCCTGCACTTCTTTCAGTAGCGGCGGCCTGACTGGCTTCAACCTCTGCAGTTCTATTCAACCTGGACAAGCCTTCCAATAAGATCTGGGCCTGAGGATTGGAAGCAGGTTGCATCCTGTTGAGCCCACCCCTTACTTCCACCCTCCTCGCTATTCAAAAAAAACAGACCAGTCTATCAACGTTTCATTATCTATGATCTATTTCCGCAGAACGTACTGGAAAATAATAAGAAATGGGATCACCTTCTAACGGAGACCCCCACAAAATGCTTTGCAACGAGAAACATCCGACGCCCAAAGAGGTAAGATTCCACTACAAAAGATATTCACAAACTAAGATTCTTATTATGTTCAGATCGAGAATGCACCATATCACTATAGCAGTCCTTTTGTCCGGACTATTACTGTCAGCCTGTTCCAACTGGAACAGAACCTCCAAGGGAGCTGTGATCGGCGGTGGCGCCGGTGCGGCTGTCGGGGCCGTGGTAGGTAAAACATTAGGAAATACAGCGGCCGGAGCGATCGCCGGGGCTGCGGTTGGCGGTGCCACCGGGGCCATTATTGGACGAAATATGGATCGAAAAGCACAGGAAATCGCCGATGAGCTGGACGATGTCACTGTCCAACGCGTGGAGGAAGGGATCGCGGTAAGTTTCGACAGCGGCCTTCTTTTCGATTTTGATTCGGCCACTCTGAAATCGAATGCCCGACAGAATCTGCGTAAACTCGCTGAGATCCTGAACGAGGATCAGGATACCGACCTGCTTATCGTGGGACATACCGATTCGGTCGGTGATGAAAATTATAACCTCCGCCTGAGTGAAAGAAGAGCACAATCTGCAGCCAACTTCCTCATTTCTCAGGGAGTTGCATCCTCTAGAATTCAGATTGAGGGAAGGGGTCTCTATGAACCTATTGCAGATAACGATACAGAAGCGGGCAGACAGGAGAACAGACGTGTTGAAGTGGCCATGTTTGCCAACGAAAATTATGTTCAGCGAATCGAAAACAGTCAGAGTCAGTAGCCCATAGTACTGAAAGCAAAGCTGTGTTTACGATGGGCCCAACATTACTTTGGCGATAGTAGCAAGAAAGAGCTCAGTGCATGTCCGCATCCCATCACCTCTGGGTTTCAACGTTCATCCGACCGGATCGTCATTTTCGCGATGTTTATCCAACCCATGAAATGAATGTGCGAAAGGGACTACTTCGACTTCATTGCTATTGAAAGAGTCTTGTTTCACCTACACTCGGCAGGAAATAAGAGAAAAGAGAATCAGGCGGCCCTCTTTATCATCCCGTATTCTTTTTTAATTGATCCACCCTGTGTTCTGTTCCTTTCTGCAGAACTTACTTAAGAAGCTCTTTCACGTAGTCGTTATCCGGATCCATCTTCAACGCTTGTTCGTAATAGGTTCTGGCTTTTGCATCGTGGCCACCTTTCTTCATCAGATCTCCCATCAAAATCCAGTTTTCTACATCATGCGGATCCTTACGTATCCGATTGAGAAGGTAATTGATCCCCTCTTGCCCTTCTCCAGCCATCAACATGTAAAGGACCAGGTTTCGGTGTGCAGAAGGCAGATCATCCAGCTCTATGGCCTTATCAAAATCTTCTTTTGCTTTTTCCGCATCATCTTTATTCAGATTGGCGTAGCCTCTCAGATTAAACAGACGGCCCGATTCAGGATCCAGCTCTATGGCGTCATTCAGCAGTTTAATACTTGCATCCCACTGATTTAACCTTTGCATTATTTCTGCTTCAAGAATAAAGCCTTCAGGTGCTTCAGGCCGCATTTTCTGTAACCGTCTGGCTATATCCAGACTTTTGTCCAGGTCCTTTTCGTGGAGGAGTTCATATCCTTCTTTGTGTTTTTCTTCAAAACTCATATCAGCTTTTCCCTTTTGTTTCTTGTTCCAGATCAGTGATATCCTCGAACTCGGCATCTTCGATTTCATCCAACCTTTTTTTCCGTTGCATTCCGCGGGTTCCGGTATCCCGGGGGTCCGTCCGGTTGCCGAACCGGACCCGGAAGGCAGGCCTCCGGCGCGCTCTTCTTCTCGGCCCTCTTAACAATAGAAGGATGACGTAAAATACCAGGATGAGTGCTAAAAATCGGACCATTAGATTGGAGTAATAGTAATGTGTGTTTTACTTCTTATAGGCTGATTGAATATTTGTTCTTCAATATACGCCAGTTGTTCAGGATTATTCTTGAAATCTGCTTCAACGGTATTAATGATCATCAAAGGTGTTCGGTTATAGTGGTAAAAAAATTGGTTGTAGGCATCGCAGAGCTCTTGCAGATAGTCGGGGGATATCTGTTTCTCATAATCCCGCCCGCGCTTTTTTATATTTTTCAATAACCTGGGTACGTTGCTCTGGAGATAGACAACCAGATCCGGTTTTGCAGATATTCCTGCCATGATACCGAATATGTTGTCATAAAGAGCCATCTCATCCTCATCCAGATTAATTCTGGCAAAGATCCTGTCTTTCTCAAAAATATAATCAGATATGATCCCTTCATCAAACAGCTCCGGCTCCAGGATAGTTTGCTGCTGTTTAAATCGGCTTGCTAAAAATGCAAGCTGTGTCTGGAAAGCATACCTCTTTCTGTCTTCGTAGAATCTGGGAAGAAATGGGTTCTCTTCATACTCTTCCAGAACGAGTTTACCGCCATTTCTCTCTACAAGCAGTTTTGCCAGGGTGGTTTTACCTGCCCCGGTAACACCTTCAATAGCAATAAAGTTTAGTTTATTTCTCATTCAATTTCCTACTTTCAGGTGAGAGGTTCTAATTCTGCTTTACCATTTCAGGTCCGTTTTGTTGATTCCCATGGCGGGAGCATTTAGAATATACTCTTCGCCGGAGATCGGTTTAGAAGGGTCGATATAGCCGTTGAATATTTCCTGAACCGGCAGGAGCACAAACAATCGGTTCATAAATTCAGGGTGGGGAATCATCAGATCTCCTGTCTGCACAATCTGTTCTCCAAAACGAATGATGTCCAGATCCAGAATTCGGGGCGCCCATCTGTCGGCACCGGGGTCGCGACCACACTCCTTCTCAAAGCTTTTCAGCCTGTGAAGCAGCTCCTCAGGCGTCCATTCGGTTGTCATAAGGGCAGCGCAATTTAAAAATTTATACCGGGCAGGGCCCAACGGTTCGCTTTCCCAGATCGATGACTTTCTTATCTTTTCAACAGATATACGTTCCAGAAAGTCGGCTGCCTTTCGGATCATCCCCAGCCTGTCTCCCAGGTTGCTGCCAATGGCTATAATCGCCTGCTCCATTTCATACTGATTTCTGCGTATTCCGATTTAACCTGTATCGGAGGTGAGAGCTTGCGCACTACCACTTCCAGAAGACAGATGGCAGGCTCTTTTTCCATCAATCTGTTTCCAATTTTACTGCAGAGAGTTTCGATGAGTTTTTCTGCAGGCCCCTCCATAATCTCTGCTACTATGCTGGTAGCTGTCTCATAGTTAAATGTCTTGTTGAGATCATTTTCGTCAATTGCTTTTTTAAAATTACCATGTGCAATAAGGTCCACTTCAAACCAATTTCCCTCGACCCGTTCTTCTTCATAATAGCCGTGCCGGGCTTTAAAAGTGAGTGATTTGATTGTTATTCTATCCACGGGATTCGTTTTAATTTACGTGAAAAATAAGGAGATCTGGTGCCAGATACGAATCTAAAACCCCTATTCAGATGTCTGCTTACAAAGTTGTAACAGTGCTGACTTGTTCTCTTTCTGACAGATCGTACCCTACTCCGCCTCTCCATCGAAAAGCATCTGCCAAGATGCCCATTTTTCATATAAAAAAGGCCTTGCAATGATGCAAGGCCCGGTGCAATTGAATTGTAAAGATTTCGTCTATAAAGTTGCCACTTCTATTTTCTGTTCCAGTTCCTTCACCATCCTTTTATGTTTCGGGCTAGTTGCGATCCGCTCTTCTACCGTTGAAATCGCATGTATTACGGTAGAGTGGTCTCTGCCTCCAAACTGAAGCCCGATGGTCTTCAGGCTCGATTTGGTATACTTCTTTGCCAGAAACATCGCAATCTGACGCGCTTCCACGATCTCCTGCTTGCGTGTTTTCTCACGTACCTTATTGGTATCTATCCCGAAATAATCAGAGACATAATTCTGAATGAATTCAATGGAGATTTGAGTATTGGAACTCTTCACCATATCCTTCAACGCTTTCTTAGCCATCGGCAGGTCGATCTCATCCACATGCTTCAATGAGGCAGTAGCCAGAAGTTTGATGATAGCACCTTCCAGATCCCGGACGTTTGATTTAAAATTATAGGCGATGAACTCGATAATTTCAGGGTCCAGCGCGATACCGTTATCATTCGCTTTCCTTTCCAGAATGGCGTAACGGGTTTCGAATTCAGGAATTTGCAGATCCGCACTTAATCCCCAGCCGAATCTGGAGATCAGGCGCTCCTCTATGTCTGGAATATCCTTCGGCGGACGGTCACTGCTTAATATGATCTGCTTGCCATCCTGATGCAGGGCATTGAAGATGTGAAAGAACTCTTCCTGGGTTTTCTCTTTTCCGCTAAAAAATTGAATGTCATCCACAATGAGCACATCGATATTTTTGTAGAAAACAGAAAACTCACTTGCGCGGTTGTTTCGGATCGCCTGAACAAACTCATTGGTAAAGCTCTCCGAGGAGACGTAGAGAACAGCCAGTTCGTCCTCAAACTGCTGCTTTACCCGATTTCCGATACTCTGGATCAAGTGTGTTTTCCCCAGGCCTGTTCCACCATATACAAAAAGGGGATTAAAAGAGTTGTTCCCCGGATTATCTGCGATAGCCATCGCAGCGGAACGTGCCAATCTGTTGCAATCCCCTTCTATGTACCGCTCAAAAACGTAATTGGAGTTGAGATTCGAGTCTATATTCGTCTTTCGAATTCCCGGAATGATAAACGGATTTTCAATTTTCCCCGGATGGTACTCTGTAAACGTATTCATCTCCTGTGGTTTCTGTGGCGGCATAGGCTTCTGAGGAAGCCTGATCGATCGATTATCCTCCAATCGTTCGGAGCGCTCTACAAGAACCGAGTATTCTAACTTACCATCTTTTCCCAGAACCTTGGCAATGGTCGACCGAAGCATATTATAGTAATGCTCTTCGAGCCATTCATACCAGAATTGGCTGGGTACCTGTATAGTCAATGTGTTATCTGCCAGTCTGACCGGCTGAATCGGTTCAAACCAAGATTTGTATTTCTGATAGCTGATATTATCCTGAATGACTTCCAGACATTCATTCCAGGCTGATTCAGCAGTTAAAGTTTTCAATGATTAATGCCTCCCAGTAATGCGATTACCATGTCAATCCTTCTCTTAGTTATCCACACGTCAATAGTGACATCTAATTTATGTGAGAACCAAAATGAGAATTTCCAGCACGCAAATCAAACTAATAATTTTATAAACACACAAAGTTATCCACATTGGCATCAACATACTAACTCCATGGTACCCATATAGTTAATATTTTACCTGAGAATTCATAACATTTCACTTGACAGCGTCAGCTTCAACTACAGCTGTTTTTTCATATTGTACCGAAGGAGAGAAACTAATCAAAAATACTTTTCCACAAGTTATCCACATTTTAAAATCGCACATCCATTTTTAACCGGAGAAGCTCTCTTTAGATGCCCGGATGACCCCGGAGGGAGTCGTTAATCAGGCTTTGCAAGGACAAATCTGGGATTCCCATCCAGATCGTTGTGGAGACTAACTTTTGGAAATTTTCGAACAGTCAGTTTTTCTACTCTGGCAGCTGTCTTATCATTGCACTCCAAGAAAAGTGCGGCGGATGAAGCAGAAGCGAAATCGATCAGTTTTTCATAAAATTCAAGAGGATTCTCATGAAACAGTGCATCTCCCGGTTCGTACTCTTTTACCTGCGAGTGCATTTCGGATTCCTCTTCAAATGTAATATAGGGCGGATTGGAAATCACAATGTCCCACTTCTGATGAAAGAAGGGTTCATCCTCCCACTTTTCAAAGTCTGCCTGCACAAATTGGATGTCAGTTTGATTATGAAGTGCATTTTTACGGGCTACCCCGAGGGCGTCTGCGGATATATCCACACCGCTGCAGCTCCAGAGTGGCCTGTTCAGTTTAACAGCAATGGGAATACAGCCACTCCCTGTTCCTATATCAATTAACTTCAAAGGCACCCCGGCAGGAAAGGCGGAATCCTTAAGGAGAGTATCCACCAGCTGTTCAGTTTCAACTCTTGGAATGAGCACCGATCGGTTAACAAGGATTTCTGCAGAGTGAAACTCCGTCTTTCCAATGATATATTGAACGGGTTCATTCATCGCCCTTCGCTTAACCAGCGGGCGGAGTCTGTCCAGCTCTTCCTGGCTCAGCGGACGGTCAAACTGCATGTAAAGATCGAGCCGCCTGACAGACAATACCTCCGCCAGAATCCACTCGATACTCAATCGGGGCTCTGGTATATTTCTCTCTTTAAAGTATTCTGTCGCCCATTCCAGCATGGCCAGAACGGTCCAGACCTTGGTTTCACTGCTCACAAATCGTGGTCTCTTGAAAAATTCTTCTCATCCTTCCAAAGTTGCATTTAATCTTCACTCTCTTCGGGCTCCTGATCCTGTTCTTCCTGGAGGGAAAGGCCAAAACGTTTGGAATAATCCATAATAAAATCAATTACACCCGCATCGATACTTCGCTCTTCAGAGAGGGAACTCCCCCTGAATCCCATCCTTCCTCCCGACTTTTTCATTTCTACCCGATTATAAGTATTTGTACATTCCATGACGCAAGTCAGCGTACTCGTCGCATTGATTTGTTTTTCATACTGTTCGAATACAGCCACGTAGATCTGATCTCCTGACTCAGATGCCTCATATTTATATAGATACTTTGGCTCAAATTGCTCAAAGAGTTTTTCGGGTAATCTTCGGAGTGTGTTTACTGGTCCGTAGACCATATATTTATTTACAGTACTCATAATTCATAAACCCTGTTGATTGAGGTATTCCGATAATTTGATAAATTTTCCTGAATAAAAGCCAATTTGAAACAATAATCAAATATATGGTCAAAAGAGAAGCATATTTCTTGTAAGACCTTCCTATTTATTATTATTACGTATGCAATGGAACCAAATAACGTCACGTTTATTAAAGAAACTGTAAAGCGTCCTCACTCTATGGCCCCATTAAGAACTTTTCTCGCTGCTGCTGCGCTTCTGATGCTAAATTTTCTGCCGTTTGCCGAATCAGCAGATGCACAGGTTCAGGAACCGGAAGTCCTTCGGACCACCCGGACGGTATCGCTGCTTAATGAACATTACGGAACAGGATTTGGTTTCGGCTTTGTGATGAATAATTTTGGGTTCGGCGTTGGAGGTGAATACCGTAAGGTTGTGGCCAGGCAGACCGAACTAACAGCCTCACTGCGAATCACAGGACTCAGGGATGCAAGCGAGCAGACCTTTACCGACTTTTTCTGGGGGCAGCAAGTGATTCCCAACAAATATCAACGAGCCATGGCCTTCCCTCTCATGCTGGGGATGCGGCAACGGATTTTTCCGGGATTCATTCAGGAGAACTACCGTTTCTTTCTTTCGGGATCTGTAGGTGTGGCAGCAGCTTTCTCCTATCCTTACTTCCGGGATCTGAACGACAATGGCTACCGGGAGCAATTTCAGGACTACTTCGAACCTGTGAATGATATTTTCTCCAGAATGGGGGAAGGCAGCTGGCACTGGGGTACCGCAGGAGAAGTGAAGGTAGGAGTGGATATCGGCTCGAACTTTTCCCGACTCTCTTCGATCGAATTTGGCTATTATTTCTACTACTTCCCGAACGGCATTCAGATTATGATGCCCAACCAGCCTGACTTAATCGAAAATCCACAACCGGGCCAAAACCCGATCCAGGTGGGTCCTGACGGAAACATCCTGCTAAAACCTTTCTTCGACGCCCAAAAGTTTTTTGGAACACCCCAGATTACCTTCACGTTTGGCTGGCTCTGGTAAATGAGCTCTATTCGAGCCTGAAATCGCGGCATTCTCTACGGAAATACCCTGGATAGAACCATTCCCGGTTCTCACTAACCGGTTTGTGCAGCGGTCAGACTCAATGGAGTCTGAGATGAAGGAAACGGAACGAAATTTGTTCTGAACTTTTCAACGTGCTGTCAAAAATAAATACAGGCGAGTTTCAATTTTTTGCTCTGCATCCTATCCGATTATCTGGCTGGAACATCCCGGATCCCCTGTTCCGGCAGATGAAACAGGAATAAAATAGAGGGAGGCCGTCGGTTTTATTTTACGGTAACGTGAATTAGCGGTACATTACAGCAACATTTTTACTAACAAAAAGAGATTAATATGAGTTTAATTGAAGATATTCATGCACGCCAGATTCTGGATTCCAGAGGAAACCCGACGGTAGAGGTTGATGTGCATCTGACAAGTGGTATCATAGGAAGAGCAGCTGTTCCTTCTGGTGCTTCCACCGGAGAACATGAAGCTGTTGAGTTGCGCGATGGAAACAATGAGTATTTCCTGGGGAAAAGTGTTACCAAAGCGGTTGAAAATGTGAACGGTTTGATTGCAGATGAACTGGTAGGCTATCCCGTTTTTCTTCAAACAGAAATCGACAACATGATGCTGGAAATCGACGGCACACCCAACAAATCCAAATTGGGTGCCAATGCCATTCTGGGCGTCTCAATGGCCGTTGCAAAAGCAGCAGCCAAAGCTACAGGGCTTCCCCTCTGGAGATATCTGGGAGGTGTAAACTCGAAAGTTCTCCCCCTTCCCATGATGAATATCATCAATGGCGGATCTCATGCGGACAACAACGTGGATCCTCAGGAATTTATGATTATGCCGGCGGGTGCTAAAAGTTACAGCCATGCGGTTCAAATGGGTACTGAAATCTTCCACCACCTCAAAAAAGTGCTCTCTTCCAAAGGTTATAACACTTCTGTGGGTGATGAAGGAGGATTCGCACCGGATCTCAAATCTAACGAAGAGGCTGTGGAGGTTATTCTTACGGCCATTGAAAAAGCAGGGTATACCCCGGGGGATGAAGTCCTGCTGGCTCTGGATCCAGCTGCTGCAGAGTTCTACAATGCGGATACAGGACTTTACGAGTTCAAATGGAGTGATGGCTCCACGCGGGATTCCGATGCAATGGCCGAGTACTGGGTAGAATGGTGTGAAAAATACCCCATCATCTCTATTGAAGATGGCATGGATGAGAATGATTGGGACGGTTGGAAGACCCTGACCGACGCTATTGGAGAGAAGGTACAGCTGGTGGGTGATGACCTGTTCGTAACCAACACCACACGGTTAGCAGAAGGGATCAGCCGAAACATTGCCAACTCCATTCTGATTAAAGTAAACCAGATCGGTACGCTGACTGAAACACTCGACGCCATCGAAATGGCTCATAAAAATGGATACACAGCGGTTATATCACACCGTTCGGGAGAAACCGAGGATACCACCATTGCTGATATTGCAGTGGCCACCAACGCCGGACAGATTAAAACAGGGTCTATGAGCCGGACAGACAGAGTTGCCAAATACAATCAGCTTCTTCGAATTGAGGAGGAACTCGGAAACTCGGCAATTTTCCTGGGAAGAGATGTTTTCGGGCTGTAATCCGTCTCACTTCCTTTTTTAATCCGTTGATTATTAAACCGCACAGGCATCGTCGTTATATCATAAAACAGCCTGTTGCGGTTTTTTTATTGCGATTCCGGGAATATTTAGAGGGGCACCATCTCCGGGATTCAGGATAAACAATTTTTGCATAGAGATGCACATTCAATCACTCCATTTACGGGGCTACCGCAACCATCATGATACAAGGGTTAAGCTGGCACCCCACATTAATCCGATTAACGGGCCGAACGGAGCGGGGAAGACAAGACTGATTGACGCAATTCACTACCTTAGTATGTCCAGAAGCTTTGTCTCCGCAAGCGATCAGTATGTAGCCAATAATGAGCTGAAATATTTTATGATCAGCGGGATTTTCAGCGGAAGAGTCCGATCAGAGTTCAAAATAGGGTGCAACTACTCCCGGAGTGAAGGGAAGCGTATTTTTGTAAACGACAGTCCGCTGGACCGGTTTTCAGACCTGATCGGGCAGGTTCCCGTTGTGGTGCTCAGCCCGGACGACATGAAACTAACCAGCGAAGGGCCCTCGCAGCGAAGACAGTTTCTCGACAGCATGATCAGTCAGATCTCCAAACCCTATCTGCATCTTCTGATCAGCTACCATAAAATAAGGCGGCAACGGAATCGTCTTCTTCAGGAATTCCGTGGGTCTCACTCACGACTGGCCCAGCTTCTGGAACCGTGGAATGTCCAGATTTGCAAAACAGGAGCTGCCATTATCAGGAAGAGAGCAGATGTATTGGAGCAGTTCCAGAACTATCTGCTGATGCAGTACCAGACCCTTACGGGATTGTCTCTCCGTCCCTCTCTCACCTACCAGACCATTCTCTCCCAGCCCGGCTCCGTTGAAGAGATTGAACAGGAGTATAGCAGGCTTCTGGAAGAGAATTTTGAACGGGAAGCTGAGCGCGGGCTTACCCTCATCGGGCCTCACCGGGACGAGATTCTATTTTACCTCGATGGAATGGAGTTAAGAAAATACGGCTCTCAGGGCCAGCACCGCCTTTTTTCTATGTCTCTTAAAATGGGCCAACTTTTTTATTATACTGATGAACTGGAAGATCTCCCGATCATGCTTCTGGATGATCTGTTCGGCAATCTGGACCAGAACAAAACCAATACCATACTGGAAACCCTCAATAGATATGCCGGCCAGACGTTTATAACGTCTGCAACCGAGCTGCCTTTTGATCAGATTCTGTTTCAGGATAACAATAATAATGCCTGGTTTAGAGTTGAAAATGGAAATGTAACCACAAAACGAACCTAATGTTCAGAAGGAAACCCCGACAGATGGACGAACTCCTCAGGGAGTTTCTGAAACGCTTTCCGCAGAAAGAACAGATGCAGCGCGGAATGGTGTTACATCTGTGGCCATCTGTAGTAGGAAGCCGGATTAATAATGCAACCGACTCCCTGAAATTCAGCGGGGATACGCTGATTGTAACCGTGCGTTCAGAAGCGTGGCGATATGAACTTCATGCAAACCGCTACTCCATTGCAAAAAAACTGAACAGCCGCGTAAAGGCGGAAGTGATAAAAAAAATTATCATACGCACATGACCGATTAATCCATATCTTGACATGATGGAGATTCTGAAAAAGTTAAGAGTCCGGCTCAATGATTTTTTTCTGGGTCAAACAGGATCCAGCTCAAATGAAACGGATTCCAGCCATTTTGAACGACGGGAAAAGCTAACTGCATTCGGCATAGCTCTGGTTATAGCGATCAGCCTCTGGTTTATTGTCAACCTGAATCGCGATTTCAATGTAACGCTTCAAATACCCATTGAACTCACCAACATACCTGATGATCAGGTTGTAAGCAGCAGTGTCCCTGAAAATGCGAGAGTGAATGTTACAGGTGAAGGATGGAACCTGATCTCCCTCTACAACAACCCACCTAAGATCTTGTTAAATGCAGACGAGAATCAGAGTATAAATATTTCGGATCAGATCAGAAATCAGATCGGTGCTTTTAATGATATTAACATCCTGCAGGTAAACCCTTCCACACTAACCGTGGAGACCGAGGAGAGGGCCACCCGCAGAGTTCCTGTAGAGAATCGGGTTAATATCTCTCTTCGAGAGCAGTACGGTCTGCTGCGGGAACCGCTCGTCTACCCCGACAGTGTCACCATTACAGGTGCCCAATCCGTGATCGGGGAGATTACCTCGTGGCCTACACAACAGGTTGAGCTCACTCGCATCAATCAGCCGGTTCAGCGAACGATCCCGCTGGTAGAGGCTGATACACCGACCCAGGTGATTCCCGAAGAAGTTGAGATTCATCTTGAGGTGGCAGAATTTACAGAAACAGAAGTCCGTATACCGATCCGTACCCGCAACCTGCCAAGCGGCAGGGCGGTAACCTACAATCCCTCCTCTATCGTCGTGCGCTTTGATGTTCCGATCGATCAGTTTTCCGGGGTAAAGGGGCAGCGGCCTTTTGCCGCCTATGTCAATTTTGAAGATATGGAGGGGGACAATACGGGCCGTGTGATGCCGCAAATTGAACCTCTTGACACCAACCTTATTGTACGACTGCGTAGTTTCCAGCCTCAGTGGGTCTCCTATTTCATGGTCATTCCGGAGTCTGATTAGGCCGTTGTCGTTGGCTCCGCTGGTGCTCCACGGGACCTGCCTGAAAATATGAGCAGGATCAAACCGTGATTCAGAAGAGCTATGTAATCGTCAATACACTTCGTAGTGCAGTTTTACTTACGGAGTTGGATCCGGGCTCTGGTCTTCTTCACGTCAGGCGTCCCAGACCATGTTTGGATCAGGAACAGTTTGAACCCCTCCATTCCGAAGGCAGTCCAACCCTGCCTCTAACCTCTGTCCTGCAGCGGCAACTCCTGCAAAATCACTCAGCGCTTCTCTTCCTGTACATCATCAAAGGGGCGAAGTACACTCTCCAGATCTCTGGTCCCTTCGAAGAAATCAAGTACTTTTATCAGAACCTCATCCACCAGAATGTCGGGGCAGGATGCGCCTGAAGTCAATGCAATGCGGACAGGCTCCTTCTCCTTCGGCAACCAGTTCTCTGTGGTTTCCATCTCTTTCTTCCACTGGTTAAAATGCCGGATCAGATCGGGACCTGAAAATTCCGATTCATCCCGGATATGAAACGTGGGGCAGTATCCCTCCAGAATTTCTACCAAATGCATTGTATTCGAAGAATTGTAACCACCCACCACAATGGAGATATCGGGGCCGGCGTCGGCCAACGCATACGTCGACGACTGGTTTTCTGTCGTTGCATAACAAAGGGTGTCAGAGGTGTCTGCAAAGTGGTCTTTCACTTTCTCTTCACCAAAGCGCTTTGTTGCAGCTTCTTTTAAAATATCCATGACCTGCTGCGTTTCAGTAGCCAGCATCGTCGTCTGGTTGATCACGCCGAACTGCTCCAGATCGCTGAGCGGATCGAAACCCGGGGTGCATTTGTGCCCAAAGTAACGTTCAAACTCTTCAAGCGGGCGATCTCCGGTCATGATCTCAGCCAGAACCTTAGCCTCGTCGGGATTTAAAACAACGACGACCGGGGAGTGATCAGCACTCTGAGAAAACGTTGCCCGGGTCTCTTCGTGTTCATGCTTCCCGTGAACCACCAGGCTATGCCCTTTTTTCCCCAGCTGCTTTCCTCTCTTCCAGACTTTCTCGACAAATGGGCAGGTTGTATTGTACTGGTAGGGATTGATCCCCTGTTTTTTGAGCTTGTCCTGTATCTCAATCGTGGTGCCAAAGGCGGGTACAATAACGATATCATCCTCCGCCAACGTTTCGATCGGGATTCTCTCCGTACCGTCCGTGTCAAACAGAAATTTCACACCTCTGCCTGTCAGATCTTCATTCACAGTCGGATTGTGGATCATCTCACTCAACAAGTAAATATTCCTGTCCGGATTCTCTTCTACCGTCCTGTAGGCGATGTCAATCGCGTTTTCTACCCCATAGCAAAATCCAAAGTGACGCGGGATTAAAAATTGTACAGGACCGAAATCGAGAAGAGACGGAGTGACATCTTTCTTTCTGGGATCCAAAATTTTATTGGCATCTTTCACCTTCCGGATAATAGGGGATGAGTACATTACCGGTATGTCGAACTCTCTACGAGCCATAATTATAGATATAGGTTTATTTCTGGTATGTTTCAGATTCTCATAACAGTCCGGTCGTCCGGACGGTATGCTTTATAAATTCTTCGCCAAATCAGAAGTAGACAAATTTCAATACTGAATATACGAAGATATCTTCAGAAAGAACGGGTGGATCCCCGGATTCATTATCCTCCGGCCTGTCAGCAGTTTAAGTGTCTGCCATGTCGTTTGCCCAGCCGTTCCCCATAACAATTCAGTGAGCCGTTCCCCTGTACGGGAATCCCCGGGCCTGACCGCCTCTTACAGATGATCAGCCGAAACCCCTTATCCGTATGCCCCCTTCCCGCCGGAAGGCTGTCACCGGCTCTTTGGAAGCCTGCATACAGGCATGCAACGAAGATAGTTCGCTTGAGAAAAATTATACGTATATTACCTGATTATTCAACGTTCGACGTTCTTTGTTTCCGGCTAAGATTTTTACTTCCCTTCCGTTTCATAAGGAGACGCAGCTGTTTGTAAATCGCACTTTTAGTCAGGAGCCTCCTGTAACAGCAAGAGAAATTTGTGCGTAGTGGGCGTGAAATTTTCAACAATATAATTCAATTATTTAATGAGAAATACCTCTTTTTCTGAACTGAATCTTCAGCCCTCTATTATTCAAGCCATCCACGAAATGGGGTTTGAAGCCCCCACTCCTGTACAGTCGTCCTGTATTCCCGGTATATTGGAGGGGAAAGATCTTGTCGGACAGGCACAGACAGGAACTGGTAAAACTGCCGCCTTCGGCATTCCTGCGATTCAGCTCGCCGATAAGGGTTCAAAGGCACCCAGTGTTCTGATTTTATGCCCCACCAGAGAACTGGCCATTCAGGTTACGGGTGAGCTTATCAAACTGGGCCGGTTTACCGATGGGGTCTTCACAGTTCCTGTCTATGGCGGACAACCGATCACCCGGCAGATTAACGCTCTTAAAAAAGGAGCCCAGATTGTTGTAGGCACTCCAGGCCGTATTATCGACCATTTGAAGCGGGGAACCCTGAAACTGGGTGCATTGAAGCTTCTGGTACTGGATGAGGCGGACGAGATGCTAAACATGGGATTTCGAGAGGATTTAGAGACCATTCTCGGATATAGCAAGGGCACCGCACAGACTGTCATGTTCTCCGCTACCATTCCGAAAACGATCCGGAATATCATGGATCGCTGGATGAATAAGCCTGAAAAGATCACGATCGAGGGGCCTGCCCAGACTGCTGAAGGCATTGAACAGTATGTCATCGAGATCAGAGACTCCATGAGAAGCGAGGCGATTGCCAGAATCATGGATATGAGAGGTTACCGGCTGGGCCTGGTTTTCAGCAATACCAAACGGGAGTGCGACAATCTGGTTCAGGAGTTCCAGTCGCGTGGATTTTCGGCAGATGCCCTGCATGGTGATATGCGGCAGAATGTGCGGGACAAGGTGATGGATAAGTTCCGGAATGGACAGATTGAACTGCTCATCGCAACGGACGTAGCAGCCCGGGGACTCGATGTGGATGATATAGATGTCGTCTTCAATTATGATGTACCCCAGGATCCCGAGTATTACGTGCACCGGATCGGCCGCACGGGCAGGGCGGGAAGAAAAGGTACGGCCTACACCTTCTCGTCCGGACGCCGTAAAAAACAGATCCGGTTCATCGAAAAGATCATTCGCACAAAATTGAAGCCCGCCTTCATGCCCTCTGTCAAAGAGGTTGAAATTTCCAGAATGGAGAACCAGCTGGATGACGTTATCGACACCCTCCAGAAAGGCGGCTTAAGAACCTACATTGAAATGCTGGAAACCATCACAGAAGATGGATTTTCTCCTATCGAGATCGCCGCTGCCCTGCTTAAAATGAGAATGGAGAAAGGCTAACGGGGCAGAAAGAAAATTGCGTTCGCCATCAGCAGCTTGCCATTCTCCCAAAATCCGCGAAACAGGGGGTTGTCAATAAAGTAGACCACCTGTCCGCTTCCGTAAGGCTGTACGCCAAAGCTGAGAGTGTGCTCCAGCATCTTTTTTGCTTCAGATCCGGCAAATCCGCTTCTGTGGGCATTCGGCTGCAGTGAGCCCACATTCCACCCCGAGTCGAGATAGGAGAAGAGATCTGAGCCTGTTTTTATGGTGAAGTACTCATCCGTATAACCGAAGCCAAGCGGATGGGTATGATCCACATGGACTCTGAATATCGAGCCGGGAGTTCTGCCGGTAGCGGACCTTCGAGAGCGCTCGGCATAAGGAAGGAGCTGATCTTCTACGGAAGGTTCTGCCTCAGTATCCGGCTTTACCTTTCTCTGGAGCTGAAAACCATTCCTGCCGGCGAGCAGATTATTGGCCTGCCCGAATACGATGAGTGTCCCGCCGCTTCCTATCCACGCCCCGATCTTTTCAATAGCGCTGCTGTCAAGCACCTGACTGTAAGAGCCTGAAGGAAGTATCAGAACCTGATAGTCCGACAGATCGACGCTGTTTATCTGTCCTGCATGGATCAGAGTTGCAGGATACCCGATCTGCTGATCCAGATAGTGCCAAATTTCACCTGCACTCAGGGAGGAGGTCCCGCTTCCCATCAGAAGCGCCACATCCCGCTTTCGAACAAGACGGTGAGTGTCTGACCCGAAGTCTGACCCTCCGGAGACCATGCCGGTAGAACTACCATACAGCTTCCGTTGGTGTTTCCTGGCAGCCTCTTTTACGATCCGATCGAAAGAGTCCCCCAAACCGAGATTGTCCGAGCGAAGCAACAGAAGAGATCCGGAGCCGTAACTCCTGCCATCCAGCTCAAACGGCAGGCCGCTGACCCGGGCCATCACACCTTCCTGCATGATCTGTGCCAGGAAACGCGCATCGTGCATGCTCGTCCAGTCCACGATCCAGGCATAAGGTTTCTCCGGCCCTTCGATACCATAGCTTCTGTAATCTGTAGCTTCAACCGGATCTCCTGAAGGCAGGGAATTCTCCAGGGCATACCCGCTAAGTCCAAACCTGTAGTGAGCCTCCCACGCGGTTATATCGTAGGTTAATGAGTCTGAGAGTTCGGGATCAGGCTCAAAAAGAACCCGGGCAAGGTAACCCTGGGGCTGCTCCGCCGGAATCAGAATATCCTCCCCGCTAATCGTCACCCTTTCTGTCGACCCTGTACTGTAATTATACCCTTCTGCCGTTGCAGTGCGTCCCGACTTCGTATATTTTATCTGTTTCCTGTCCAGATCTTCCAGCAGATCCGCAATGTGATCCGGTTTGTTGTCACTCGAAATCACAAACGTCTTGTAGCGACCTCCGGTATGATCCTGCGCTTTCCGGAAATAGTTTTCAAACTCTGAAATCATACGAGTGGAGTTCAGGGAGGCCACTTCTACTGTCGAGAGGCCGGTGGTAAAATGTTGCAAGGCCCGCTGTTTCAGGGTCAGGGTATCCCCTGCAGCCCGTTCGACCGCCAGGCCTGCCATGCTGTGCCCCGGCATCTCATATGTCATTCCCACAGCCCCGTGAAAGGTGGGCCAAGTGTCCCCGTAACTGGGATAGAACAGATCGAACCGCTCTTTGGTGAAGTAGAGCCACGATTCATCATCAAAGTAGGAGGCATGATTATTACCGATCATCCCTTGAAACTCTCGCTGCCAATCCGTGATCGCTTTGTGTACAGGTTCAGCACCAGGCGCAAAATAGTAAGGCGTGTTGTACCCCTGTTCATGGAAATCTACATGAATGTGAGGGAACCACTGCCTGTAAACGTCATACCGCTGGCGGGATTCTTTCTGAACTTGCCATGCCCAGTCCCGGTTCAGGTCAAAAAGATAGTGATTTGAACGCCCTCCGGGCCACGGTTCATGGTGCTCCCTTGCCGCGGGAGAGGGGTCCGGTTTGACACCTGCCATCTGATTGTACCAATTTATATATCTCTCCCTGCCGTCCGGGTTCACCATCGGGTCCATAATGAGTACAGTATTGTCCAGCCACCTCTTCAGATCAGGACGCTCCGGCCTGACCAACTCATAAAGGGTCAGCATGGCTGCCTCGCTGCTGGACGTCTCGTTCCCATGAATGTTGTAGCTCATCCAGACGATCCCTCTCTGCTTCTCTGTGGGCTCTCCTTCCATCAATCCGGTTAATTTGAGGTTGTTGGTCCGGATCTCTTCCAGATCGTGATGATTCTCCTCAGAAGTGACGATCAGATAAACCAGCTCGCGATGCTCGTAGGTCGTCCCATACGATTCCACCTTCACAAGTTCAGACTCTTCCGCAACATGTTTCACATACTGCATGACCCGATGGTGGGGCGTCCAGCGCTCTCCGATTTCATATCCCAGAAAGTCTGCGGGAGATTGAAGCTGACCGTAGAGGGAACGGGCGGGAATTGCAAGCAGGCACAGCAGAAGTGCCACACATCGGATTTTCATAAATGAATGATTATACTTTTAATGGAGCTGGATAAATTGAGAAAGTTACTGAAAAGATCTATCCTCTGAAAGCTGTCTGAATTTGAATTTTATTTTAGTTGGCAATTCTGTAAAATAATGAACGGTGAATATCATTTACTGTAAAATGTTTTACTGATGCCCCTTTAAACCGGAATCGTTACTTAAACATCTTTTTCATGAAAAAGGTCTCTCTTATTCTTATAACATTCCTCTTCATCCTTTCCGGCTGCAGAACCATACAGATCAGCGAGGACGATTCCTTTGATGCTCACCGGACGATTACCCCCGCCACCTTCAACATAAATCCGTTTACTTTTGAAGAGCTCTCGATCTCCACGCCCGATGGAGAAGAGCTGAATGCATGGTTTCTTTCACAAGATAACGCTGAAACAACCGTGGTCTATTTCGGAAGCAACAGCTCCCTGATGGTCAAATCCCGCGCCTTGATTCAGGCTTACTCAGCCCTTCCCGTCAACCTGGTATTATTTGACTACAGAGGCTATGGCCTGAGCACGGGAAACCCTACAGTAGAAGGACTCAAAACCGATGCGCGTACGATACTCCAGAAAGTCAAATCAGATTTCATCAGAGGGGAACAGAAACTGGTTGTTCACGGACACTCTACGGGTACCTTTCTGGCCACTCTGTCGGCAGAGGAGGATGATGCTGTAGATGCATACATTCTGGAGAGTCCGGTCACGGAAGTGGGCAGCTGGACCAGGAGCCTGCTGCCTTGGATCACCCGGGTCTTCGTACGGTTTGAGGTCGATGACGCCGTAGCGGGGCAGAACAACCTGGAGCGGGTCGGACAGATCACCCTTCCCCTGCTGGTGATCAGCGGTACTGCGGACGATGTAACCCCCCCGGCGATGGCCAATGAGCTTTACGAGCACTCTGCATCCCCGCGTAAAGAGTTCCTGGAAATCACAGGAGGTTCCCACAATAACCTTCCCAACTACAGCAGATATCGCATGGCCGTGGGAGATTTTTTAGAAAGTATCCCTTGACGGAATCCTGACCAGAGGCCAGGATGTTTTGTAAAGAGGCTCCGCTGGAGCAGAGCGCCGATCAACACTGTCTGTAATCTCAATAGTACCGTCCAGTAATGGATTCATCTCTCCAGGAATTTCCGATCTGAATAAAGTTTATATTCAGGTCGAATTCATCGATCAATATAATTATTGGAGATGGTTTATATTATCTGATAAAATAGTTATCTTATAGAATCCTGCTTATCAACTCCATCGTTATAAAAGACGACAGGATTATGCTCAAAATTACAATCGGTAAGCAGGCTATATATGTTCTACATTTGATTATAAAATAAACGAAACATAAATTAGTTTATCTGGTAATACAAATGTACAAATGATTGTTCTATCGGTAGTCCGTATTGTTTAAGTATTCACGGATTACATCTGACAGTCATCACACAATATTGATAAAAAGATACAATAGAGGAATAGTTCTTAAAGCCATTTTTAAACTGTTCCATCAACATACTATTTCTAATAAAGTTAAACTATGAATATCAGATTTGTAAAACGGTCGCAGATCCAATCGAGCAAACGACGCTCTTCCAAATTCAAACCCCTTATGGATGCATTGGACAAACTTGAGCCCGGAGGGCAGGCGGTTGAGGTTACCTACACGAATGAGAAAAGTGTAAACTCAATGAGAACAGCTGTATACCAATACAACCAGGAGAATAATGTGAAGATCAAAAGTGGTAAAGACGCAGCCAACAAGAAAATCTACTTCTACAGAGAGAAATAAACTTCACTAAGAAGAGGCGCCCCTGTTTTCCGGATCACATCCGGTTTACCTTTTCAAAAAGGACACCCTGGGATATGGAGAGTCGCAAAGGTTGATCGATCTTTCTAACCCTGACTGAAGGGGTGGATAAAACCATTTCCCACTCTGACAGGTCATTTACAGGAAAGTCAAATTGAGCGGGAGTTACCTGTCTCGGCTGTCCCTCCATATTCGCCAGGAATATAATCTCTTTCTGCGCCTCTTCACTCTTTCTATACCCATAATAGATGACAGTCCCGTCCACGGGCTCGCGATATTTCAGATAGTCTGTTTTTTTAAAGTTCTCGTTGAGCCATGGATTCTCTAATCGGTAGTTACGTACTGCCAGATTAAAAGAGGTTTTCTTTGGATTGAGCAGTTCGGTGTGGTTGTCTGTATTACAATACTCAAACAGATCGTACATCCACGCTTTTACAAACTGCTCTATATTCTGTTCATCCCATTTATCAATCGTCACCGGCCCTTTCACCCGATTCAACCAGAGCAGAGTCTGCTCGATATCCCACTCAGCAGTTCTCGCCAGCCCGTGCAGGGTTCTCATAAAATTTCTGAGCTCTGGTAGGGTCTCAAAACCGATATTTTTCAATCTCCGGAAAAATCTGGCCTGCCGGTATTCGATATTCGTAATCTGCCAGTCTGCAAAAAATGCTTCTCTTGCTACAATATTCAAGGCATTCTCACTCTCTGTATTTCTCAAGAAACTCCAGGGTGAACTCCCCAGCGCCTGCAGAAAATCCATCGGAACTCCTGGCAAGAAAGCATTCACAAGAAGTGTCGTGGAGGGATTGTTGTAAGCGGTGTCCATGACCATTTTGAGAGAGTTGCCAAGCAGAAAATTCACATGGACCGCCCTTGGATCACTTTGTGAACCCTTCCGCATAGAGTCATGATTTGCATAACCGCTGATCCAACTTTTGCCATAGCGCATATGTTCTTTGATACGCCACCACCGGCTAAGCCAGAATGTATAGCCGAATGGCTTGTTCAGTGCAAACATGGCAGGAGCCCACTGGTGGGAGTGTCTGAACTGCCTCATGATGTCCCGGTGGT
>CALKWT010000184.1 GCA_938003885.1 uncultured Balneolaceae bacterium | reverse complement strand
ACAGGCTTTCAATCCTGCAACCGGTGAAGCCCTGCCCGACAAATTTTTCATCGCAAAAACCTCTGAAATTCAGAGGGCAATGAAAATGGCAACAGAAGCTTTCGAGGCGTATAAAGCACTCTCTGCAGAGAGGCGCGCCGATTTTCTCTGCCGTATTGGCGAGGAGATAATGGCTCTGGGTGACAAACTGATTCAGCAGGCTGTTACGGAATCGGGACTACCGGAGCAGCGCCTTATCGGAGAACGAGGAAGAACTGTAAACCAATTGAAGATGTTTGCAGACCTTCTGCGAGAAGGATCCTGGGTGGATGCCCGCATCGACCGGGCAGACCCGGAGCGACAACCTGCGCCCAAACCTGATCTCCGGAACATGCTCTTCCCCATAGGGCCCGTCGTGGTTTTTGGCGCCAGTAATTTCCCTCTGGCATTTTCAACTGCCGGCGGGGATACGGCTTCTGCACTGGCAGCGGGTTGCCCTGTGATAGTAAAAGCCCACGAATCACATCCGGGAACGAACGAGCTGGTGACCAAAGCCATTCTGCAGGCAGCAGAAAAAACAGCGATGCCAGAAGGTGTCTTCAATTCTCTTCTTGGCCGGGCGGAAACGGGCAGACAACTGGTTCTGCACCCGATGGTAAAAGCAGTGGCCTTTACCGGTTCCTATAAGGCGGGCAGAGCGATCTTTGATGCGGCTGCCGCCCGGAAGGTGCCAGTTCCGGTCTATGCAGAGATGGGAAGTATCAATCCCGTGTTTCTCCTTCCGGAAAAACTTCACAGCGATCCATCCGCTCTTGCCGCACTCCTTGCAGGGTCGGTGACGCTTGGACACGGACAATTCTGCACGAAACCCGGAATTATTATCGCTAAAAAAAGCGACTCCCTGGAACGCTTCAAACAGATGCTGACAGAGCATCTGGAAGGGCACTCATCCAGTTGGTTGCTGAATCGGGGTATTGCAGAAAATTACCAGAAATCACGGGAAACTCTGTTTAATCAAGAACACATTCAGATTCTCAAGCACCCCACCTCCGAAGATGAGATCAGCAAATCAGCTGCTTTGGCAGTCGTGGAAGCTTCCGGATTTCTTGAGAATCCAGCCATGCATCGTGAAATTTTCGGGCCGTTTTCCCTGATTATCGAATGTGACGATCAAACCAGCTTTGAGGAGGTTGCATCTTCTCTGGAAGGGCAGTTGACTCTAACCTTTATGGGTACGGAACCGGAGCTGGCAGGCCATCGCCGGCTGATAGATATTGCCCGGGAAAAAGCGGGAAGAATTATTTTCAACGGGGTACCCACGGGAGTCGAGGTTTCCCCCGCCATGCATCACGGCGGCCCTTATCCTGCAACAAGCGATCCTAAATTCACCTCTGTGGGCACCGGGGCTATCCGACGATTTTTGAGGCCTGTAGCTTTCCAGGACTGCCCTGATGAGCTGCTGCCAGAGGAATTAAAGGAGGGCAATCCACTCGGTATTTATCGTCTGGTTGACGGCATCCTGACAAAATAGATCACTTACTGATAACTTTTAAATGGCATCACAGCAGACATGAAGTATTATAATGACAAGACCATCTTCCACCATTTAACTTACGATGAACTGATTCCTGTGATCCGAAAAGCCTATCAACAGGGAGAAGCCGAAACTTCGGTCGCTCCGCGTTCCTTTTTGAGTTACGACAGCGGGGAGGGTGAGCGAAAATCGACACTGCTCATTATGCCCGCGTGGCAGGCTGGGAAATTTCTGGGAATTAAGCAGGTCACCCTCTCCCCCTACAACAAAAAGTTCCCCCTGCCTACTCTCCAGGGAATCTATATTCTTTTTAATGCAAAGACCGGCTCGCCACTCGCAACCTTTGACGCCAGTGCGATCACCGCCCGGAGAACCGCAGCAAAGTCGGCCGTTGCCGCGCAGTTTCTCGCACGGCAGGATGCGTCTACACTGTTGATGGTAGGCACAGGTACGCTTAGTCCTGAACTGATACAGGCCCACTGTGAAGTACGTCCGATCGAGAAGGTGCTTATTTGGGAACACACTCCGGGGAATGGACAAAAAGTGGTTGACAAACTCTCGGGTATGAAACAGAGTTTTGAAATAGTTTCTGATATTGAATCTGGAATTCCAAAAGCAGATATTATTTCGGTGGCCACAATGAGCTCAGATCCGCTTATCAACGGAAGCTGGCTAAAGGCAGGTCAGCATCTTGACCTGGTTGGCGCCTACCGCACAGATATGCGAGAAGCGGATAATGAAACTCTGAAGAGATCCGACCTCTATATTGACCACGAGGATGCCTGGCATGAAACGGGTGATCTGGTCATCCCGCTGGAATCGGGACATCTGACGAAGGAGGATTCAAAGGGTACTCTTTTCGAGCTTTGTGGTAATTTGAAGCCAGGCAGAAACGATGAACAGCAAATTACCTGCTTCAAGTCCACCGGGCACGCCATGGAAGATCTGGCCAGTGCCCTTCACCTCTATCATAAACTGAAAGAGTGATCAACAGACATTCAGCTGCTCTTACGAATAGATAAAAAATATGGGTTCAAAACGATTCTTCTGTATAGATGCGCACACTTGTGGTAATCCGGTTCGGCTGGTGGCCGGGGGAGGGCCTCATCTGAGTGGAAAGAATATGAGCGAAAAACGTCAGCACTTTCTCAAAGAGTTTGACTGGATCAGAAAAGGACTCATGTTTGAACCCAGAGGACACGATATGATGTCGGGTAGTATTCTTTACCCCCCTTCCAGTCCGGAAAATGATATTGGTGTACTATTTATAGAGACCAGTGGCTGCCTGCCTATGTGCGGCCACGGAACCATAGGTACGGTGACCATCATGATTGAGGAGGGGCTGGTCAAACCCAAAACGGAAGGGAGCCTCCGGCTGGAAACTCCGGCCGGAGTGGTGCCGGTCACCTATACCCGGGAAGCGAACCGTGTGAGCTCCGTCAAGCTTACAAATATTGCAAGTTATCTTGCTGCTGAGAATATAAAGGTTTCGTGCTCCGGTACCGGTGAACTGACTGCAGATGTTGCCTACGGTGGAAACTTTTATGCCATCATTGATCCCCAGGAGAATTTTACCGGGATTCAAGATTATACCGCAGATCAGATCATCTCATGGAGCAGGGAAATACGCGACAGAATAAACCAACAGCACACTTTCGTCCATCCGGAGGATCCGACGATCCGTGGGCTTACCCACATTTTGTGGGCCGGTACCCCGACAGATCCAAGTTCCACAGCCAGAAATGCCGTTTTCTATGGGGACAAAGCAATTGACCGATCACCCTGCGGCACCGGAACTTCGGCCCGCATGGCTCAGTGGCATGCCCGGGGACGATTGAAGAGAGGAGAACCCTTCATTCACGAAAGCATTATCGGAAGCAAATTTACCGGACGTATCGAAGAGGTGATTGACTTTCATGGCAAGAAAGCGATCATACCATCCATTGAAGGGTGGGCCAGAATTACAGGATATAACACCATCACCATCGATGACGATGACCCTTATGCACACGGTTTCCAGGTGATCTGACCTGCCATGGAGAACAGAACGGAGGCTCAGGCAGACTATGAGTGAAAACAAGGTTTCCATTATCGGAGCCGGCATCACCGGCATCTTCACAGCCCTCTACCTGAAAAAGGCAGGATATCAGGTCTCTCTGTTTGACAAATCGGATGGAATGGATAACTGTTCCTATGGAAACGCCGGTATGATTGTCCCAAGCCATGTGATTCCCCTGGCATCGCCAGGAATGATCAGCAAGGGTCTTCGGTGGATGCTGAAGAGAGACAGTCCCTTCTACATCCGGCCCAGGCTCGACACCGATTTAATAAAATGGGGATTGGCCTTCAGAAAAAACTCTACTCAGGAACATGTTGAGCGTGCGGGTGCTATACTCCATCATCTGCTGACACGGAGCCGCCATCTCTACAGCGAATTTAACGAAGAGGCCGATTTCGATTTTGGATTTACAGAGAAAGGGCTCTATATCTTCTGTAACAGCGAAAAGGGGCTGGATAGTGAGATCAGAGATGCCGAACAGGCAAATCGGCTCGGTGTCCGCACAGAGGTTCTGAGTGCGGAAGATGTAGCAGAACGTATCCCGGGGCTGCAGCTCAACATTAAGGGTGGTGTGCACTATCCGGATGACGCCCACATGCACCCGGGCCTTTTGATGGACGGGTTAAAAAAGTGGCTGGCCGGCCGGGATGTAACGTTCCACTATCAAACGGAAGTCACCTTCCTTGAGCGTAGCAGGGACCGGATTCTAAGGCTTAAAACAGCAGATGGCAGAACGTACGAAAGCGGACATTTCATCTTGTGTAACGGCGTCTGGTCCCATCAACTGGGTAAAACCGTCGGGAAGAATCTACTGATGCAAGGAGGAAAAGGGTATAGCATGACACTTCAGAATCCCCCTCATCTACCCGATATTTGTGGGATTCTGTCGGAACGAAAGGTCACCTTTACCCCCATGGCAGGAAATTTGCGGGTAGCCGGTACCATGGAGATTGCCGGTTCCGATATAACGGCCAACCCTGTACGGGTGGAGAGTATTAAAAAGGCCGTGTGCGACTACTTGCCTCAGTTCCGCATGACAGACTTTTCCAATGCCCGGGTTTGGGCAGGCCTTCGGCCGATTGCACCGGACGGAATGCCCTATGCTGGCAGAAGCAGGGATTATAAAAATCTCTACATCTCCACCGGACACGCCATGATGGGGATGAGCCTGGCACCTGCCTGCGGGCAGCTGATTACCGACCTGATCACAACAGGCTCTTCTGAACTCTCACACCCTCTTATCAGCCCGGACAGATTCAGATAGCATGCATCAAACAGATCGACGTGAATCCTTTAAATAAAAAGAACAGCCCATGACTTCAACAGTACTCCGGAAATTCCACACTCAACCTCTGCTTGCTCTTTTTACAGCAGGGATCCTCTTCACACTCTTCTACTTCCCCTCTCATCTGAATGCACAAAACGGGAGGATGGAGACGCTGATCCGTGAGTTTGATCAGGATGAAGCCGTATTGAACAGGAAGTACGATGTTAGATATTCAGATCAATACTTTGACAGATTTGAACAATTCTACTCCGACTGGTCCGACAAGCTCGAGGAAATTCCTTTCGGCACTCTCTCAAGTAGTGAAAAGACCGATTATCTGCTGCTTAAAAACCATCTGGAACGGCAGCACTATTTTATGAACAGGGAGAAGGAGCGGTTCGAGTCCGTCGCGCAGTGGGTTCCGGGCATTGAAAAATTCATGGAGTTTATCCAACAGCGCAGAATAGGGACCGCCCAACAGGGTGCAGCAACCGCTGAGTGGATGAATTCCTGGGCGGAGCAGATCACTCAGCTTCATAACCACCTGGCCGAATCAGAACCCTTATTACGTTCAGAGACCATTGCCATTACCGATATTCTGCAGAACATTCAGTGGATTCTGGAAGATGCTAACAGGTTCTATTCAGGCTACGATATTGACTATACATGGTGGACTGCCAAACCGTATGAATCGCTGGATCAGGCTCTGACGGAATATGCCGAGTTTGTGAGTGGCCACTTTGATGCAGAAAATGAACAGCTGGACGAGAGCGGCATCGTAGGAAATCCGATCGGTGAAGAAGAGATCCAGAAGCGGCTCGCGTTTGAGATGATCAACTACACACCGCAAGAGCTGATTTCTATTGCCGAGCATCAGTTCGCCAAAGCGGAACAGGAGATGCTTAAAGCTGCCCGGGAACTGGGTTACGGGGATGACTGGAACGCAGCACTTGAACATGTGAAAAACAACTATGTGGCGCCGGGTGAAAAGCCGGAACTGATTATGAAGCTTCACCGCGAATCGATGGACTTTATCCAGGAGCGGGAACTGGTGACCATACCAGATCTGCTGGATGAAGTCTGGAGAATGCAGATGATGTCCCCCGAACGACAGCTGATCAATCCCTTCTTTCTGGGAGGCGAAGTGATCACCATCTCCTATCCCACAAATACGATGGATCATGATGCAAAACTGATGAGCATGCGGGGAAACAATCCTCATTTCAACCGAGCCACAGTACAACACGAATTGATTCCGGGACACCATATGCAGGGCTATTTCACGCGCCGCTACAATACCCATCGAAGCCCGTTTCAGACCCCGTTCTGGGGAGAGGGCTGGGCACTTTATTGGGAGATCCTGTTATGGGACCTGGGTTTTGCAGAAACTCCGGAAGACCGAATCGGCATGCTTTTCTGGAGAACGCATCGGTATGCCCGGATCATCTTCTCCCTCAATTATCACCTTGGAAACTGGACGCCACAACAGTGCATCGACTATCTGGTGGATCGTGTGGGGCATGAATACGCCAATGCAGAAGCAGAGGTGCGACGATCATTCGAAGGCCGCTACGGGCCACTTTATCAAATTGCCTACATGATCGGGGGCATGCAGATCTATGCGCTCTACAATGAGCTTGTCGAAAGTAAAAAGATGTCACCAGCAGAATTTCATGACACCATCCTGAGAAATGGCAGCATCCCGATCCGGGCTGTCAAGGGTATTTTGACTCAGGAAAGCCTTTCTGAAGAGGGTTATCAGCCATGGAATTTTGCGGAATACATTTATCATTAATCTTCTGTTAACTTTGACAATTGGTTCTTTTTTAATGAAATTCAACCTACTCATATTTCGGTGATATGATTAAAAATTAAGGGGCATGAACTCTCTGTCAATTTATTGATTTGAACGTATCTGCCCGAAAGTTAGATTAGGGAGGTTTTGAAAAACCGGGTTAACCGGTTGATTTCAGCGCCAGGGTTCATTTATAAAACCGAAGCATGGTTTCCTTTTCGGAGATCTGCTGCACTGACGCGGCAGGATGCGGCCAAAGCAGCTGTCGTACCAAACATCCATCTCATACATTTACCAAATCATCAATTCAATCTTATTTTCCTATGCTTGAAAACGATTCACAACCCGTAATTAATCGCAAAAAGATCTTTAGGGGGATCTGTCTTGCCTTGGTTCCGACCGGCTTTTCATTTGTGCTGGTGAGTAACATACTGGGTCAGCTTAAAGCAGAATTCATTCTGACCAACGCCCAGGTCGGTTATATTGGCGGTGCGGCACTCTGGGGGATGGCCATCTCTCTGCTCACCATTGGCCCGTTTCTTGAAAAAATTGGCCTTAAACGTGCATCGATCGGGGCTTTTGTCTGCCACCTGGCCGGGGTGACCTTCTTTCTGTTCGGATCTTTTTTTGCAGGTGATCCCAACGCATTCTGGATTCTCTTTCTGGGCGCTATCGGTTTCGGTGCCGGGAACGGACTGATAGAGGTAGCCGGAAATCCGCTAACTGCCGCCCTTTTCCCAAAAAACAAGACCACCAAGTTAAATCACTTTCATGCTTTCTTCCCCGGATCTATGATCTTTGGCGGGCTCCTCGGATTTGCCATGGTTGGTATCGGCCAGGTCGGTCCGATTGATTTAGGCCACTGGACGACCCAGATCGCCATTATTTACATCCCTATCTTTATCTATGGGGCACTTCTTATTCCCGAAACCTTTCCAAAGACCGAAACAGCGGAAGCGGGTATCCCGATGCGGGAGATGTTCCGCTACACCTTTACTCATCCTGTCGTTTGGGGACTGATTGTTCTGAAAATGATCACGCTCTCCCTGGAGATGGGCCCCGGACGCTGGATCCCTTCCGTCCTGCAATCGGCCGGTGTTCATGGAATTCTTGTATTCGTGTGGGTGAGTGCCATCATGGTGATTCTGCGTACTTTTGCCGGCTCATTTGTGGAAAGATTCTCACCCACCGGTATGCTCCTGGGTTCCTCTATCCTGACAGGAATCGGACTTCTCATGTTTGGTTTTATTGAAACCGGAATCTTTCCTCTGCTGCTTGCAGCCACCATTTTCGGAGCTGGGGTAGCCTTCTATTTCCCAACGATGGTGGGCCTGCTGAGTGAACGTTACCCGAAAGCGGGCTCACTTGGCATTGTACTGATGATCGGTTTTGGATTTTTCGCAGCGGGAGGTGCCAATGCGATTATGGGAAGCATTGCCGACGGTTACCTGCCCGATGCTCTGAACGAGGAGCAGACGGTTCAAGTGATGGAGCAGGTGGAAGAGCGCTATCCCACCTATATCCAGGAGGCACAAGATGCTGCAGGCAACCCCCAGCAGCTGGCTCAGCTTGGATTCCGGGAGGTAGATGTTCAGAATGTCTATAACCATACCGCAAGTGCTCTCAGCCATTACCGGCAGACCAATGAGCTGGATGGCGTGCTAACAGGAAACGCTCTCCGCGCTATAACCGAACTGCATCTGGACAGAGAAGAAGCCCTGATTGCAGAAGCCGGATCCATCCTCCTCCCTGCTGATAACTATGGCGGTAGAATGTCGTTCCTCTGGATCTCGCCTATCGCATTCGTTATTGCTCTCATCTTCCTTGCTATGTATATCAAGGACAAGAGAGAGGGCGGATACAAAGTTGTGGAGCTTACAGCGTAGAGAAAAGCCCGATAAGAGCGGCTTTGTCAACTTATTCATCTTAATACAGAGGAACCTGCCCCATCAACAACCGGGCAGGTTCTTATCTATTTGCAGAAATTCATACCTATGAGCAATCGAACCTATCTGCTTGGCTACGATCTTGGCAGTTCATCTATCAAAGCATCTGTATTGGATGCAGATACCGGCCGTCTGGTCGGCTCAGCCACCGCACCTAAGCAGGAGATGGAAATGCAGGCGATCCGTCCGGGATGGGCGGAACAAGACCCTGCCCTTTGGTGGCAATATATCGTGCAAGCCACAAAAGAGCTGATGGAGAAGGCCTCTATTTCGAAACATGACATCAAAGCGATCGGTATCGCCTACCAGATGCACGGACTGGTGGTGGTAGATAAAAACCAGAATGTACTCCGGCCTTCCATCATCTGGTGCGACAGTCGTGCTTCAGATATCGGTGAAAGGGCTTTTCAACAGATTGGTGAAAAAAAGAGCCTCGAGTTGTTCCTGAACTCACCAGGAAACTTTACCGCATCGAAACTGCGGTGGGTGAAAGAGAATGAACCCGGGCTGTTTGAGAAAATTGATAAAATCATGCTGCCAGGTGACTTCATCGGCATGAAGTTAACCGGCAGAATCTGCACGACGGTATCCGGACTCTCAGAAGGGATTTTCTGGAACTTCCCGAAAGGTGAGCTCGCACAGGAGATTCTTGACCTGTATGAAATTCCAAAGGAGATGCTTCCCGAGGCGCTGAACAGCTTTGGAGATCACGGCACCCTTTCAGAGGAGGCCGCCAGTAAACTCGGCCTGGCAAAAGGTACGCCCGTCTCCTACAGAGCGGGAGATCAGCCCAATAACGCTTTCTCCTTAAATGTCCTCCATCCGGGCGAAGTTGCATCAACAGCGGGCACCTCAGGGGTCATCTACGGTATTACAGACACACCCGACTACGACAAAAAATCAAGGGTGAACACGTTCGTGCATGTCAATCACACGGAAAGCCGGAACCGCTACGGGGTCCTGCTCTGTGTAAACGGTACCGGTATTTTGAACAGCTGGCTCCGGAAACATTTTGATATCGACTCTTCCATCACCTACGAGAAGATGAACGCGATTGCAGCGGAAGCACCGATCGGAAGTGACGGATTACAGATTTTACCTTTCGGCAACGGTGCCGAACGTATTTTTGAAAACCGGGACGTAGGAGCACAAATTCATCATTTGAACTTTAACAGGCATCAGCGGTCCCACCTTTTACGGGCAGCACAAGAAGGAATTGTCTTCTCGCTCTACTATGGTTTTCAGATCATGGCAGAGATGGGCCTGGCAACCGACACGGTGCGTGCAGGACACTAGATCGGAAGAGCACACGTCTGAACTCCAGTCACACACAGAAATCTCGTA
>CALKWT010000183.1 GCA_938003885.1 uncultured Balneolaceae bacterium | reverse complement strand
GTTTTGCCTCATCTACGTTCAGAATAGGCATGCCATAGATCGGGCTTCCGGGAGTGGTTTTGGCAGCCGGATTTACGACGTCATTCGCACCGATAATAAGAACTACATCGGTCGATTTGAACTCGGGGTTGATCTGATCCATATCATAAAGCTGATCGTAGGGAACGTCCGCTTCAGCCAGAAGAACGTTCATATGTCCTGGCATCCTTCCTGCTACGGGATGTATAGCATACTTGACTTCGACCCCTTTCTCTTCCAGAAGATTGGCAACCTCTTTAAGTGTATGCTGTGCCTGGGCTACAGCCAGTCCGTACCCCGGCGCTATAATCACTTTCTGAGCGTAAGAGCACTGAATCGCTACATCGTCGGCAAATGTCTGCTGATAGCTCTTGTCTGCATTTGAATCATCGGCAGCTGCGCCTCCACCTCCGAATGCACCGAAGAGAACATCATAGAGTGAACGATTCATCGCCTGACACATAATGTTGGTCAGGATCAGGCCTGCAGCACCGACAAGAGCACCACTGATGATCAGAAGATTATTTCCGAGAACAAAACCTGCCATCGACGCGGCAAGCCCGGAGTATGAGTTGAGCAGTGAAATGACCACTGGCATGTCGGCTCCTCCGATCGGCATGACCGTGGCGACACCGATGATCAAAGCGAGAGCAAAAAGTGACCAGAAAATTACCTGATACTCGGGGTTTACTGCATACCATCCAACCAGCCCCAGAGCAGCGACACTCATAATAAGGTTGATGTAGTTCTGTCCGGGCAGTGCCACCCTTCCTCCATGGATAAAGCCGCGGAGCTTGCCAAAAGCTATAAAACTTCCGGTGAAAGTGACCGCCCCGATAAGTATACTGAGGCCTGTGGTCGCGAGAACATGCAGTTCCAGCAATTGTGGGTTGATCCGGGTGACTTCTCCCCATGCAACAAGGGCGGATGCACCCCCCCCGAGGCCGTTCAGGATCGCAACCATTTCAGGCATGGCTGTCATCTGAACTTTTCTTGCGGAAAAAACCCCAATCAGGGCGCCAATCACCACTCCTGCAATGATAAACTCAAAGGTGACTATTTCCCGATCGAAGAGGGTCACTGCAACACCGATCAGCATACCAATTGAAGCCAGCCTGTTACCGAAGCGTGCAGTAGCCGGGGAGCCCAAGCGTTTGATCCCTACGATGAAAAACCCGGTTGCAACAAGATAGAGCAGCTGGATGAGATCGGGTAAAAATGCCTGGAAGGAATCTGGTAAGAAATAGCTCATCGGTTACCCTCCTTTTTTTTGAACATTTCCAACATTCTGTCGGTGACAATAAATCCACCAGCGACGTTGATAGTTGCTAGAACGATGGCTCCAAACCCGATCCATTGTGCCATTGTACTGTCGGTTGAACCGGAGATAATCAGGGCACCGATCAGCGTGATTCCGGAGATAGCATTGGAACCCGACATCAGGGGGGTGTGAAGTGTCGGGGGGACCTTGGAGATTAATTCAAATCCGACAAACGAAGCCAGAACGAATATAAAAAGGTTAAATATAAAAGCTTCCATGGTTAGTTTATATTAGGTGATGGGTTGTACATTGATCTAATTGCACGTACAGGATTATTTCAGATTCTCTTTCACAAAGGGTGAGATGATTTCACCATCATGCGTAACGGTTGTATTGAGGATGATTTCATCTTCGAAATCAAAAACCGGTTTCTCCTCTTTGATCAGAAGAGAGAGCAGGGAGAGAACGTTTTTGGAGTAGAGCTTGCTCGCATGGAAGGCCAGCATCCCGGGCAGGTTCAGCAATCCGACGATTTTTACGCCATCCACTGTAATAACCTCGCCTGCTTGAGTGAGTTCACAGTTTCCGCCCTGTTCTGCGGCAATATCCACGACAACAGAGCCGGTCTTCATATCTTTCACCATCTCTTTCGTAATCAGGACGGGGGCAGGCCTTCCTGGAATCAGCGCAGTCGTGATCACAATATCCGATTTTTTGGCGTGCTGGTGGATCACTTCCCTCTGGCGGATTTGGTTTCTTTCGTCCAGCTCTTTGGCATAACCACCTTTCGATTCCGTTTCCTCCTCTTCCATTTCGACCTCTACGAAAGTGGCACCTAGACTCTCTACTTGCTCTTTCACTACCGGTCTCACATCAAAAGCTTCCACGACAGCTCCCAGGCGTTTTGCTGTGGCGATCGCCTGAAGCCCGGCTACTCCGGCTCCAAGGACAAGCACTTTGGCCGGGGGAATGGTGCCGGCAGCGGTCATCATCATGGGAAGGTAGCGGTCCAGATGGTTCGCCCCCAGGAGTGCGGCCTTGTACCCCGCAATGTTACTCATGGAGGAGAGGGCGTCCATTGATTGGGCACGGCTGATACGTGGAACGGTATCCATCGCGAGCGCAGAAATCTTATGCTGGTTCAACAGATCGAGATAGTCCCGGTTCTGCAGGGGCCAGATAAATGAAATCAAAATTGTCCCTGGTTGAAGTTGGCGGATATCTTCCTCAGACGGTGCCTGCACTGTAATCAGGATCGAGCTCTGTTTGAGGACCTCTGATCTTCCATTCAGTACAGTTGCACCTGCATTAACGTACTCTTCATCGGTATAGCTGGATGCAAGTCCTGCGCCGCTTTCTACAGCAATCTGTGCTCCAAGTTTAATTAATGCTTCCGTTCCTTCCGGTGTAATGGCGACCCGGGTTTCATGATTTTCAGTTTGTTTGATAACTCCAATCTTCAATGTATCCTCCGCTTTATTGGTTTGCGATAACTTACCGAATTTTAAGATTTTTCCAACTTTTCTAATGAATTGGAAGCGATTTTAGTTCAAAATTTTATCTTTTCGATAAATAACTATTGGTGTGATAGATAATAATGACTTAAAAACCGATGCAAATTTCGTACATTTAAAAGAATGGAAATTTTGAACCCCCGGGATCGGAACGAGCCTGAATTGCCCTGAGTTGAAATCATCTATATTTATGGTGAACCACGGCTAGCGGCGAAAATTCCCGGATATGCATGGCAAAGTTCCAAAAAAGTAAAAAGAACTACAAAAATGAATGATATTCAAGACAAACTCTTTGAGGTAGTAATCATCGGAAGCGGGCCTGCAGGACTGACGGCCGCACTCTACGCTGCCAGGGCAGATCTGGCTCCACTGGTTTTGGAAGGGCCGGAACCTGGCGGGCAGCTGATGCAAACTACCGATGTTGAAAACTTCCCGGGGTATCCGGAAGGCGTACTCGGGCCCCGTATGATGGAAGATTTTCGGGAGCAGGCGAAACGTTTTGGTGCCGATTGTCGGTATGGATATGTTACGGAAATCGGATTTGATAAACGTCCTTTTAAAATCACTGTGGATGATGAGTTCACTGTCTATGCCAAAAGTATCATCGTCGCTACAGGTGCCTCGGCGAAGTGGCTCAACATCCCAAGTGAAGAGAAACTGAAAGGGAAAGGAGTGAGTGCTTGCGCAACCTGCGACGGTGCATTCTTCAGAAAAGAGCATGTGGTCGTGGTAGGCGGAGGTGACACAGCGATGGAAGAGGCAACTTTCCTAACCAAGTTTGCGGATAAAGTAACCGTTCTGCACCGCAGAGATGAGTTGAGGGCCTCGAAAGCGATGCAGCAGCGCGCTTTCAATAATGATAAAATAGAGTTTCTCTGGAACTCCGAGCTGGATGAAATCCTGGGTGATATCGTTGTTCAGGGAGTAAGGGTCCGGAATACCAAGACAGGGGAAACCACGGTCCTTCCGGATGTAACCGGTGTCTTTATTGCGATCGGGCATAAACCCAATACGGATCTCTTCAAAGGGGTACTTGATATGGATGATGTGGGGTATATTCAGACGCAGGCGCACTCTACGAGAACGAATGTGCCCGGTATCTTCGCCTGCGGAGATGCGATGGACTCTGTTTACCGGCAAGCGGTTACTGCAGCAGGTACGGGTTGTATGGCGGCTCTGGATGCTGAGAAGTTCCTGGCAGACTCTCTCGATGAAGAGGCAATTGCGCAGGCCCATTGGAAGTAGGAACCAGAACTACGAAATCAATGAGCTGCGGCTTCAGCTAGTTTTTATCCCGGGTTTCAGTTGTTCTGCCCGGGATTATCTGTACCAGGCTCCTCCTCTTCCTTATTGGGGTCCGCGCCATCTCCTTCCTCCTCATCATCGATTTCGATAACCTCGGCATCTACCTCATAGGTATCCTCCTTTGGCTCTTCTTCGGCTACGGACTCCACCCAAACGGATACATCACTGGCCACCGCTGCGAGTGCGGTTAACGCCGTTATAACAGGTGCATAGACGATAAAGAAAAACGCACCTGCTGCACTGAAAGTAAGCGGGCTCTGGAAGAGAATTTTCCCTTTTCGGTTTTTAACCATGACGCGCTTGGCATTGCCCTTCTTAACAATTGCTTTTAGCTGGCTGATCACATCTTCGGCCGTGCCCTTCAGTTCTTCTAAAATGGTGCTGTCTTCTTTTTTCATGAGCGTTGTCCGGATATTTATGTAAGAAATGTGAGCTTTCTGTGTCTTCTTACGAGATACACTCTTAAAAAGATACAATTTACATGATGCTTTCAAAAGTTTACTGCGCTTCCACGATCGGTGTGGATGCACGGCTCATTGATGTGGAAGTCAATATTAGCGGCGGTTTGCCTAAATATTTTCTGGTAGGGCTGCCCGACAGGGCGGTGAGTGAATCGAAAGACAGGATCATTGCAGCCATGAAGAATGCGGGCTTCGATATCCCTCTTGGCAGGATAACGGTGAATCTGGCGCCAGCCGACCTGCCCAAAGAGGGAAGCGCATTTGACCTGCCAATCGCAATAGGCCTCCTTGCTGCATCCCGTCAGATTAGAAGCTCAAGAATTCCAGAATCCCTCATCCTGGGTGAGCTGGCTCTGGACGGCAAGCTGCGGCCGGTAAGGGGTGTACTCTCTATGGCGGTTGAGGCAAAAAAAAGAGGGTTAAAGTATGTGGTGCTGCCTGAAGTTAATGGTCGGGAGGCGGCCGTAGTAAGTGGGATAGATGTCGTCGGATTCAAAAACTTGTCTCAGGTGATCGCCTGGTTTCAAGGTCATAGGCAGCAGCCTCCCGTTACTGTAGATCTGAAAGCGCTGTTTCAGTCCGGCCGGGAGAACGTGCTCGACTTTGAGGATGTGCGCGGCCAGGAGAATGTTAAGAGAGCCCTGGAAGTTGCTGCAGCCGGCAGCCATAATGTCCTTCTTGTGGGCCCGCCCGGTTCCGGCAAGACCATGATGGCGCGCAGGGTCCCTACAATTCTGCCTCCTCTCACGCTCGGCGAAGCCCTGGAGACAACGAAAGTGCATTCGGTTGCGGGCCTGCTTGAGTCGGGAGACTCCCTGGTGACGACCCGGCCATTTCGGAGTCCGCATCATTCTGTATCGGATGCGGCGCTGGCAGGAGGGGGGAGCTTTCCAATGCCGGGGGAAATCTCTAAAGCGCATAACGGAGTCCTCTTTCTGGATGAGTTGCCTGAATTCAAACGAAGTGCACTGGAAGTGATGCGGCAACCCCTTGAGGATGGAGACGTAAATATTTCCAGGGCCAGAATGAGTGTAAACTATCCCGCCCGTGTGATGTTGGTGGCCTCGATGAACCCTTCACCTTCCGGCGACTGGTTTAATGCATCCGATATGCAGGGGGCCACAAATTTGCAGATGCAAAGGTATATTGGAAGAATCAGCGGACCGCTTCTTGACAGGATTGACCTTCACATCGATGTAGAGAAAGTCAGCTTTGAAGAACTTTCTCAGAAGAAGAAAAGTGAAAGTTCGGCTGAGATCCGTAAGCGCGTCGTCCAAGCGCGGGAGATTCAGAGTCGCAGGTTTATGGGGATCGCCGGGATCTACTGCAATGCACAGATGAATACGAAGCTGGCCAGAAAATTCTGCCGGTTAAACCATCAGGGAGAGGCGCTTCTCAAAAAAGCGATGAACACGCTTGCTCTGTCGGCACGTGCCTACGACCGGATCCTGAAAGTTTCCCGTACCATTGCTGATCTGTCGGAATCTGAACACATCTTGCCCCAACATATTGCCGAAGCGATACAGTATCGGAACCTGGACCGGGAAGGGTGGCTGGGGTAGGGAGGCTGATATGCGGGAACTTTGATTTTACCGGGAGTTTAAAGAGGGTAAACAATGGTAGAAGTCATGAGCCGCAATTATCAGAATTACTGGAAAGGAAACTGGGTATTCACGATTCCTTTCATCCTGTTGCTGTTGTATCTCTTTTTGTGAAGGATGATAAGAGAGCGTTTGTGATCGAACAACAGGTTCGGCAGAGAGCAAGGAGTGCTAAAGCTGTGAAACAGCAGTATGCGCAGCGGTAGTGCAAGCTGATGTGGGTTTTGCGTGGAATATCCCAGAGGCTAAATACGCTCCAATATAAAACCCGGAGTCAGCTTGATCAGCCAGGCGACATACCGCCATCTGCGTGTCACATAGGCAACTTTCTTCTTTCTCTCAATTTGGGTCAGCAACTGACGGACCGCCCTCTCCGTGTCCGCCACCCAGAAAACTCCCTTCTTGCCAGCCGTCATTTCACTGTCGATAAATCCGGCTTTGATATCACTGATGGTGATGTTGTAACCTGCCTGATTACAGCGATTTCTATACCCCTGCATATACGTTGAGATAAATGCTTTAGAGGCGGCATATGGAGAGTTTCTGGAGGTGCCAAGAAGAGCTGCCATAGAGGAGATGCCGACGATCTGTCCGTTTTTTTGCTTTCTGAAGTATTGAAACGCCTCTCCGAAAAGTTGGACAAACCCCTTTACATTGACATTGATGATCTCCTGTTCCATCGAAATAATAGAAGAGGCCGGTGCATTTGAAATTCCAGCATTCAGGACGATGATATCCATTCCGCCCATTTCAGTAATCAGTTCGTGTAGAATTTCAGAGGCACTCTTCAACTGAGATACATCCATCTGTCTGAAATAGAAAGAGTCCCCGAGCTCTGCTTTGAGCTGCTTCAGACGCTCTACCCGCCGCCCGGTACCTCCAACAGTATAGCCCTTTCTGATCGCCAATCTTGCCAGGGACTCTCCAATTCCTGAAGTAGCCCCTATAATGATCATTCTTTTTTTCAACAGGGGATAAGGGTATGCAGTTGAGTATTAAACCTGCGTGAGTTCGGGAACAAGGGTTGGATATCGATGACGAATCCACTCAAAGGAACCGAAGAGAACGGCTGAATAGATCACGTTGCCGGCAATTGTGTAGTGGAAAAAGGGAATGGCTGCGGTGTAGCAGGTAATCAGCCCCTCCCAGGTTAGAGGATAGACCGGGGCGCTTAACCAGACTCCGAAATTGCTGACGAGATAGAATATAACAGAAGCTCCCAGTGCTCCGCCTAACACGCGTCCGGGAGTAACTTTATTAAGCAGGAAATATCCAAGCAGCATGATGAGGGCAAAAGCTCCGTATATATAGAAAAACCCGCCTGTAAACCACATAAAGCCATCGTTATAGGTGCTATAAACGATGTTGTTAAGCAGCAGGTCGCTAAGCCATATTGCCGTAAGCGGGATGATGAGCGCCCACTTTTTGTTTGTGAAGTAAGCGGCCCCAAAAAGAATGAGGGCAGCCACAGGAGTAAAATTCGTCGGATGCGGCAGCAATCGGGAGAGGGCTGCAAACAAGATAATGGCTGATATGATGGCAAATGTTTTTTTATTCATCGCAAAGAGGTCGACAGATTACAGGTTTACAGAGTAAATATAAGGTTTGATTTGGATAATTGTGAATGAGAATCGGGATTTACAGGAAAGAGTTGGGGAAGTATTGGATCTTCCGCTGCGGTTCCCCGCTCCGGTTACTATTCACTCCCGATCTCAAATCGCCAAAGTCTCTTGGCATCTTCGCCCGCATAACTGATACCAATCCGGGGGGTGGCGAGAATACTTTTGGGGATGATTTCCGACTCCTCAATCCAGACCGGCGGAGCAGAGAGGGAGCCTTTATTAAGTTCTGTGGTTATTCCAAAAGCCTGTGTCCACTTGCCGGGGCCGTTGGTCAGGTTTTCGGATTGCTGAGTCCCCCGCCTCTCCTTCATCACCTCAACTCCCTCGAGTGGCCTGACGGCACGTACCAGCACTGCATCAGCCAGACCCTCCTTATTCGTTACTATATTAAAAAGGTGATGAATACCGTAACAGAGATAGATGTAGGCATGTCCGGGTTCCCCATAC
>CALKWT010000182.1 GCA_938003885.1 uncultured Balneolaceae bacterium | reverse complement strand
GTCTGGGGAGCATTTATTGAGATCACAGAAAAAGCTGGTTTTCCACCGACCCTTGGATATGTGGTCTGGTCGCTCACCATGATCCCCCCTGCCCTGGTTGCCCTGAAACTTATCAACTGGAAAATAGAGTACGACAAAAAGTCGATTCTGTTAGGTTCACTGATCGGTTTTACAGGGGCCGGAGGCCAATTGACCCTCTTTCACGGACTGAGTATCGGGCCAGCTTATATAATTTTTCCAATTATCGCGCTCTCACCTGTGATTACGGTTCTGCTCTCTCTGGTTATTTTAAAAGAAAAGACCAATGTAAAAGGCTGGATAGGTATCCTTTTAGCTGTTATTGCCATTCCGTTACTCTCCTATATACCGCCCGACAGTACCACGGTAGATGGTTATCTGTGGCTGGTATTTGCACTGATCGTATTTCTCGCCTGGGGAGTTCAAGGCTTTTTCATGAAATTGGCGAATGAAACCATGAGTGCAGAAAGCATCTTTTTCTATATGACAGTGACTGGAATTCTCCTTGCCCCGATTGCCATCAACATGACTGACTTCTCACAGGAGATTAACTGGGGCTTTCAAGGGCCGTACCTGGCCGCGATGATTCAGATCCTGAATGCCATTGGTGCACTCTGTTTGGTTTATGCCTATCGGTATGGCAAGGCGATCGTCGTCTCCCCTCTGACAAATGCCATCGCTCCGGTGATCACTATTATCATTTCTCTGATTATCTATTCGGTGGTACCTCACACAGTAACCTTGATTGGGATGATCGTGGCTATTACAGCCGTTTTCCTGCTGGCTATCGTGGAAGAGAGTACGGAGAAAGCGGAAGAGCTGGATCAAAAACTGGAAGGGGCCTGATATGCCTGATCCACTAACCAAGATTCACTCTTTTTGATATGGCATTTCATGAAGATCATCCCTGGCACCGAATAGAGAAAATTGATGCCCACGTGCATTATAATGTTGACCGTACGGCTCTTCTGGATACCGGGAAGGCGAACGGGTTTCGTTTGGTAACCATTAATACCGAGATTGGGGAGTTCATCTCACCCGAAGAACAACAGAATCTTGCCATAAAAATAAATGAGAACGATCCGGGCAGACTCCATTTTATTACGACTTTCCGGACTCAGGATTTCAGTAAACCGGGCTGGCAGGATCAGGCACTATACGAGCTTGAATCTGGCTGGGAGCGTGGAGCTGTCGCTGCCAAGATCTGGAAGAATATTGGCATGGAGCTAAAGGATCAGAAGGGAAATTTCATCATGGCTGATAACCCCGCTTTTGACCCGCTCTACAGTTATCTCGAAAAAAACAATATACCCCTTGCTGCACATCTGGGGGAGCCGAAAAATTGCTGGTTACCCCTGGAGGAGATGACTGTAACCAGCGATCGGGATTACTTTTCCAGGAATCCAGTCTATCATATGTATCTCCAGCCTCACGCACCTTCCTACAAAGATCAGCTGAATGCGCGGGACAGAATCCTTGCCAAACATCCAAATCTGACCTTTGTCGGATTGCACCTGGCAAGTCTGGAATGGAGCGTGGACGAAGTGGCTTCCTGGTTGGACAGACATCCGAACGCCGGGGTGGACCTTGCCGAACGGGTATGTCATCTGCAATATCAGGCAGTTGACCAACGCAGCAAAGTCATAAGCTTTATGGAGGCTTACCAGGATCGAATCATTTACGGTAGCGATCAGATTGACGCTGATGAGTCGATTCCTGCTTCTGAAATTATTCAGGCTTTAGAAACCAAATGGAAAAATGAGTTCCGGTTTTTCTCTGATGATACGATCCAGACTGCGTGGAATGTAGCCAAACCCTTCCGGGGCCTCGGACTCCCGGAAAAAATAGTTAAAAAGATTTTTCATGATAACGCGATTCGTTATTATCCACGCATGGAGGAATGGAAGTAAGTTCTCACATTTTGTTCTCAAATTTGATGAAGTTTTCTTTCGTTAACCACAGATTTTACCTATTTACTCTGGAGGCTTTGCAGATCGTTTCCCGCCTGAGTGCGATACATAACGAACATTCAATCCATTGCTTTTACAAGGTGCTCTAAAAGCAGAGTAAGCCGTGTGCAAAGGATGAACTGTCCTGTCCCGGATAGTCTAAATTTAGAGTACTCTACAGTGATCAATTACGGATAGAGCAAACAAAGTTTAACGGTACTTGAAGTCTGCTACATCTTCTATTGATCATACAACCAAAGATTCTTAAAAATTATGCTTCTTACTCTCATTGATTGGCTGGTTATTGGCGCTTATATGCTTTTCACCCTGTTCGTTGGATTATGGGTCATGAAAAAATCGGGGGCTGATTCAACCGAGTATTTTGCTGCCGGGAAAAATATGCCCTGGTGGCTCCTCGGCATATCCATGGTTGCGACGACCTTTTCTACCGACACGCCCAATCTGGTGACTGACATTGTACGCCAAAACGGAGTGGCTGGAAACTGGACATGGTGGGCTTTTCTTCTCTCAGGGATGATGACCGTTTTTATTTATGCCCATCTGTGGAAGCGCTCCGGTATCTTAACGGATGTAGAGTTTTATGAGCTTCGGTACAGTGGTAAACCAGCTGCCTTTTTGCGGGGTTTCAGAGCGATCTATCTCGGGCTCATTTTTAACGTGATCATTATGGCCAGTGTGTCGCTTGCGGCGATTAAGCTTGGTACTGTCATTATAGGCCTCACCCCTTTACAGACCATTCTTATCGCTGGCACAGTTACAGTCATTTATAGTGCTCTCGGTGGGCTCCGTAGTGTACTCATTACCGATTTCTTTCAATTCTTTCTCTCTATTCTTGGAGGCTTTATAGCAGCCTATGTGGCCCTGTCTCATCCCGATGTTGGCGGCTTCAGTGGCCTCTTTACGAATGCTGATGTGCAACCGCTGATGAATATGCTGCCCGATTTCTCAGACACCTCCCAGCTCTGGGCAATTTTCATCATCCCTCTCGCCGTTCAGTGGTGGAGTGTCTA
>CALKWT010000181.1 GCA_938003885.1 uncultured Balneolaceae bacterium | reverse complement strand
ATAGGCAGTTTCGTCAACTAATTTCTCATCCCCATACATGTTTATTTTTGCGCTCGGATAGCGTAGCTGGACGGAGATGTCGGAAGGCGTTGCATCAAGCATCGCTTCTACAACCACTTTACGATTCTGCCATTGCTCTTCATTGATATTCCCATCGGTACCAAACTCTTCAGAGTTTGTGTAATACCACTCCCCCCATGTTCCAATGAATCCAGCCTGATGGGCAACAATGACATCCTGGTTCTCTTCAAGAATGGGCGCAAGCTGTGCAATATGCTCTAATATCAAGCTTTTAACAGGCTGCTGAGGTTCTTCAGCCGATTGCCGGTTGGTGTATGAAAATCGTACCAGGCATTTTAATCCCGCTTCCCTGATCCTGTCGAAATCAAGTTGAATATTTGCAAGATATTCGGGCGAGATTTCACTTTCTATAAAATCGTTCATTAAAAAATATCGATAGATCACTGTTACTTTTTCCTCACCTTCTCTCCAGTTTTTTAATCTCTCTACATCGATATTGGAATAATTCGCCTGTGCATAATAAGAGTCGTCTGTTATCGAATACTTTTGCAAGCCCCTATCCGGGTTAGCGATGATTTCATCGGATGGGGTATAGACAAATACCTGAGGTTCGATTTCCGGATCCGAGCCATTGTTTTGGCTTGTATCTTTGCAGGCTGCAAGCAGCAGCGTTAATATGGCAAGTTTCACAAAGTGTATTTTTTTAATCATATGGCTGTATCTCTATTGTTATTTATTTTATTTAGCAAGTTTAATGTAGGTGGTGTGAACAGGCAGGCACGAAAGGTTTTAAATCCAATCCACCATCTGTTTCTTTTAAAGTGCGGAATGAAATTGCGAAGATGTTTTGCCTTACGGTCCGATTAATTTCATCAAAGATTGTCAATTTCATTAACCACGCGATGAGCTGAATTAATGGCGGCCTCCATTCCCCAGCTCCGGTTGTCGGTATAGGAGCCGGCAAAGTGAATGCGTCCCGCAGGCGTCATCGTGTGGGGCCAAAATTGATGCAGTTGACCCATTGGGAAATCAAGTCTCTCGCAACCGGGTGTACATCGGTCTGCCGACCAGTCTTTAATCAGCTGCTGCTCAATGGTGATATTGGACGGATCTCCGGGATAAAACTCTTTAAATGCGTTTAAAACTTGTTGTGACGTTGTTCCGCCTGGAGCTTTCGCCATAAGAACAGCGCGGTCACTATCTACCTCTTCGGCCACTTGCCAGATCGTTCGTAATGAGGGGTGATTATAGGTCAGGTTGATCGTGACACCATCCTCCTCCCAAAACTTTGTCCTCGCCTGGAATACCACTCTGGTAGTCTGAGCGTAGGTGATATTGTCTATGATAAAATGTTTTTCCGGCGGAAGATCAGGGGTAAAAAGAATATTCCGAAGTGCGGTTACAGGTAAAGTAGAGACCATGTAATCGCAAGATAGCGTCTTACGCTGACCCATATTATTATAATGCAAATCTACACCGGTATTGCCCTGTCGAACTTCCGTTACCTGGCAGCTAAGATGAATTCTATCTCCGATTCTCTTGCCCAGGGTATCTGTGAGCACCTGATTTCCACCTCTAATTCTGTAGAGATCGAATTCTTGATCATATCCGCGAATCTTACGGATATAGGTTTGCCAGAGAGAGTAAAGTGCCGAAGTACGGCTACCACCAAGAATACGAAGAGCTGCATCCGAGGCTCCTTCCTGTTTATAAATATATGAAATGGGAATGGTGTCCAGATGATCCATTCCGATTCCAAATACCAGCTATGCATCACTGAACCGACCCAGGTAGGGCTGAACATAGAGATATGGCAAATGTGAGACAGGGTTTGAATTCAAAAACCTTCTCTCTTCGGGTGTTAAGCCACCCTGTTTTAAGATCTCCTTTTTTCTGAGTTCACGAGCTTGTTCATCGCTAACCCACTCCCCATTTACAAAAGATTTTCTATTTTCACGATGATAATAGGGAAGTACGGGCAGGTTAAACTCCTCAATGTATTCCCAATATTTCTGATAGCCGGGACGGGTAAAGTTTTCTGCACCGAAATCCGCATATAAACCATCTGCCAGCCCATCGCGTACAGATAGCACGGTCCCCCCTATTCTTCCGGAAGCTTCCAGTACAGTTACTTCATACCCTTTTCGCAGAAGTTCATAAGCACAGGACAGGCCCGAAATACCCGCTCCGACTACGGCAACATGCTTTTCTTTAGCTGGCGTCGATTTGGAAGTATCAACGGCTTTTTGAGGTTGACCTGAGAGAAATTCAATGGGAAATGCTGATAGTGCCAGACTACCAAGTGATGTGGTTTTAAGAAAGTTTTTCCTGTTCATGAACTCATTAATTTTTCTATCAATCCATCAGTTTCCTTCATCACTATCTCAGATCCGTTAGGACACTGTCTGTAAACCGTTGCCCTTTCCGGTCTACATAACTTGCGGAGAAAACAAGGTGTCCGCGGGAGCCTGACTCTACAAGTTCCGCAACACTCAAAACTCCTTCAGCACCAGTAACGATCCGACTCCTACTATCGGAACCTTGATTCAGAATAAATGACGATATTGCCAATAGGTCATCCTCTGCAAGTTCTGAATAGGCGGGCATTTCCTGGTTACTCCATTTCTGAGACGCCCCATTCTTAATCGAACTGTTTACTGTTTCTATCGCAGAAGTACCGGCTCCATATCTCTCGAAAATTTCAAAAAAGGATGGGCCCAGCATCCGGGATTTATCAGAGTGACAGCTAAAACAGCTTTTCTCCCTGATCATGGTCAATCCTGGATGTTCATTCTCGTCAAATATTTTGAGATCGTCAATGGTTGAATCCCCATTTTCAGGTAGAAAGGTTATGGTAAGTAAAATATCGAAAGGCGTCACCGGATCTGAACTCAGAGGATCCTCTATTTCAATCTGATATCTAAATCTCGAGTCTCTATGAATTGTATCTCCGCTTCGCGGGTTGATTATTTTTATCACAGAGTCTGTTTCAGAAGGTAATTCACCTATTTCATTCGCATGATAATCCATGATAGCAGCAGTACTCGTCTTAACGATGCTGCCCCCTGTAAAAAAGAGTGGTATTCCCGATGTTAATACCAGAATCAGAAAAAAGGAACGACAGATCATCTTTTTAATCATTCTAATCCAGATCTATTTGATTTGCTACTATATTGGCACTGTTCACTGCGGCTTCCATTCCCCAAACCCGGTTATCTGCATAACCTCCCGCAAAATGTATATTGCCGACAGGAGCTTGAAGATGGGGACAACACCGTGATAATTCTCACATTGGAAAGTTCAGGCGCTGGCATCCGGGTGTA
>CALKWT010000180.1 GCA_938003885.1 uncultured Balneolaceae bacterium | reverse complement strand
AATTCATCCTTTATACTGGAACATGTTGCAGGAATTCAAGAAGATAACAGGTCACCCGATAGTGGTGAATACTTCGTTTAATGTGCAGGGAGAGCCGATTGTTATGCGTCCGGAAGAGGCTGTTAGATGCTTCTACGGATCGGGCATGGACGTACTTGCTATCGGATCTTTCCTGGTTAAGAAGGAGAGTTAAATAAATCATGAATATTTACATACCTATAGAGATTAAAGTCCGGGAACTGGAGGGCGGAACCATTCTCGCCCTTGCCGCCGCTGAACGCGGTCATACCGTCGTTATAGGTGAGAAAAAAGATACAATCGGGCTTGCGGCAAAAGGCAAATTGCCTCCCGGAATTGTACTTATGAAATCAATCACCCCGCACGATCATATGCTTCGGATGCTGGAGCGGCTGAAAAAGAACGGGCACAGTATCACATCCCAGGATGAGGAGAGCGGCTTATTGGATGAGTCCTATGACACTTTTGCAAGGCTTCGTTATTCGGAAGAGAGCCTGGCGTATGCAGATGCTGTTTTTGGTTGGGGTGAACACGACAGCAATTCACTTAAGAAGATCTACCCGGAATATTCTGATCTTTTCAAGCCCGTGGGCTCACCAAGGGTCGATTACTGGCGGAAAGAGTTTGCGGGGTATTTTGAGGATCCCGATGAGGAAGCCCTCCTGGACGGCAAACCCTATATTATGGTCGTATCCAATTTCGGAACCTTGTTAAATGAGAACAGATTCTGGAATGTGATGGCTCGGCTAAGAGAGGCCGGTTATTTTGACAGAAAAGACAACAGGGAGTTTCATGAGTATGAAAATGCCGCCTATCAGACCGGCCTGGTAGGTGAATTTATAAAAATGATTCGCCACCTATCAGAGAAATATCCGGAGATGACCATTCTTGTCCGGCCTCACCCGGTAGAGTCTGTTGATGGTTGGGAGAAGTTGATTGGAGATCGTTACCCCAATGTTGTAGTGAACAGGGAGGGAACAATCAGCCGATGGATCCGAAATTCGCTCACCATCATACATAACGGTTGTACCAGTGCACTTGAAGCTTATGTATCAGAGGTAAACTGTATTGCATACCGGCCAAGGCCTCACCACATTGAGAGGGAAATTCCCAACCGGGCCAGCATCCAAGCCATGAATCTGGATGAACTCACGCGCTATATTGATGAAATGGCTGTTGCACGTCGGAATGGAACCGGAAAGTTGGGAGTTGATAGCAAAACCGGGAGTGAATTCATAGAGGTGCGATTTGCAAATCTGAAAGGGAAATTTGCGACAGACAGAATTGTGAATGAGTGGGAGAAAATCGCAGATGGCCGCTCCTATTCTACCGCGTCAGCTGAGGTGCTGCTTTCCATCGAAAAGGAAGATAAAGTGCCTGTCAGCAGAAAGATCAAGAGAAACCTGGTAAAGCTCAGAAACCTGCTGATCACACCGAAGCGTGAGGAGAGTTCTGGCAATTTGTTGGAAACAGGACACAAATTCCCCGATTTAAAAGAAGAAGAGCTAAGCAACATCCTGAAAAACCTCAACAGGTCTCTCTCCAGGTTCAACAATGTGGAGATAACCCGTTTTGGCGAGAAATCCTTTATCGTTCACCCGTCCGGTGACAAATCTTAACGCAGCAATGGGTGCGATTGTTGAAATCCCTGATCTTAAGAATCGTTCAGTCTCATGGCAAGGATAGTCGAAATTGTAGGTCCGTCCGGAGTAGGTAAATCCTATATCTACAATCAATTAAGGGATGCATGGAATAAGAATGACAAGTGGGCGGTATACCATGATTTTCGGTATGAGAGAAAGAGCAGGAATTCCTTCTCACGTCCTGAGATTATTTACGAGTATCTCTACAATATTTTAAATAAGGTTAAGTACATCTCCTATAAGCCTTCCGGAGGTGAGCAACTGGATCACATGAAAAAATTTCATGAAGATCACAGGCAGTTTGTAGATCATACTCTGGATATTATCAACCGCTGCTGCAGGGAGTTTTACAAGAAAGACAATCGCTACTTTGCCACACTCTATTTCTATAAATCTGTTGAAGAACTTCAAGCGATTCGGGAATTGCAACACGACAAGCGTATCTGTCTCTTTGATGAAGGCCTTCTGAGCAGAATCATGCATCTTAGTTCCGAAAGCCTTACAGATCAGGATATGGATGAGTACCTGAACTATATGCCGGTGCCGGACGGGGTGATCCTTTTAAAATCAGACCCACGGCGGATCTGCGAAAATATTAAAAAAAGAAGAAGAGTCGCCACGATCCATCAGGGGCTTAACGAACAGCAATTGCACGACTATACTGAAAAAACGCAATACCATATGGAATATGCAGCCGGATATTTCCGGGAGAAGGGGGTAAAGGTGATGGAGATCAACCTGGATTCCGCCAGGGATAACCACATCGATACAATAGTTGAGAAACTGAACAGAATCTGACCGGAATTATGTCGATTACAGCAGGAATAAAACATGCGGCTCTGCACTACCTTTCGAGGCGTAAGGCGGGGCACATTTTACTGTATCACTCCTGTTATGAAGAGATTCCCGCTGACCTCAATTTCAAGCTGCATAATGTTCGCCCTTCCGTTATGTATACGCAGTTTTCCTGGTATAAAAAACATTATCAGATCGTCTCCCTTGAAGAGTGGTTTGAGGCCAAAAAGAAAAAAGGGCTGGTCGCAGTCACCTTCGATGATGCCTACTTGAGTGTTTTTAATGAGGGCCTGCCAGTGCTGGAATCCCTCGAGATTCCAGCCACTGTATTCGTGATCGGCGGAACCCTGGAAGGCAAGATCTTCTGGAGAGACAAAATCAGATTTCTGAAACAGAAAGGGCGCTTAGATAGCCTCGTACGATTTCTTAATCGTGTGGTGAACAAAGGCTTTACAGCCAGTACTTTTTATAAAGAGAGTAAAAGTGGTGAGGCTCTCTCGATGCAGAAGTTGAATCAGCTCATCGACCGCTTTATTAAAATGGAAAATTTGGAGCAGGCCATCGTGCCTCACTGTGCTCATCAACCGGAACAGCTGATAGATCATCCGCTGTTGTCCTACGGTTATCATACCTATTCACACTTCAGACTCTCTTCTCTGTCTGATTCAGATCAAAGAGAAGATCTTATAAAAGGATACAGGGCTTTGAACAGGCTGGAATCCCGCCCGGTCATACCCTATTACTCTTTACCGTTTGGCGGCCACGATTCCTACAACACGTCCACGATGGATATATTAAACACCCTGAGTATGAAGGGGGTGCTGCTGAACAACAACAAGTTAAACGGCTACTCTCATCTCCCGAGATATAAAAATTTGTTCATTGCAGAAAGATACATGATGCCTGACACTCTGGATGAACTGATTGGGAAGGTGCACACGCTGGCCTACAACCATTTTGTAAGGCCAAAAAAAGAGTCCACTTGATACGGGTTACCGATTTATAACGTATATATAAGTAGAATTTGTCAGCACTCCGGTCTATTAGGCAGAGCCTTCCCGACCGGCCAGTTGATATTTGGCGTGACTCCGCCATTTCCGGCACTTTCAGATGGTGAGGAGAGGATAAATACCTTGAATCAAAAATCGTTATAGCGTATTATTTACTAATGTGTGCGTAGAGATAAGAGGATTCGAAATCTCTGAGATTGTTCAGAAAGAGTTCTGTCCCAGGTATTATTTAATTCCTCAAGTGCTGATGTGCCGTCATAACCTTACGTTTAAAGAGAATGCATATACAAATAACGACCTCTACATTCGGTAAAGCAGGGAACAAGCCGATTGACTATCTAAAGAAGAATGGTGTGGATTTCAAGATGAATCCATATCAGAGGAAGCT
>CALKWT010000179.1 GCA_938003885.1 uncultured Balneolaceae bacterium | reverse complement strand
GCAGAACATTGGCTGCACTTCCGCCCTGGTTGTCGAGTGCCTCGAAGCTCTCGACGGCGCGATCCATCGCTGCCTTGAAATTGGTGCCGCTGCTGGGCATCTGTCCTGTATTCGAGATGTCGAGCAACATCCGGAAGGCAGAGTAGTCGGTGGTAAGGGGAACCTGAATAAACGCCTCATCGGTAAAGACAACCAGGCCGATCCGATCTCCCTGCAGGCGGTTCACAAGCCGGTTGAGTTCCAGCTTTGCCTTGTCCAGACGACTCGGACTCACATCCTGGGTATTCATGCTTCTGGAGAGATCCAGGGCGACCATCAGGTTGACCCCCTGCCGCTGTACTTCCCGCACTTCCGTACCGATTTTCGGACCCGCAAGGGCGATGATAAAAAAGAACAGGGCTGCAAGAAATGAGAAGAGACGGACCCGGTCGCCTGTCGTCCAGTAATTTCTCCGCAACTTATTGATCAGCCGCTCATCAAAGTATCCTTCAACTCTCTTCTTCTGTATTCTTTTATAGAGAAGCCACCCCACGTAGAGGGTGGGGATCAGCAGTAAAAGCCATAAAATTGAAGAATTATTCCAAATCATACGCTCATTTTTTTGTCAATCTTAAATATACGAATATTTTGATAAAATCAGGAATCCCCGCTCTTCGTGGATCGGAATCAGAGTCGGGAATCTGAGATTACCATTTATTTCAAATTTCCTGTATCATACCTGAGCCTAACGCTGATGCAGTCTATGAATTTTCTTAAATCTGACATTACCCGTTTTATCCTGAAAGTTGCAGGGATCTACGTGGTTTGGTATATCCTCTATGAACTCTGGTTGCTGCCTACAGGCCTAATCGACCGTCCTCTTTCTCATAACATCGCATCGGTGAGTGCAGGCATCCTCTCCTTCTTCGGCCAGGAGGTCTTCCTGAGCGGAAGGATTCTCGGTATTACGGGAGCACCCGGAGTGGAGATCGTGGATGGCTGCAACGGGATCGCTGCGATCGGCCTTTTTCTCGGCTTTATCATTGCCTATCCCGGAAAGTGGAAGCCCAGACTCTACTTTGCCATTTTTGGTATCGGAGTGATCTATATTGTCAATGTGGTGAGGATCGTCACGCTCTGTTATGTTCAGAAGTATCTCCCCGGTTCGTTTGATTTTATGCATGACTACTCAACCACAGCCATTTTCTACATAGTGATTTTTGGGCTCTGGATGATCTGGGCAAATTACGGCGACAGGGAACCCTCCGGTGAGGATCCCTCTGATCCCGGCCTCTTTCCTGATGCGATCTGAACCTTCCTGAACGCCCGGCGAGGGCGCATGACTTACGGGCGGAGCAGACGGTGACAGAGATTCATGGTACGGTGTTCAGAACAAGCCCGGATCCAGCCCTTTCCTGCAGCTGCCTATTTGCCGTTTCCCGGTTTCCCTTCTCACCTGCTCTCCCTTCGGACTAGAACCACTCCTGCGATCAGCAGAAGGAGACTCAGATATCCAGGCCAGTCTCCCATACGGTTGTAGAACGTTCTCTCCGGATTAGTGTAGATGGTATAACTGAAAGCATCTTCCGTCTGATACTCCGTCTCCACCCTCACCCCTCCATCAGGAGATATGATTCCAGAGATTCCGTTATTTGCTGAGCGTGCCACCCACATTCTCTGCTCTATAGCACGCAGGCGTGCATAGGCAAAGTGCTGGACATGGCCGTGGGAATTGCCCCACCAGCCGTCGTTGGTTACGATGGCAAGGAACTGCGCCCCCTCATCGACAAACTCATTTACCCAACCCGGGAAGACCGAATCATAGCAGATCAGCGGAGAGGTGTAGGATGGCCCGGAATCAAACAGCGTCGCTTCATACCCTTTGCCGTAACCGCCAATCTGCGGCCAGTCTACCAGCCCGAAGATGTCGATCCGGTGGAAAAAATCTAAAAAGGGAAACCGCTCCACGATAGGGACAAGGCGGCCTTTCTTGTAGACTGACTCCAGGCCGGACTCATCGATCAGCAGGGCCGAATTGTACATATTATAGGGGCGGCCGGCAGAGGATTGCCTTGTGACCTGCGGCAGCGGTGTACTCTGATCATAAAACTCTGCAAAACCCGAACCGGTGATCAGCCGGGTGTCCCATGCGCGCATCGAGTCGCTGAGCACAGAAAGGAGCGGGCTGTGGCGTGTGAGAAAGGTATCCACTGCATTTTCAGGCCAAAGGATCACATCCGTGGACTCTGTCCGGGCTGAATCGGAAAGGGTGATCAGCTTGTCGATCAGTTGATCCAGCGATGCGTGTCCTCCGAAAGTCTGATAGGAGTCGGAGTCGGGCTGGACCACGACCACTTCCACAGGCTCCCCCTTAGGGGGTTCATACAGGGCCAGATTTACCAGCGAGAGAACAGGGAAAAAGAGAAAAAAAGAGAGAAAGGCGCCCAGCACCTTTCGGGAGGATTCAGATAACCATGCGTAGAACAGTGCTGCTGAGCCCATCACCCAGAAAGAGATACCTAACACCCCCGTCCAGGAGATGTACTGAATCATTATGGTATGATTCGACCAGGCGTTCCCCAGAGTCAGCCAGGGCCATGCGAGATCCCAGCGGTGATGGAGAAACTCGTAAGTGACCCATGCGGCCGCGGAAAAGATGGCTGCGGCCACCGGATGCAATCCCGATCTGAAGAATGAGCGGATCAGTAACAGAGGCAATACCATAATGAGGGCATTGGCCAGAATAGCGGCAACCCCCCCGGCCACCGTGGCCATCATCAGCCAGTACGTTGAGAATAGATTCCACAGCACAAAACCGGGATAGGTGTAGAGCAGAACCTCCTTTTTACTTTCAGACAAGAGAGCGGCCCGGATCATGAAGAGCAGGGCGGGGATCTGCAGAATGGAGAGGTCAAAGGGCGGAAAGGAGAGCGCTAACAGCACAGAGGCTGAGAGTGCGAGCATCCATTTACTTTGCCAGAACTGATTTTTAATCATAGATCTTTAAATGTTAAAGAGATCAGAGATATAGGTACAGAAAGGTTCATCGTACAGTTTTGGGTTCATCCGAATAGTCTTTGCCTGCAGCCACCACCACAATTTCACCTTTGACACTCTTTCGCTTCTTCCATTTTTCCAAAATTTCAAGGAGAGGCCCGCGATCAATTTCCTCAAACTTTTTTGTCATTTCACGCGCAATACAGATCATCCGGTGATCTCCTGCAACTGCGTGAAACTGCTCAAGGAACCGGATGATTTTATGAGGGCTTTCCAGAATAACAGTCGTGTGTTCCGCCTCTGCAATGGCCTTGATACGTGTCTGCCTCCCTTTTTTCGGGGGCAGGAATCCCTCAAACATGAAACGGTCGCACGGCAGCCCACTTGCAACGAGGGCTGTCGTCACTGAATCGGGGCCGGGTATCACGGTTACCCGGTGGCTCGCTTTATGAGCTTCTCTGGTAGCCAGAAAGCCCGGGTCCGAAATACCGGGCATCCCTGCATCCGATATGATGGCTACAGATTCCCCTGCATCGAGCAGATTCATGATATGGGAGACCTTTTGATGCTCATTATGTTGGTGAAAAGAGAAGAGGGGTTTGTCAATACCGTACTTTTGCAGTAGGACCGAAGAGGTCCGTGTATCCTCGCATGCGATATAGCTGACACTTTTGAGAGTTTCTGCAGCCCTCAGAGTGAAATCGGAGAGGTTCCCGATGGGAGTGGCAACGATATAAAGTGTAGACATCGTTTAAGGAGTGGTTGATAAAAAGTTCATATAACAGAACAATATATGCAAAAGAAGATCGATTTTCGGAGTCCATCTTGCACGGATGTCCGGCCCTTACTCAGGGGGGATGGCAGGGTGCTTTCTGCGATCGTACCGGGCGGATTCTGCAGGAGTTGCCGGAGCCTGCTTGCGATTGTGCCAGGTCCGTCTGGAGTAGCACCGGAGCAGATTCATCTCTGCTGTGATTTTGTTATATTCCATCTGCTCACGTAAGAAGAGGTATGATGATTGTATATGTTAAAAATATGGTTTGCAGCCGCTGTAAAATGATGGTCACAAACCTATTTGAAGATCTGGGACTTCATCCTGAAGAAGTGAATTTAGGGGAGATCCGGATTCGCGAAGAGTCCATCACCCATGTAAAAGAAGAGCTGCGCTCAGAGCTGCAAAAACTGGGATTCGATCTGCTCGACAACAAAAAATCCAGAACGATAGAGAAAATAAAAAATCTGATCACAGACCTCGTTCAGAACAGGGATGCTCAGCTCGATATGAATCTGTCGGACTATCTCTCCGGTGAGCTGCATCAGGAGTACAGTTCCCTGAGCACACTATTTTCGGAGGTGGAGGGGATGACGATCGAGAAGTACTTTATCCAGCAGAAAATTGAGAAGGTGAAAGAACTTCTTGTCTACAATGAGTTAACTCTGTCAGAGATCGCGCACAGGCTGAACTATTCCAGTTCGGCCTACCTGAGCAGTCAGTTTAAAAAAGTGACCGGCCTCACGCCCAGCCATTTCAGAAAAATGGGAGCTGTCCGGCGCACAGCGCTTGATAAACTATAACAGGCTTTAAACTCTCTTACCGCGAAGCGTTGATAGATGGATACGAGAAAGCCCCCTCTCGATTTCAGACCCTCAACTCGTTCACAGGCCGCATGAAGGCCTCTTTGAATGATTATTCAGAGAGTGAAGGAGGCGTGATTATACAGAAGCAGTGCTTGTTTTCGCTGGTTGCGCTGCGGAACTTTTAGCGTGCAGGGTGGTTGCCGCTCCTGAACTCAGGTGATGGCCATGTTGACGAACCGACGAGTCTCTCCGGCCAACCAGGGGAGCTTGCGATTCCTGGAAACCTCGTCAATTCATAAAACCTGGAAGACTCTGACGCATCCATTACGGGGACGCAGAAATCTTATAAACCTTATCCATAAAAGTATAACAGCCTGATCGAAATTTTTGTGGATCTTATTTCTGAGCTCTCTGAGGAGCTGTTTCAACGCACAATCAGCGCGACACTCTGCCGCAGGCTCTGGTTCAATCGTCCCGGTTGTACGCTTTAGAGGTAGCTCAGGAACCATGGGTGAAGGGAGGACCTACCATCCCGTGATCCTGTTTGATGTAAAGAGCTCACGAATTGATTTTGACTTGCTATACTGATGTAAAGTGTGGCCCTGCGGCTCTTTCGCCCCGGTGATTTTAAAAGGGGAACCCAAATGAAATGGATTTTGTATCTGTAACGATAAATAGAAGACTATGAAACATACCTATTCTGTACATGGCATGACCTGTAACGGCTGCCGGGCACATGTTGAAGAGACCCTGTCAGATGTTCCGGGTGTAAAACATGCCGCTGTGGATCTGGAGAAATCAGAAGCGATCATTGAGATGGAGTCCCACATACCTCTGGAGAACTTTCAAAAAGCTCTGAAGGAGGCTGGCGGGTCATACTCCATCTATCCGCCGGGAGAAGCTCCCCCGCCTTCCGCTACTGGTTCCCATGAGGGGCACAACAACAGCAAGAAAAGCGGAAGCCAGGGCAGCGGTGTATTCTACTGTCCGATGCATTGCGAGGGGGATAAAACCTACGATCAGCCGGGAGATTGTCCGGTGTGCGGGATGGACCTGGTGGAAGAGCAGACGCTCTCTGCAACCCCCTCTGCCGGCCAGTGGGCCTGTCCGATGCAGTGTGAGGGGGATAAAACCTACGATCAGCCGGGAGATTGCCCGGTCTGTGGGATGGATCTGGTACCGGTGCAGCCTGAGTTGTCCGCCGAAGATAAAACCTACAACACGCTTCGTAAAAAATTCTGGGTTGCTTTAGCGTTCACGCTCCCCATCTTTATAATTGCGATGAGTGAGATGATTCCGGACAACCCGCTCTACAATGTCATGAGTCAGAAGGCGTGGAACTGGGTGCAGTTTTTCCTCTCACTTCCGGTGGTCTTCTATGCCACCTGGATGTTTTTCGAACGTGCCTGGCGAAGCATCAAGACCTGGAATCTCAATATGTTTACCCTGATCGGGATAGGTGCAGGCATGGCGTGGATCTTCAGCTTCTTCGGGCTGCTCTTTCCCGGCTTCTTCCCTGAACAGTTCCTCAGCGAGCATGGCGTGGTCCATGTCTATTTCGAAGCGGCTACGGTCATTCTGACCCTGGTACTTCTGGGCCAGCTGTTGGAAGCCCGTGCTCACAGAAAGACCAATTCGGCAGTCAGGGAGCTTCTGAAGCTGGCACCCAACAACGCTACAAAAGTGGTTGACGGCGAAGAGGTAGTGGTCACGATCGATGAGATCATGGAAGGGGATCTTTTGCGTGTGAAACCGGGAGAGAAGATCCCCGTGGATGGTGTGATCACAGAAGGGGTGACGCATGTGGATGAATCGATGATCACCGGAGAGCCTCTTCCTGTCGATAAAGCTGAAGGAGATCTGGTGAGCAGCGGCACGATAAACGGAAATCACTCTTTTCTGATGAGAGCGGAGAAAGTGGGGAGCGATACTTTACTGTCACAGATCATTCATATGGTGAATGATGCCAGCCGTAGCCGTGCCCCCATTCAGAACCTGGCAGACCGGGTATCTGCCTATTTCGTGCCTGCAGTGGTGATCATCGCTGTCATTACGTTTATAGTCTGGGCATCCTGGGGGCCGGAGCCTGCTTATGTCTACGCTCTGGTCAATGCGATTGCAGTCCTGATTATCGCCTGTCCCTGTGCGCTGGGGCTTGCCACACCGATGTCGGTAATGGTAGGTGTGGGGAAAGGAGCACAGAATGGTGTGCTTATAAAAAATGCAGAAGCTCTGGAGACCATGGACAAGGTGGATACTCTCGTTATTGACAAGACCGGCACCATCACCGAAGGGAAACCGGCGGTGGAACGGGTGGGTTCATTTGACGAAGCGATGAGTGAGGAGGAGGTGCTTCAATTTATGGTGAGCCTGAACAGCCATAGTGAACATCCTCTGGCAAAAGCGACACTTAACTATGGGAAAGAGAAAAATGTGACGGCCCTCCCCTCTGAAAAGTTCACCGCGGTGACTGGAAAAGGAGTCGAAGGAGTTGCAGGCGGGAGAGAAACTGCCCTGGGGAATCCGGGAATGATGGAGCATGTCTCAGCTGAGATCACACCGGCTATGCTGGATGAAGCGGAGAGCTATCAGAAACAGGGGAAGACCGTCTCCTATCTGGCAATTGACGGTGTGGTAAAAGGGTATGTTGTGATCAGCGACAAGATCAAACCGACCAGCGCTGCGGCGATCCGAAGCCTTCAGGAGAAAGGGATTGACGTGGTGATGCTCACCGGTGATAA
>CALKWT010000178.1 GCA_938003885.1 uncultured Balneolaceae bacterium | reverse complement strand
TGCCACGCTCACCTTTGTGGCCATCATCATCATTTCTCTGATACTGGATGAAATCGGCTTTTTTGAATGGGCGGCTTTGCATATGGCTCGTTTCGCCAACGGAAGCGGCATCAAAATGTTTGTCTACATAACACTGCTGGGAGCTGTTGTATCGGCATTTTTTGCAAATGACGGAGCTGCGCTTATTCTTACGCCTATTGTTCTTGCCATGGTACGAGCTCTCAAATTTAAAGAGAGGATGATTCTGCCATTCATCATGGCCTGTGGTTTCATCGCAGATACGGCATCCACTCCGCTGGTTGTAAGCAACCTGGTGAACATCGTGTCGGCCGACTTCTTCGGGATCGAGTTTGGCGAATATGCCAGCCGGATGGTCGTTCCGAATATCTTCGCAATTCTATCCAGCCTTTTGGTTTTGTACTTGGTGTATCGAAAGGATATTCCATCCACCTATACACTGGATCACATCCAGTCACCCGAATCCGCCATTCGGGATCATAAAATGTTTAAGATGTCGTGGGTCATATTAACTGTGCTGCTGGCCGGATACTTTGCCGCTGAGTTTATTGGTGTTCCGGTGTCATTTGTGGCTGGTATTGTTGCTCTTATCTTCTATCTGATGGGATGGAACAGCGAAGCGGTGAATACAAGAAAAGTGGTGAGGAATGCACCTTGGTCTATCGTTGTCTTTTCCATCGGGATGTATGTTGTTGTTTTCGGATTGCAAAATGCCGGCCTTACGGATCTGCTCGCCACGGTTATTCAGCATGGGGCTGACCGGGGACTTTTTGCCGGCACCATGCTGATGGGTTTTCTGGCTGCTTTCCTCTCCTCAGTGATGAACAACATGCCCACAGTTATGATCGATGCACTGGCGATTCAGGCTACATCAACGGATGGGCTGATGAGGGAGGCACTGATCTATGCGAATGTGATCGGATCGGATCTGGGCCCGAAAATTACACCCATCGGTTCATTGGCAACCTTGCTTTGGCTGCATGTACTATCTACCAAAGGGATTAAAATAACCTGGGGATATTACTTTAAGATTGGAATCATTTTAACCATCCCAACTCTGTTCTTTACTCTGCTCGGACTCTATCTATGGCTGAGTTTTCTCCTGTGACTTCCACTCCTTCGTATGTGGGTACTTCTTCGTAATGGATATGCAGATCAGCCAATTTCCGTCCCGCTTTGCTAAACTTCCAGAAATCCCGCACATCTTCGACCAATGGAATGCGGGGAAGCATTTTCTTTAAATCATTGGCAAAAGCTTCGCGATAATAGGGGCTGGAAGGTTACCTCATAAGCATATAACAGATATTTCTTAACTTATTCTCACTCCACATATGACAACTATACACCAGTCTGTTAAACAACCTGAATAAATTCCAAATTAGGATATCACTCTTCGTTATGTCTCATCTTTAGCTGGTAACCAAAGCATTTTATGATACAATCAAAATCATCAGAGAAGTTAGATAGTTCATGGATAATTATAGAGTCGTCCCGGAATCCGAAGAACCGTTTACCTTCAATCGGAAGGGAGACATAGAATCCTGAAAAAACAGGATTGTTTTACTATATTCAGGATGGCTTTACAATTAATTTTTGGCATATGACGCTTTCGGAGTACATCAATAGTATCAACAAACGCTATAAGACAGGTATATCAAGAGAACACAGCTACCGCGGGGATTTGCAGAACCTTCTGGAAGCGATGCTGAGATGTCGGCTTCCCCAAAAACTGGGCCAGTTAAAAGTAGAATGTTCGGTTTAATTTAAGAATTCTATCGGTGTTTTATACCCCAAAGATTTATGGGGTCGGTGGTGGTTATAATCATGCATCCATTGCTGGGTTTTGGTTCGCACTTCTTCCAGGGTTTTAAACACATACGCATTCAGCAGTTCTTGCCGCATGCTTCCATTCAGGCGTTCGATATAGGCGTTTTGTGTGGGTTTCCCCGGCTGGATAAAGGCTAAAGTAATCTGGTGCTCCTTACACCATTGGTCAAGTTTTTGGGAGATAAATTCCGGGCCGTTATCCACCCGGATCATGTTCGGAAGTCCTCGGGTTTCCTTGAGTTGGCCCAGCACGCGAATAACCCGCAGCGCAGGCAGACTCGTGTCGGTTTCGATGTGCAACACTTGCCGGTTGTAGTCATCGATCACATTCAGCAGGCGGTAACTCCGCCCGTCCCACAGGCTGTCGTGCATAAAGTCCAGGCTCCATACCTGATTCGGCTCTTCCGGTTGGAACAGGGTTTGTTTAGCTCGTGCCGGGAGCCGTTTCTTGGCCCGCCTGCGAATGTTGAGCCCTAACATCGTGTAGACCCGGTAGATCCGTTTGTGGTTCCACTGCCAGCCCTGGTTGCGAATCCTAAAGTAACAGCTCCAGAAACCAATGGATGGATGACGATCTACTAATGCCAGTAGGGCATCAATCACATCACTGTCATCTTTAGGCCGGTGCTGGTAGCTATAAGTGCTGCGGGGAAGGCTCACGGCCTTGCAGCCCTGACGAATGGATATCTTATGCTCTTGGTGCATCTGAGTTACCATTTCCCGCTTAACGTCAGGACTTACAGCTTTTTTTCCATTACGTCTTTGAGGGCATGATGGACTAGGCTCAAGTCGGCATACATACGTTTCAGGCGACGGTTTTCGGCTTCCAGTTCTTTCAGGCGGGTAAGCTCACTGACGCTCATGCCTGCGTACTTGGCTTTCCAGTTATAGAAGGTAGCCGAACTGATTCCATGTTCGCGAGCCAGGTCAGCTACTTTACGCCCGTGCTCATGCTGGGAAAGAATGGAGATAATTTGGGATTCGGTAAATCGTGATTTTTTCATAGGTCAAAAGTAAGAGTTTTTCCACTTTAGACCGGACGAATTTTAGGGAAGCTGACAGAGTCTTTACAAAACTGTCTTTTTGTCCAATATTTTCGTTGTCGAAATTTTAAAATTACTCCGGCCTAAATCTTGACCAAAATTCCTGGTTTTGCACACCCCCCTTATTCTAAATTAAAAAAAGATGAGATCATTTTCCCACCAAAAACCTCCACAACAAATAAATCTCACCAATGGGAAACAGAATCCCCACCAAAACAAATGCAATCCCGATTAAAAAATGAGATCAATTGTAAACCAGTTCGCCACTGATGAAACGGTGATATTCAAACCACTCTGCCAATATCAATAACCTCTTCACCCAGACGGTCGCATATTTCTTGAACCTCACTCAGCGCCGATTCTGAAACAACGGCGATCAATCCCACACCAAGATTGAATGTATCCCTCATATCCTCTTCAGGTACATTACCGGCCTGCTGAATCAGGTTAAAAATAGCCGGGCGTTCCCAGGTATCCCACGAAATATCAAGTGACAACCCATCAGGCAAGATCCTTTTTGTATTTCCCACAATTCCCCCACCTGTAATGTGAGAAAATCCATTAACACCCTCAGTCTCTTTCAGTTCAGAAATGAGATTCAGATACGATTTGTGAACCTTGAGAAGCTCTTCCCCAATGGTTCCATCCAATAAGTCGTGGGTATCATCTACATTATACTCACTGAACAGGGCGTTTCTTGCAAGGGAGTATCCGTTTGTGTGCAGCCCATTACTTTTGAAACCGATCAGGCGGTCTCCTTTTTCTATATTTTCGCCTGTAATCAACTCTTTCTTGTCTACCACTCCCACGATCGTACCTGCCAGATCAAACTCGCCTTCGTCGTAAATATCGGGCATCTCAGCAGTTTCTCCACCAATAAGGGCTACCCCATTCTCCTTACATGCTTTTGAAAACCCGCTGATGATCTCAAAGCCCATCTCTTGTTTCAGTTTTCCTGTAGAAAAATAGTCGAGGAAGAAAAGTGGAGTGGCTCCGCAGACAGCAATATCATTTACACAATGATTCACCAGGCACTGCCCAACCGTATCATATCTTTCAGTTTTAAAGGCGACAATGAGCTTTGTTCCTACACCATCCACACTGCTGACCAGAATAGGTTCCTTCATCGACCCAAAATCAGCGGAGAAAAGAGCACCAAAACCTCCAATATTGCTTACAACATTGGCATTGTGAGTCTCTTTTACAACGTCTTTAATGCTTTTGACAAGGTCTTCGCCTGCCTTGATATCTACTCCCGATTCCTTATAGGTAATTGATTTTTTACTCAATGTCTTCCGATAAAATTTTGGATGTTGTTGTCACCTTCAAAGATAGAAAAAAAAGCAAGAAGATAGGTGTCGAATTAAGATGAGTTGCGCTGGGTAAAGTTTAGAAAAAAGAGGGGATCTCATAAGGAAAGAGATTGAATTAAATTCTCTTTTAGCTGGTTCCTCCAGGAGATGGAAGTGGTGAGTTGTCCACATCTCTTTACTAAATAAACTGGATTGGAATATTTTGTATATAGTAGTAGAAGGGTGTGGATATGTTGATAACTTAAATACAAAGGTTCTGTTTTGTCAAAACTTCTGAATGTGAATAACTTTGTTTATATCTCGGTGAATAAAAACAATAGTTTACAATCTCTTTTTGAAGTAATCCACAATTTACATAATCTGCACATCTAAACTCTTTTTTCTTATTCACATCAAAAGTTATTCTTTACAGCTGTGGGTAAGAGAAGAAAATTGTGTATTGATGTGGATAGATGCTGTGAAATTTTTAGTTTTATCTCTATCCACATTTAATCACCTGGTTATCCACACCGTTATTCACATATGAGATTAGTTATTCAACGAGTTAAAAAGGCAAACGTTACCGTACGTAATCGGATCATTGGTGAGATAGATGAAGGCTTGCTGATCCTGGCCGGTATTCATCAAAATGATACAAAAGAGATCATAGAGTGGGGATGCAAAAAAATAACCAGACTCCGCATCTTTGAAGATGAACAGGGAAAAATGAACCGTTCCGTTACAGATATCGGAGGTTCGGTACTGGTCGTCTCCCAGTTTACTCTGTATGGAGACGCAAACAAGGGAAATCGGCCCAGCTTTATAGAAGCTGCAAGGCCGGAAACGGCGGAACCTCTCTACCGGCATATGATCTCTTACTTAAAAGAAAAAGAGGATCTGAAAGTAGAGGAAGGAGAATTTGGAGCCATGATGGATATCGAACTGATTAATAACGGGCCCGTTACGATCATCCTGGAGAGATCTTAATATGAGCGTCATCTTTGTTTTTATCGACGGACTGGGGGTGGGGCCGCCTTCGGAGCACAACCCCTTAACAGATACGTTCCTCTCCTTTTTCTCTGGAGCAGGGGGCGGGCAAGGGCTTCATTCGAACTCACCGGAACGGGATGAGCCGGGTTTTATTTACAAAAAAGTGGATGCCAATTTGGATGTGAAGGGGCTGCCTCAAAGTGGTACGGGCCAGATTTCTCTTTTTACCGGAGTTAATGCATCTAAAATAGTAGGACGCCACTTTGGCCCCTATCCCCACTCCAGGGTAAAATATCTTCTGGAAGAGCAGAGTCTGTTTCATCAAGTGATGGATGCGGGGAAAACACCTTATTTTCTGAATGCCTATCCAGAGATCTTTTTCAGAAATTCAAAAAAAAGGAACCGTTGGAGTTCAACCACCTATATGGCACGGGCGGCCGATATCCGGCTGAATCGTATCGAAGACCTGATCAATGAAACGGCCCTTACTGCAGGAATCACTCAGGAGTTCTGGAGAGCGGATCTGGGCAGCGATCTACCTGTGATTACACCCGAAGAGGCTGCAGCAAGAGTGATCCGGCAGACGGAAAGGTACGACCTTCTTCTTTTTGAATATTATCTGACCGATAAAGCAGGCCATGAACAGAATATGAAAATGGCGCAAGGCTATCTGAATGTGATCGATTCTTTTTTGCAGGCCTTACTGATGAGTAAAAAAGAGAGCGACACGCTGGTTGTCTGCAGTGATCATGGAAATATTGAAAATCTCTCCGTCAAGACACATACCCGAAATCCGGTACCGCTCATTGTGGCAGGGGAGACGGAGAGTTTCAGAGAGGCGGAGAGCATTCTGGATGTAACGCCCGGGATCGTAGAACTGTTGAAGTAGAGAAGCGTAAGCCAGGTAAACTTATAGATAGTAGCGCACTCCACCTCGGATAATGGGATTATCGTAGGGAGAGTTTTTATGCTGAATCAGGTCGTAAAGTATGGAGGCGGTTGCATAGACATTTTCTGAGATCCGCTGCCGGTATCCCGCTCCAACGGGAATTGAAAAGAGCCAGTTTCTGGTAACCCTACCTGAAGAGCGGGTATACTTGGTATTGATGCCTTCCATTTCGCCATGAAGGTAGAGCCCCTCAGCCACATCATACTGGCCAAAAATCCTCGCCCCATAATGGGTACGTTCATTGCCGTTCCTGCGGTTATAACTCAGAATAGCGCCGGTACCTACCCTGAAATCATTGATCCGGTAACCGATCAGGGGAGAGGCTTCCAAATAGGTCCGGTTATTGAGAAAAGAGAATGAGGCAGAGCCACCGGTAAAGACCTGAGCAGAAGAGACGGATGGAAACAGAAAAAGCAGACAGATAAAAAATGGGGTAAGTGATTTCATATATGTCTGCATAATGTCTGTTCTAAGTGTAATTAATTGTGCGGTGAGTACGCACCTCTGCTCAGTCCGGCACAGTTCAGGCCACAGAGCCCAGGGTTCCCTTCACTCTGTCGAAGATGTTATCTATTGTTCCAACACCGTCGATGACCTCTACAATATCCTTCTCTTTATAGTAGTTTAACACCGGCTCGGTTTCATTCTTATAGACCTCAAGGCGGTTCCGCACTTTTTCAGGTGTGTCATCTGAACGCCCTTCACCCCGGCTGAGGATTCTCTTCACCAGCTCATTTTCGGGGACTTCCAGGGTGATAAAGGAGTCTATCTTCTTATTTCTCTTCTCAAAGTAGTTGTCCAGGGATTCTGCCTGCGCTACGGTTCTGGGAAACCCATCCAGAATGACTCCGCCACTATACTCCGCTTTGTCCAGCTCAGAGGTGATCAGCTCCACAACGGTTTCGTCTGGTACCAGTTCGCCGGCATTCAGAATAGATTTTACCTTCTTCCCGAGAGGGGTTTCATTTTTGATATTCTCCCTGAAAATATCTCCGGTAGAGAGGTGAGGCAGGTTATAATGGGCAGCAATTTTTTTGGCCTGTGTTCCTTTTCCGGCACCGGGTGGCCCAAATACGATAATTTGCATAATGTGATGTAGATTCGGTCTTCGTTAATAGAACGTCACCGGTTGTGTACATATCATTTTGTGCAAAAGAAGCAGGGAAAAAAATATTCCGGCA
>CALKWT010000177.1 GCA_938003885.1 uncultured Balneolaceae bacterium | reverse complement strand
GGTACGGAGGAGAGTGTTAACAGCTAACCCGGGAGTTCATTTAGCCTACGATAAAAAAGAGAATGGCTGCGATAACAATAAAGTTAAGAATACTGAGTGGCAGTAGTCTTGACCAGCCGAGCTTCATAATCTGATTGAACTTGAATCTTGTAATGGTCCATCTTACCCAGATGAAGAAAAACATGAAGAAAGCTGTTTTGGCACTGAACACCAGAACATCCAGGATACCTTTGGCCAATGGAGTCATTTCCGGCAGCCAGTAGCCAGCAAAAGGCAGGTGATAACTACCAAAGAAGAAGGTGGTGATCAGCATGGAACTGATAGTTACATGCATGTACTCAGCCAGGAAGAACATTCCGAATTTCATGGAACTGTACTCCGTGTGAAATCCACCCACGAGTTCTTGTTCAGCTTCTACAATATCGAAAGGGGTCCGGTTACTTTCTGCAAATACAGCAATGATAAAGATGATTCCTCCAATAGGGTTTAAAAAGATAAACCACCAGTTCTCCTGTGCTGCTGCGATATCAACTACACTGAGGGAACCGACAAAAAGTACCACAGAGGCGATTGCCATCCCAAGGGGAAGTTCGTAACTGATCATCTGTGCTGCTGCACGGAGCCCACCGAGAAGGGAGTACTTACTGTTGGAGGCCCAGCCCCCCAGCGTTACACCATAAACCCCCAGAGATGCAACGGCAAGAAGGTAGATCACCCCTGCATTAATGTTCGTTGCATAGAGTCCCTCCCCGAAAGGAATAACGGCCACAGTCATCAGTGCGGTTATCACCGGGATGAGTGGAGCAATGCTGTGCAGAGTTCTGTTTCCTTGAGTTGGGGTCACATCCTCTTTCAGGATCAGCTTCAGCACATCGGCAATTGGCTGGAGTAAACCAAGAGGCCCAACACGGTTGGGTCCCCATCTATGCTGAATGAATCCTGCTATTCGCCTTTCTGCATAAACTGCAATAGCTGCAGAGTTGAGCAGCATAAAGAGGGCGACGCCCAAAACAATATATGATGTAGATGCTTCTTCCATCCCGAAAAATATTTTGTAAAAATTAAGTTATTAGAATTAAGACTCTACTTTCTTGCTGACCTTTTCTGTATCAAGCTGGATACCTGAGTTTTCATCCATTTTGGCATAAGAGACGCCGTTAAATGCATCTATGGTAGAAGCGATCTCACTCATGATCAATCTGCCATCTTCGAGAGTGATCTCTGTACCCATATAACCGGTGAGATTAGAGATAAACGTCCAGAGTGGCAGACAGTCAATCTTATTGTCCTCGTTCACCCAGTTGTCAAAGTTTGTGCCATACCGGTCGAGTCTGCCTTCGGACATCTCCATATCGAGCCGCCTTTTATTATATTTTGTCTCTTTGGCTCGGAAGGTACGCTGAATACGGCCCTCCACGTTCACATAACTTGCAGCGTGTTCTGCGGCAGTTGTGACCGGGATAACCAGGTCAGCAGCTTTGGTGGTTTTGGTGTGATTACTGGCAAAAATTACCGTGTATTTCCCATCGAGCTGGCCGGCTGTGAGAACTTCCCTGGAAATGAAATCATCGTGTACCAGGATGATCAGCCCGGCTTTCTCTGCTTCTGCCGAGAATTCAGCTGGTGTCAGTTCATCAAAACCCAGGAGAATACAACCGTTTGTATTGGGTGCCAGGTCATCCGTCAGCAGAAAACCATCCGCTTTCCCTTTTTCTTCATTACGGAGAAAGACCGGTTTTCTGTATCCGTTCAGATTTGCAAATTTCGCAAGGGCATAGTTCTCTTCAACAGAGGCATGCGGGCTTCCAACCAGGAGTACTTCTGCAGGCTTCACCTCTTCCAGCTGTTCCATCAATGTTGCATACGCGTTATTCCAGGAAGAGAGAACTTGCTCGCCATCCAACTTTTGTAAAGGGCGTGAAATTCGGTTCTCGTTAAAGAGTGTATAGGCGGTTCTGGCCTCGTCCGGCATCCAGTGATCGTTGACCTCCTTGTTGTACCGGGGAGTGATTCGCAAGACAATATTGTCACGGGTCCAGAGGTCGATATTGGTACCCTTACCATTTGTCATGTCGATGCTTGGGGTCTGGTTCATCTCCCAGACTCGCGCCTTGAAACGGAAATCAGCTGCTGTAAGGGCACCGACCGGACAGATATCAACTGTATTCAGGGAATAGGGGTCATCGAACTCTCTTCCGGGTGCGGTTATCGGAAAGTTGTTGTCTCCTCTCTGTACAATGGTTAGTTGATGCGATTTGCTAATTTCATCTGTGAAACGAACGCAGCGTGTACAGTTAATGCATCTCTCTGCATCCAGGATGACGCGGGGACCGAGACGCACTCGTTTCGGCCTGTGTACCTTTTTAACTTCAAAACGGCTGCCTTCCGGCCCATATTTGTAGGTTTGAATCTGGAGTGGACACTCGCCTGCCTGATCACAAATCGGGCAGTCCAGCGGGTGGTTGATCAGCAGAAATTCCAACGTGTCTTTCTGGGCACGAGCCACCTGTTCGTCGGTCTCCTGCGTGTGGATCACCATTCCATCGACCATCTGCAGGTTGCAGGAGGTCTGCAGTTTTGGAAACCACCGGATGGTCCGATTTCCTTCTTCATCAAGCTCGTACTCTCCGGTTTCTCTGTCTTTCACATATTGACCCGCTTTAACAAAGCACTGCCTGCAGTTCGCAGGGGCCGACATCGCAGGGTGGTAGCAAAAAAACGGAACTTCTTTTCCGAGATCCTGAATGAACTGAAGAACTCTGTGTTCACCTTCAAATTCGTATCGTTGGCCATCTATAAATATTTCGGGCATCGGATGAAACGTTATTTAGAATTTATCGATAAAAGTTTTCGGTATCTGCAGCAGTTATGCCACAGCAAAGACAGATTTTTTGCATCTGGCTTCGAATTCATCCCTGAAACGGGTAATGGTATGTCGAACAGGCCAGGCTGCAGCATCTGCAAGAGCACAAATTGTGCGTCCTTCCATTTGGGTCGTGATATCAAGGAGTAGATCCAGATCCTTTATTTCACCTTCCCCATCTTTAATCTTTTTAAGAATTTTCTGCAGCCATCCTGTTCCATCACGGCACGGTGTACACTGGCCGCAGGATTCGTGATGATAGAATTTGGAGATTCTCCAGAGCATCTCCACCATGTCGGTATCTTCATCCATCACTACCATTCCGGCAGTTCCCAGCATGGTTCCAACACTCCTGAGTGATTCACTATCCATCGTAATTCCTTCGAGCTGATCGGCACGTACAACCGGGGTTGAAGAACCGCCGGGGATCAATGCTTTCAGCTTTTTCCCATTTCTCATTCCACCGGCAACCTCATGAATCAGGTCCAGAACGGGTACACCGGTTGGCAGTTCATAGACTCCGGGGTTATTTACATGTCCGGAAATACCGTAGAGAATGGGACCGGGGTGATTTTTTGCCCCAATGCTGGTAAACCAATCTGCCCCTTTGTTTATCACAGCCGGCACATGAGCCAGAGTTTCCACATTGTTGATGGTGGTAGGGCGCCCCCACAAACCTTTTTGTGCAGGGAAGGGAGGTTTAACACGGGGATAGCCGCGCTTGCCTTCAATGGACTCGAGCATCGAGGTCTCTTCACCGCAGATATAGGCACCAGCTCCTGCAACTACATAGAAGTCGCAGCTGAAGTCGGTTCCCAATATATTTTTTCCGATGAGCCCATTAGCATAAGCATCGTCAATGGCTTTTTGGACCTTGTCAATGAAATATTTGTATTCACCACGGATATAGACATAGATGGCGGTCGCTTCAATGGCATAAGCTCCGATCAGGGCACCTTCTACAAAGAGGTGGGGATTGTATTCAAAAAGCGCACGATCTTTGAACGTTCCCGGTTCGGATTCGTCGCCGTTACAGGCCAGGTAGCGCGGCCCGCCATCTGAGGGGGGCATGAAAGACCACTTGAGCCCGGCGTTGAATCCGGCACCTCCCCGGCCTCTTATATTGGCGGCTTTCACCTCTTCAATCACAGATTTCCTGTCGGGCCATTTTTCGGAGTCCGTTAAAACCGTCTTTAATGCCTGATAGCCTCCGTTATCCCGGTAAACATCGATCTGATCCAGATTTTTAATATCCGGAATTAAAACAGGTGTATAATTTTTCCAGTCTACTGTACTCATGGTTCTTATATATTTTTACGCTGTGGCATTCCTACCTTTTCATGCTCAGGTTTCTTGTCCTGCCTGAGGTCATCCAGTAGTTTGTCAACTTTTTCCTTGGTCAGGTTGTTCACATAGGTCTCGTTACTGACCTGCATCATCGGCGCATAGCCACAGGCACCGAGGCACTCTACTTCTTTCAGGGTGAACCGGCCATCGGGCGTGGTTTCCCCTTGTTTAATACCCAGTTTTTCTTCGAAATACTCCAGCATTTCATACCCACCACACAACTGGCAGGTAAGACAGGTACAGACATCCAGGACGTAGGTCCCCTTCTCCTCCTCATAGTACTGTGTATAGAAGGTCACGACACCATGTACATGCGCTTCAGGAAGGCCGAGTGTCGAGGCAACAAGCCGCTGAACTTCCGGGTTCACATGCCCGAACTTATTCTGAGCCAGCCAGAGCACAGGCAAGGTGGCCGGCATCACTTCCGGATACTTCGCCTTGATTGCGTCAATTTCTTTTAAGTCTTCTTCTGAAAATTCGTATTTCATGATATTTATTTATCTGATTCACCTAATACGGGATCGACTCCCCCAATAATAACCACAGTGTCGGAGACCATTTCGCCATCCAGTATCTGTTCCAGAACCTGAAGGTTGGTAAAGGAGGGTGCTTTAATTTTGAGGCGCCAGGGGTGCCCCGTTCCGTCGCTCTGGATATAATATCCGAGCTCTCCTTTTGGTGATTCAACAGCGTGGTAGGATTCCGCACCTTCAGGCGGACATATTCCGATATCGGTCATCATAAAATCATTGATCATCCCCTCCATGGAGTAGTAAACCTCATCTTTGGAAGGGTAGGCCTGTTTGGCATTATCTGTACGGATCGGCCCCGCAGGCATCTTCTGCAGGCACTGTTGAATGATTTTTATACTCTCTCCCATCTCCTCCATCCGGACGTAGTAACGGGCCAGGTTGTCTCCTTCAAGACGGGTGGGCACGTCGAACTCCACTTCATCATATTTTAGATAAGGGGAAAACTTCCGGATATCCATCGGGTAACCGCAACCCCTTAGTACCGGGCCAGTGGCACCGAGCCGGATCGCTTCCTCTGTCTCCAAAACGCCAATTCCGGCATTTCTTTCATAAAAAAGCCTGTTTCTATCCAATAGCATATGGTAATCCCGCAACTCGTTTGGAAAGTTGCCGATAAACTCTTTGATCAGAGCAGTGGCCTCATCGGTTAGATCATTCGCCACGCCACCGATCCTCGCATGGGAAATGGTAAATCTATGCCCTCCGATACGGTCCATGATATCATAAATTTTCTCCCTCTCCTTAAAGGTCCATATAAAGAAAGAGACTGCGCCCGCATCCATCACAAGGGTACCCAGCCAGAGCAGGTGAGAGGAGATTCTTGCAAGTTCACAACCGATCATGCGAATATATTGGGCTCTTTCAGGGACCTCAACATTTGCGATCTTCTCTACGGCTGTACAGAGAGCCACGTTATTCATGTAGGGAGCCAGGTAGTCCATGCGATCGGTGTAGGGCATAAACTCCTGATAGGTCTTGTTTTCAGCAATCTTTTCCACACCCCGGTGAAGATATCCGATATCGAGCTTTGTCTTTTCTATCGTTTCACCATTCAATTGCAGCAGCAGTCTCAACACACCGTGAGTTGCCGGATGCTGAGGACCCATATTAAGAATCATTTTTGTTGCCAGCGGGTCTTCGCTGTCAATCTCTTCTACGGTGGTGTGCTTGTCTTCAAGACTTTGATAGAGTTTGCGCTGATGCTTCTTGAAAAAGGTAGGTTGCGCCTGTTTTTGAATGTCTGATTGTTTCATATCTCTGTCAACAAATTATTCTTCACGGTCGGGTGTGGTGCTCGGCAATTCGATCGAACCCGGGACACCCAGAAGAGGGAACTCCTTCCGAAGGGGAAAGTATTCGAAATCTTCCGGCATATACATGCGACGAAGATCAGGATGATTTTTAAACCGGATCCCAAACATATCGTAGACTTCCCGCTCATTCCAGTTTGCCGATTTCCAGACTGACACGACAGAATCCACTTCGGGATTTTCCTCATTACAACGCACTTTCAGAAAGATACGGGCCCGGTTTTTAAGCGAAATCAGATTATATACCACCTCAAAACGGTCATCCGATGTATAGCGGTCAATACCGAATACATCCGAAAGAAAGGTGTAATCAAGCTCCTCCTTCAGAAAGTTGGCGATCGGCAGGAGCTGCTCTGCTGAGACCAGGATAAAGGTGTCTCCAGTGGATTGGTAGACATCTACAATAGCCGTCTCAAACTTCTCTGTAAGGGAGTCGATGGTTTGCCGTATTACTTCACTCTGCTTTTCATTCATCATTCTCTAGGTGTCCAGCGTTATCGAGTGTTTCGTTTTGATTTTTTCCTGAATAGTCATGATGGCATTCAATACCACATCCGGCCGGGGCGGACATCCTGAAATATATGCATCCACAGGGATAAAATTATCCACACCCTGAACCACACCATAACAGCGGTGCATTCCACCGGTAGAAGCGCAGGCACCCATGGCGATACACCACTTGGGGTCCGGCATCTGATCCCAGATTCTACGGATGGCGTGTGACATTTTGTAAGTACACCAACCGGCTACAAGCATGACATCTGACTGTCTGGGTGAAAATCTCATCACTTCCGACCCAAAACGGGCAGCATCGTATCGCGGGCCGGCAAAAGCCATCATTTCAATGGCACAGCATGCCAGTCCCATCGGCATGGGCCACGCTGCATTGGCGCGGGCCCAGTTGGTGAGTGCATCCAGTTTAGTAGTCAGGAAACCTTGTTCTAGTGCGCCGTCTAAACTCATTATAACTCCTTTATAGTATCGTATTTAAAGTTTTTCACGTCCCAATCCAGTGTCCCCTTCCTGAGCGTGTAGACCAGCCCGATGAAAAGGATGATGATGAAAATAAACATGGCGAAAAATGTGCCAGCACTGTGTTCCATAAACCGGACCGCCCAGGGGTAGATAAAGACCACCTCCAGGTCAAACACGATGAACTCCATGGCTACCAGGTAGAAAGCGATGGAATAGCGCTCTTTGGCCTGTCCCACGGGATCCATACCACTCTCGTAGGGCATCAGTTTTATTTTGTTGGGCCGGTAAGGGCCGATAATTCTGGAAAGGGTTGCCAGTACGATAGCCAGAAATATAGCTATCCCCAGTAGTACAAAAATTGGCAGATACTGTTCAAACATCCGTTAAACTATTTTGTCATTCCCGGAAAAAACCTGAATGGGTTGAAAAATGAAGTTAGGTCGGAATATAGCAGTTCTTTATGGCAAAGTTGAACTGTTTTGCTAAATTTTTCTTTCCTCTGCTTATATGGACTGGTTATATATAAGGGTTGCGTCGTGTGTTGAAAAAAAGGCCCGCAGAGAAGATCCCTCCCGGGCCAGCCGGACAAAGCCATTTAGCTGCTACCATCCGATCCTGCCTCTGCGCTGTGGTGAGCTACGCGTGTATTCCGGATCTTCCGGCATAACAAATCCCGGTGGGGGGGTAAATGCGTCGTAACTCCATGGAGTATCGGGATCGGAGGTGGCATTGGTAATAAACTCACCCACGATCGGCAGTGCGGTACGTGCACCCTGCCCAATACTGCCAGGGCTGTTGGTTGGAAAGCGGATTCTGCGATCTTCCCCACCTACCCAGGATCCCATGACAATATGCGGCATCATCGCCACAAACCAGTTATCAGCGGAGTTTTGGGTGGTTCCGGTCTTCCCTGCAATATCTTGCTGGATGTTGAACTGATTCCGCAGGCGTACACCTGTACCATGATAGTTTTCACCACCCCGGATTACCCCTCTCATCATATCCACCATCATGTATGCCGTTTCAGGACTGATCGCTTCCTGTCGGTATTCCGGGAAATATTCCACAAGCACATTCCCCTCTTTGTCTTCTATTCGTGTGATGGCGTTGGGTTCGATGTGAACCCCCTGGTTTACAAACGTTGTGTAGGCGCTGACTAGTTCCAGAAGTGACACCTCTGCTGTTCCAAGGGCAATGGAGGGATAGTCAGGATAATTTGATAGATCGATTCCCAGATTTTGGGCCATGTTTTTGATCAGGCGTGCTGCCGGTTCCAGGTCGGATGCACGGTTTGTGCCAGGGGCGCCGGCGATCTCCGGGAGCAGCCTGACTGTCACATTGTTCAGGCTTCGTGCGAGCGCTTCACGAAGAGGCACCATTTCAGGCCCCTCGGGTACCGAAGGATCCTTCGGGCTCCACATCCGTCCACTCGCTTCGATAAAGCTAATCGGATACTTTGAAAATTTATGGTAGGGCATGTAGCCGTTATCAATAGCAACGGCATAGACAAAAGGTTTGAACGTGGACCCGGCCTGGCGCCTGGACTGATGCACGTGATCAAACTGCTGGGTTCCGTAATCAATACCACCCACCCAGGCCAGGATGTTTCCGTTGGACGGATCGAGGGCAGTGAAACTGGCCTGGAGTTTTGTGCGTGATCTCTTGACAGAATCTACAAATGCTTCGTCCGCCATCAGATGTTCCATCACCACAGACTCCTGATCGGTATCCAGCTCACTGAAGCTGTTTCTGTACCGGTCGGTGTCGCGGATAAAGCTGGGAAGGAAATCGGGGTAGGAGTTCCACAGCCTGTCCATATAATCGCCGCCCGATGACGTCCATTCCTGTTCGAACCGTTCCTGGAATTCGGTGATCTTATCCTGCACTGCTTTCTCGGCATGCCGCTGCAGCCGGGAATCGATGGTGGTATAAATGACCAGGCCGTCGGAGTAGAGATCAAATCCGTTCTCTTCTGTCCAGTCACTGACCTGCTGCCGTATATATTCCCCGAAATAGCGACTTTCTCTCCCCGATCTGGAAGGGGGGTGATAGTTGAGTGTCACCTCTTCTGCCTGTGCGACGGCATACTGTTCATCTGTAATAAATCCGTGCTGGGCCATCAGGCTGAGAACGGTATTCCTGCGATTTTTAGCCCGCTCCGGAAAGATTCTGGGGTTGTAGTAGTAGACGGCCCGAAGTTGTCCGATGAGCGTGGCCGCCTCCAGAAGATCCAGGTCTGCTGCCGGTTTGCCATAATGGGTACGTGCGGCCGATTCGATACCAAAGGCGCTGTTGCTGAACTCCACCGTATTCAGGTACATCTCCAGGATTTCCTGTTTGGTGTAGTTGTGCTCAATCTGCACCGCGGTGATCATTTCACGAAGCTTTCTGGTAATAGAAACATCAAATCCGATCTTTCGATAGAGATTCCGGGCGAGCTGCTGGCTGATCGTCGAACCACCCTGAAATCGTTGTTGAATCCAGTAGTAGGGGAGGCGCATGAGACTCTGCGTATCTACTCCCCAGTGGTTGAAAAACCGATGGTCTTCGGTTGCGATCAGGGCGTTAAGAACATTGGGGGAGATTTGGTCTACCGAAACATGTGTTCTGTTTTCGATAAAGTAACGGTCCAGTACAGCCCCGTCACGGCTCCTCACCTCCGAAGCGATCGCTGTGCGTGGGTTCTCAAGCTCCTCAATAGAGGGGAGGCCCTGGAACAGATAGATGACAAAACCCACGATAGCAATAAGGAGGGCAATAGCCGTACCGAGGGCAATCTTCTTATATTTCGGAGGAATCAAGGGCCGTTTTTTCTTTGTATTGGCAATCTCCTTCCGATACTCGGGATCGTTAAAATAACGATCCATATCGACGTTATTATCCTTGCTCATGAAGCACTCAGTGGATTACCCCATTCCGTAGGGGCGGGTTAAATTTTTCAAGCCTGTGGCTCTCGCTATTCCATATAACGAGATCAAACGTACCATTCTTGTATCGGGCGAGTGTTCTGTCCGAAAAGAAAGCACCGCAATTAATATAAGGTTTTCTGTAAAATGTTTCAGACCGCGGAACGTGGTCGTGACCTGCGATCACGGCATCAATAGCCATCTCTTTCAGGAGCAATCCGGCCCACCTGTCCAGCTTTTCAGGGTTCCTGTCGTGAGGATCTCTGGTAAAGGCTGAAAACTTTTTCATGATGGCATTGGCCTGCTGTCCTGTAAACAAGAAGCGGTAGAGTTCAACAAAGGCAGGATTGCGCAATACCCTGTGCAGGAGGGGGCGCCTGAAACGGGTGCCAAGACTTTCCGCCCCGTCGCCATGGAAAAGAAGTATCTTTTTATTGCCGACCGGAATCACTTTTGGTTCGGCATGGACCCTGAATCCGCATTCAGCCAGGTGGCCGAGGGTCCAGCAGTCGTGGTTTCCTGTAAAATAGAGGGTGGGGCCCACCTCTTCATGATACCTTTTAAAATCGGAGAGAATCTGCTCTCCCAGCGGAGGGATATAATGTTCAGTTTCCATCCAGTAGTCAAACAGATCCCCCAAAACGTGCAGCCTGACACCTTTCAAACGGCACCAGCCGATCAGTGCACTCAGATCATTCTGAATCTGAAGCTCCTTTGCCTGTTTAAAAGCCCCCAAATGGACATCCGAAATAAAAAGATGCATGATCTGCTTCTCGAGTATAACCAATTCTTAGCTGTACTAGACCTGTTGCGTTACGGCTTAGCGGGACTATTTCTTGCGCGTTACAATGAAGTTTATGAGCGATTCAAAATCCTCGATTCCTCTTTCTGCCGGAAGGGTATGCAGGAGCGAGATCGCTCTGCCGGTAAACTCGTTCATTTTCTCTTCAGCGAGGGCCAGTCCATTTTTTTCATAGACAAAAGAGACGATTCGATCGATATCCCTGGAAGATTTATTTCTTTTTTTCATCAGTCTCCGGATATGAAGCTTCTCTGTAGCGGAAGCGTGATTAAGCGCATAGATCAGTGGGAGGGTCACTTTTCGCTCTTTAATATCATTTCTCTTCGGTTTTCCAATATCCGCCAACCCATAATCAAAAAGGTCATCCTTTATTTGAAAAGCGATGCCGATATCCATACCGATCTCTGCCATGGTTGAGATCGCCTCTTTGTTGTCTGTAGCAGCGATGGCTCCGCATTGGCAACATGCCGAGATGAGGCTGGCCGTTTTTTCCGAGATGATCTGGAAATACCTCTCTTCTGTCATATTAAAGAGGTTGGAGGTTTTTAACTGCCGGAGTTCCCCCTCACTCATCTTCTTCACAGCATCAGATAGCACACTCAGAAGTTGATGTTCCTGATGATCCAGTGCGATAAGCAATCCTTTTGAGAGCAGAAAATCACCCAGAAGGACTCCCGCTTTGTTATTCCAGATTTTATTGATACTGAGAAAACCCCGCCGCATATCCGCTTCATCCACCACATCGTCATGTATCAGCGTGGCCGTATGCAGCAGCTCAATCATCGTGGCTCCGACATAGCTTCTATGATCTACCTCTCCAAACATTCTGGCAGTCATAAAGACAAGGGTAGGGCGAATTTCCTTGCCTTTCTGGCGAAGCAGGTAATGGATGATCCGGTCCAGCAGCCAGACATCGCTGGAAACCTCTTTCTTAAAAAAGTCCCTGAAAACCGCCAGACTCTCCTGCACGGGTTCGGTAACCTGCTGTAAAGAACTGCTTTGAACCGCTACGGAACGGTTTTCAATCGTTGCCTCGTGTGTCATTAAGTAGAATTTGAAATTTATTAAAAAGATCATCCGGTGTAAAAGTACAAATTATACTGATTAATAATTTGCGCAAAGGGGAAGGGCTGATTAGTTTACCCATATTTGATTTATCAACATAACGACAACATCAATAAATTTGGATCTATTTTGAAGAAAATTGCAGTACTCACCAGTGGAGGTGACTCTCCGGGTATGAATGCAGCCGTTCGTGCAGTCGTTCGTTCCGCTATCCATTTCAACTATTCAGTTGCAGGAGTTCGTTTTGGATTTAAAGGGCTGATTGAGGGGGATTTTATAGAGCTGAGTTCTTCGGACATGTCCGGAATTATTCAGACGGGAGGTACCATACTGAAATCGGCGCGTTCGCAGGAGTTCCTGAATGAGGAAGGCAGGGCCGAGGCCGCTCGTCAGCTTAAGGAAAAGGGTATTGAAGCCCTGATTGTGATTGGCGGAGACGGTACCTTCCAGGGGGCCACTCTCTTTTCACAGGAGCACGATGTCATCGTTGTAGGAGTCCCCGCAACCATCGATAATGATCTTATCGGGACAGATGAAACCATTGGTTACGACACAGCTCTGAATACAGCAATGGATGCGATTGATAAGATCCGTGATACCGCGGATGCCCACGACCGCCTTTTTCTGATTGAGGTGATGGGACGCGATTCCGGGTTCATCGCGCTTGAAACAGGGATCGCTAGTGGTGCTGAATTGATTTTATTGCCGGAGACCTTAAAAAATATTGATCAGATCAAAAGTACATTAAAGGAAATTCTGAGCAGCCATCGACGGAGTACACTGGTGGTAGTGGCTGAGGGGGATGAGACCGGAGGTGCGTTAAAGTTGTCAGAACAGCTGGGAGATGATTTTAAAAAGTACGATATGAGAGTTTCTATTCTGGGGCATATTCAAAGAGGAGGCAGTCCCACCGCTCACGACAGGGTGCTGGCCAGCAGGCTCGGTTTCGAGGCTGTTCAGGCGATCCACGAAGGACACTCCCAGGTTATGGTGGGCGTGGTAAATCACCGGGCTAAAATAACCCCTCTTAAAATGACATTTGGTCGAAAAAAAGAGATAAATTTCGACCTTGTTGAACTTTCAAAAGTACTAAGATAGATCTTCATTCATGATTTCAATAAATACAGAACGAGCGCGCACGTTTATCCCTGACAGCACCTATAAAAAACAGTTGGAGGCCGCTCGGAATTCTCTGCAGCAGATATCCACGAAAACAGTAAGAGGGAGTGAATGGCTGGGCTGGAATGCAATTCCGGAGGAGCCGGATTATACTGAGATTGATAAGATAGTGAGTCATGCGGAACGCATTCGTGCCCATGCCGATATTTTTATTGTCTGCGGAATTGGCGGATCTTATACCGGTTCCATGGCGGTGATCCAGGCACTGAATCCGATCTTTAAAAAAAGGGGGCCGGAGATCATCTTCGCAGGCCACCATATGGGAAGCAGGTATCTGGATGAGCTGCTGGAATACCTCGCCGAGCCGCGTGAAGACGGCAGCCCCAAGAGTGTTTACCTGAATGTGATTTCGAAATCGGGCAGTACGCTTGAGACTGCTGTAGCTTTCCGGACCATCCGGAACTGGATGCACGAGGTTTATGATGATGCCCGGGCTCGGATCACCGCTACAACCGGCCCGAAAGGAGGCGTACTCAATGAGGTAGTTCGTAAGGAAGGCTACCAGAAATATATTATTCCGGATGATGTAGGAGGGCGATTTTCTGTTCTGACTCCAGCAGGCCTGCTCCCGATTGCTGTGGCAGGTGTCGACATCCGGGCGTTGCTCGAAGGCGCGGTCTCCGAATTTAATCTCTCCGGAAAAGACCCCGGCCGGATTCTCGAGTATGCTGCAATTCGTGCCTATTTCCATGACCATGGATATGATATTGATGTTCTGAGCTCTTTTGAGCCCGAGCTCTCAGGATTTCTTGCCTGGACTCAGCAGCTGCTCGGCGAGAGCGAGGGGAAAGACAGGAAGGGGCTGTTCCCGGCAAACGCCCGGTTTACGACCGATCTTCACAGTATCGGCCAGCTGATACAGGATGGCCGCAGAAATTTGATAGAGACGATTATCGAAGTGGACACGCCCCAATCTGAAATGAAAGTACCGGAGAAAGAAGAGCTGGATGAGGATGGACTCTCATATGTTGCGGGAAAATCTATTCATGAAATCAATAAAAATGCACTCGAAGGTACAGCCTCGGCTCACCACGAGGGGGGGGTTCCCGTAATCAGAATCATATTGGATCGTCTGACGGCGGGTACATTGGGTGAACTCATCTACTTTTATGAGCTTTTTACAGCTGTTTACGTAAATATGCTGGGGGTCAATCCCTTTGATCAGCCCGGTGTGGAGAACTACAAAAAAGCGATGTACAAACTGCTTGGCAGATAACATTCGATCTGAAATGGAAAAGAAAAGATACATAGCCATCGCAGGCAATATAGGTGCAGGCAAATCCTCACTGACCTCCCTGCTGGGGAAAAGTTTTGGATGGGAAACCTATTATGAATCGGTGGAAGGGAATCCCTATCTGTCGGATTTTTACGACGATATGCGAAGATGGAGTTTCAACCTTCAGATCTATTTCCTCACCAGCAGGTTTAAGAATCAGAAGGTGTTGATGAAACGGGATCAGAGCATCATACAGGACCGGACGATCTATGAGGATGTAGAGATTTTTGCAAAAAACCTCCATCAGATGGGCTTGATGAGTGACCGGGATTACAAGAACTACTCTTCCCTGTTTGAAGTCATGGCGGGCTATCTGCAGGCTCCTGATCTGCTCATCTATCTGCGGGCGGAAGTTCCGACGCTGGTCCGTCAGATACAGAAGAGGGGCAGGGAGTATGAAAGTTCCATAAGAATTGAATACCTGGAACGTTTGAACACACTCTATGAAGAGTGGATTGAAAGCTATGATAAAGAAAAGCTTATCATAGATACCGATGATCTCGACTTCGTCAACAACCAGGAAGATCTTGGAAAGGTGATCCAGCTCATTGAGCAGCGGTTGTACGGGTTATTCAATTAAATTGCATAGATCTGGAAACATTTCTATCTTTTAAAGCTATTGTGGAATTAGAAAAACTAAAATTCAATTTACAGGAAATACCTGAGGGAGAAAGCTTCCGGGATATTTCTCTGGCCCCCGACGACGTACCCTTCGAAGGTGAGTTGGAACTGAAGAGCGGGGATCTGTCCGTGCGATTTTACCGTACAGATCAATTTATTGAACTTAAGTTTAATGTAACAGTTTTGGTAACCCTTGTGTGTGACCGTTCGCTCCGGAAGTTTGACAAGCATGTAGAAGGCTCCTATCATCTTCTGTACGAACCCGGTCCTGTGGAAGAGTCTGAATCCGAGAAAAGTGCGATCAGGCAGATTTCAGCGCAAGACCCTGTTCTGGACATCAGGAAAGAAGTAGCGGATACCATCATACTACAGATTCCAATTAAAAACGTTCATCCCGATTATCTGGATGAATCGGGAAATATTATCGATTTTGATATGAAAACATACGGCCCGCCCTCATCAGGTGGGGATCAGATTGATCCAAGGTGGGCAGCATTGAAAAAACTCAAGCAAATAAAGTAAAAAATGGCACATCCTAAACGAAAAACATCCAAGGCACGCAGAGATAAAAGGCGCTCACACCATGCATTGAAGGAGATTCCTCTGGCCGAGTGTACAAATTGTGGTGCAATGCATAAATACCATCATGTGTGTATGGAGTGCGGATATTACCGGGGCCGCCAGGTAGTAAACACCGCTAATTAATAAAAGGTTTATTTATGATCATTGCAGTTGATGCAGTTGGAGGAGATCACTACCCGCATAATCCGGTAGAAGGTGCAATCCGGTCACTTGGTGAAAATAGCTCACTGGAAATCGTTCTGGTGGGTCCGGAGGAGCTTATCACTGAAGAGCTGTCCAAACACGAATATGATGAAGATCGTATTCGTATACTACATGCGCCCGAGATTATCGGAATGCGGGAATCACCTGCATCAGCTGTAAAAACCAAAACCAATTCTTCGATCACGATTGGATTATCTGCTTACAAAAAAGGCGAAGTTGACGCATTTGTAAGTGCAGGTAATACAGGTGCGCTGTTGGCAGCCTCCATTTTCCTTCTGGGCAAACTGGAGGGAGTGATACGGCCCACCATCGCAGCGACCTACCCCACATTAAAAGGAATCAGTCTTCTGGTGGATGCAGGTGCCAACCTGGAGCTCAAACCACAGATGTACCATCAATTTGCAGTGATGAGTAGTATCTTTGCAACGGAAGTTATGGGAATCAGTGCACCCACTATCGGGCTTCTGAATGTAGGTGAAGAGCCGGAAAAAGGAATGGACCTGCATAAGGAAGTATACAGGTTGCTGCAAGAAGAATTTGAAACGTTCACAGGGAATATCGAAGGTGGTGATATCCTTTTGGGGAAAACGGATATTTATCTCTGTGACGGTTTTGCTGGAAATGTCCTGCTGAAATTTGGAGAATCCATTCCTGAAATTCTTCGGAATCTGCTTCCCAAAACGATGAAGAAGGAGGGTCTGGATGAAGAGTCACAAAAACTTGTATACCGGGTCATCACAGAGACGATGAAACCATTTAACTACGAGCATGTCGGGGGAATTCCTTTTCTTGGAGTCAACGGTATGAGCCTGGTGGGCCATGGCAGCAGCTCTCCGGTTGCTATTTCTAATATGATTCATAATGCGGTTAACTGTATTGAAAATGAGATCAACCGCAAAATCGTAGCTTCACTGAATCCATAATAAAACATTTACAATGAGTTTAACTAGAGCGCACATAACGGGTGTAGGACACTATGTGCCTGACTATATTCTGACAAACAAAGAACTGGAGACCCTGGTTGATACCAACGATGAGTGGATCCGAAGCAGAACCGGTATTGTTGAAAGAAGAATCCTGAAGGATCTCGACAAGGCCACTTCCTATATGGCGGCCAAAGCTGCAGAAAAAGCTCTGGAAGACGCCGGTATCGGTGCGGAGGAGCTGGATGCCATTATCGTTGCCACGGTTACCCCTGATTATATCTTTCCTGCTACTGCAGCGTTGGTTCAGAAGAAAATCGGTGCAACAAAGGCGTACGCCTTCGATCTTTCTGCTGCCTGCTCAGGTTTTCTGTTCGCTCTCTCTACGGCTGGTACCATGATTGAGTCGGGGAGATCACGGAAAGTTCTTGTGATCGGAGCTGACAAAATGAGTTCCATCATAGACTACACCGACCGGACAACCTGTATATTATTCGGAGATGCAGCGGGTGCCGTGGTTTTGGAAGCCGGGGATACGGGTGGAATAATTGATTATGTTCACTATACCGATGGCGATGAAGAGTGTATGCTCTATCAGCCCGCCGGAGGGAGTCTGAATCCGGCAACCGAAGAAACTGTCCGGAACAGAGATCACTCTATCCGGCAGGACGGAAGGGCCGTATTCAAGAAAGCGACGGAAGGGATGGCTGATGTATCTCTGGAAATTATGGAGCGTAACAAGCTGACCGGGGATGATATCGCCTGGCTGGTTCCTCATCAGGCAAACCTGAGAATTATCAATGCCACTGCCCGGCGAATGGGCCTGAGCACAGATAAAGTGATGGTCAATATAGACAAGTATGGTAATACGACTGCTGCGACCATTCCGCTCTGTCTGTCGGACTGGAAGGATCAATTGAAAAAGGGTGACAAGCTGATTCTCTCCGCGTTTGGAGGAGGGCTGACATGGGGTGCACTCTACCTGGAATGGACTAAATAAGCTGACTGATAGTATGAAAGTATTGATGTTTCCCGGACAGGGTTCTCAAAAAACCGGGATGGGTGAAAATCATTACCAAGAGAACGATCTCTTCAGAAGCCTGGTTGATGAAGCGGACCAGCTGCTCGGTTATTCCCTGTCGGATCTGATGTTTAATGGACCTTCCGACCGACTCGTCCAGACCCGTTATACCCAGCCTGCCATTTTTCTGCACTCCTATGCACTATTCAGGACATTGCAGATCAAGCCGGATCTGGTAGCCGGCCACAGCCTGGGTGAATTTACCGCTCTTGCTGCCGCCGGTGTACTCTCCTTTGAATCTGCACTGGGCCTGGTTGTCCGGCGAGGTGAACTGATGCAGGAGGCGGGTGAAGCGAAACCGGGAACCATGGCAGCCATAATCGGGTTAGAAGATCAGCTGGTGGAGGAGATTTGTGAAGAGGCGGCCTCAACGACTGGTAAACCGGTGGTACCCGCCAATTACAACTGTCCCGGCCAACTGGTGATATCCGGCGATATCGAAGGTGTGGAGAAGGCTGTCGAACTTGCAAAGCAGAGGGGCAGCCGCCTGGCCAGATTACTCCCTGTAGGGGGCGCTTTTCACTCCCCGTTGATGGAGTCTGCCTATGAAGGGTTCAGAGCGGCGCTGGAGAATTTACATTTTAAAGATGCACAGGTCGATGTGTACTGCAATGTAACGGCAGAGGCGGAAAGAGAGGGTGAGAAACTTAAAGATTTGGTATTAAAGCAGTTGATCAGCCCTGTCCGCTGGACACAGACCCTTCAGAACATGAAAAAAAATGGAGCCCTGGAGTTCACGGAAATCGGTCCCGGTTCCGTCCTGCAGGGACTCGTCAAGCGTACTGTGGATCAGGTTGAAATTAACGGTTATCAATAATAATCAGATTAAACAATGGATTTAAAAAAGAAGAACTGTCTGGTAACCGGCGGAAGCCGTGGAATTGGAAAGGCGATCGCCCTGAAATTTGCCCAGTTAGGTGCAAATGTGGCGATTACCTACTCACGTTCAAAAGAGGCCGCTGATGAAGTTGTACGTGAGCTTGAAACGAAAGGTGTAAAAGCGACTTCATATCAGGCAGATGCCGTGGACTTCGGGAAAGCGGAAGAAGTGATATCGGATGTGATGGATAATTGGGGATCCCTGGATGTACTCGTCAATAACGCCGGGATTACTCGTGACAATCTTATTTTACGAATGGATGAAAAATCCTGGGATGATGTAATCAGTACCAACCTGAAGAGTGTTTTTAATTATTCCAAGGCAGCCACCAAGCCGATGATGCGTGCACGTGGCGGGTCTATTATCAATATCAGTTCTGTGATCGGTATCAGCGGAAATGCAGGCCAGTGTAACTACGCTGCATCGAAAGCTGGAATTATCGGATTTACCAAATCTTTTGCCAAAGAACTCGGCAGCAGAAATATTCGTGCAAACGTGGTAGCTCCCGGCTATATTACAACCGAAATGACCGATCAGCTGAATGAGAAAATTTTGAATTCCATTAAAAGCGAAACCCCGCTGGGACGGGCAGGTGAAGCGGATGAAGTATCGAATGTTGTTGCATTTCTTGCCTCGGATCTCAGCTCCTACATTACAGGAGAGGTAATCAGGGTAGATGGCGGAATGGCTATGTAGTACCCTCCGGAAGGGAATAGAGAATATCGTATTATTTTACGATCAGAAGTTGTATTTTCTACTGTTCTTTTACGGAGTTCATTTAAATATATTAAACCCATAATTAAACTTAAGGTCTAAACATGTCACAAGATGTAGAAGCAAAAATCAAATCAATCATCGTAGATAAGCTTGGAGTAGATGAGTCCGAGGTTGTCGCTGATGCTAATTTTACAAACGACCTGGGAGCAGACTCTTTGGATACCGTGGAACTTATTATGGAATTCGAAAAAGAATTCGATATGAGCATTCCTGATGAAGATGCTGAAAATATTGCGACAGTCGGAGATGCTATTAAATATATCTCTGAAAAATCTTAAATCGTATTTTTTTAAACCCACCGAGTAAATAAGTAGTTTCTATTATGGCCGAAAGAAGAGTAGTAATTACCGGAATTGGTGCGCTGACGCCGGTTGGCAAGACCGCTCCTGAATTCTGGAATGGTCTTGTATCTGGTAAGAGCGGGGTCAGACCCATCACACATTTCGATACGGAAGATTTACCGACTAAATTTGCCGGTCAGATAGAAGACTACGATTCTAACGATTATTTCGATAGAAAAGAGGCAAGAAGGCTTGACCCGGTCACTCAATATGCCATCATTGCGGCAGATGAGGCGATCCGGGACAGCAAAATTGATCAGGACAAAGTCAACAAAGACAGGGTGGCTGTGATTGTGGGAACCGGCATCGGAGGTATGACTACCTTTTACGAACAGTCGGTCTCCCTTCATGAACATGGAGCCAGGGGTGTGAATCCCTTCTTTATTCCTATGTTGATTCCGGATATGCCGGCAGGTCAGATTTCGATCAAATACGGTTTCAGAGGCCCTAATTTCTGTGCCGTATCCGCTTGTGCAACCGGTTCCCATAATATCGGGCTGGCGTATGACTCCATCCGGTATGGACAATCCGATATGGCGATATGCGGCGGTACCGAATCTCCGGTCTGGAGAATTGGAGTGGCCGGATTCTCATCTATGCGGGCCCTGTCCAGAAGAAATGAAGAGCCTGAACGTGCCTCACGTCCTTTTGATAAAGACAGGGACGGGTTTGTACTCGGAGAAGGCGCAGCAATGATGTTTCTGGAATCCCTTGACTCCGCACTGGAGAGGGGAGCGACGATTTATGGTGAAATTACAGGTTATGGATTCTCTGCGGATGCTCACCATATTACCGCACCGGATCCCGATGGCAATGGTGTCTACCTGGCTCTCACCAACGCCCTCAAAATGGCAGGCATTAAGCCGGAAGATGTCGATCACATCAATATGCACGGCACCTCCACACCGTTGGGTGATATTGCGGAAACCAACTCCATTAAACGGGTGTTTGGGGATCACGCCTACAAAATGAACCTGAACTCTACCAAATCGATGACAGGCCATATGCTGGGTGCAGCTGGAGCTGCAGAGTCGGTAGCGACGGTGCTGGCCATTCATCATAGTACCATTCCACCTACCATCAACCAGGATACCCCGGACCCTGAGTGTGATTTGAACTATACACCCAATGAGCCTGTGGAGAGGGATATTACCTATGCAATGAATAATGCATTTGGATTTGGAGGGCACAATACGACACTGGTTTTCAAAAAATTTGAGAATTAGGAGATGATCAGCCGGCTCATCCGTTGGTTTGGCCTCAAGCCAGAAACTGAGGATACTGAGCCTTCCAGCCGGATCACTGCTCTCGGTAATCAGATCGGGTATGATATTCCCAAAGAATATCAAGCCCTTTTTAAAAGGGCCCTTCGCCATCGTTCCATAGTGGATCATGAAACGTATCAGAGTCATGAGACCTACGAACGCCTGGAGTTTCTGGGGGATGCTGTACTGGATCTAATTATTACTGAGATTCTTTTTGATAAATATCCCCGTAAAGATGAAGGGTTTCTCACCAAATTAAGGGCGAAAATTGTCCGGGGGGATACCCTCTACGAACTCGCCAAAAAACTGGAGATCAACAGGTTTCTGGAAGTGGGAGAGAAAGTTTCCGGGCAGGGAATTGAACTCTCGAAAAGTGTACTTTCCGATCTTTTTGAAGCTCTTGTGGCTGCCATCTATATTTCAGGTGGTTACTCCTCGGCGTATGACTTTGTACAGTCCACCCTGGAAAAGCATCTCGATTTTGATTCTCTTGTAAATCACGTTGACAACTATAAAAGCTTGTTAATGGAGTATTCTCAATCGGAAAAATGGGAACTTCCCACCTATACTATCCTCTCCGAAAGCGGTCCGGGACATGACAAGATCTTCACTGTGGGTGTATTTATCAATGGCAACCAAATGGGAGTAGGCAGTGGTAAGAGCAAAAAGAGAGCGGAACAGCAGGCTGCCCGTGAAGCCCTGATCCTTCTGGGCGTCCAGTAGACCCTGTATAGCAGTTAATAACGTATTCAGATATCCCGATAACAAATGTTTTCGGGAAAAGATCTTGTTAAATAAGTAGTTACGTTGGGTCTTTCTGAATAGGCTCTGTTCCAGATCATTTTTTTTGATAAATTGCTTTGATTTAATAGAACCGCTGACAGAACTGCCTAACTTTTAAATAGAGGCCTTATGATAGCACATTTGCTCAAACCTGAACTGGACGAACTCATTGAGAACAAAGAATGGGTTACCATTAAGGAGGTTCTTGAGGATGTACCTGCGGTGGATGTGTCGGAGTTGCTGGAAGAGCTGGAACCTGAGGTTGCTGTAGTAATCTTTCGGCTCTTAAAGAAAAGCAAAGCGGCTGACGTATTTTCCTATCTCAGTTCAGCCAAGGGAGTGGAACTTCTGGAGGTCTTTTCCAGACAACAGCTCAGTGATGTCATGAGCAACCTGGAACCGGACGAAAGGGTGGCACTGTTTGAGGAGCTTCCGGGAGATCTCACACAAAAGGTACTGAACTCTCTTGCACCGGACGATGTGGCTCAGGTACGGCGCCTGCTTGGATATCCGGCCGAGAGCGTGGGAAGGCTGATGACCACCAATTATGTTCGAATCAAGCAGCACTGGACGGTCGCCAAAAGCTTTGAACATATCCGGAGATTTGGCCGCACAGCAGAGACGGTCAACGTTATTTATGTAACAGACAAGAATGAAAAGCTGATTGATGACCTTCGTCTGAATCAGTTGATTCTGGCTGAACCCGACACGCTTATTTCAGATATAATGGACAACACCTTTGTTGCCCTGAGTGCCTTTGATGATCAGGAAGAAGCGGTCTGGATGCTTAGTAAGTATGACCGCATTGCACTGCCGGTTGTGGACTCCGGTGGGATACTGGTTGGGATTGTGACCGTGGATGACATTCTGGACGTTGCAGAAGAAGAGACGACTGAAGATATGCATCTGATGGCCGGTATGAGCGCTCTGGATAAGTCCTATACAGAAACCAATATCGGAGAAATGGTTCAGAAGAGGGTGGGTTGGCTGATTTTACTCTTTCTGGGGCAGATGTTTACTGTGACTGCCATGGCCAGCTACGAGGATACCCTGGCGATGGCTGCCATATTGGCCCTCTTCATCCCGATGATTATCTCCAGTGGAGGGAACTCCGGTTCCCAGGCTGCTACCCTGGTCATTCGCTCGATCTCCACCAACGATCTGAAACTGAATGATTGGTTAACCGTCCTTAAAAGGGAATTGATCTCCGGACTTCTGTTGGGTTCGATTCTTGGGATTATGGGTACTATTGTCATCGCTTTATGGATGATGATGCGGGGAGATCCTTTCACGTATGCCCTCATGATGCAGGCATTGACGGTAGGCACCAGCCTGGTAGGAGTGGTGCTTTTTGGGAATCTCAGCGGCGCGATGCTTCCCTTTATCATGTCGAAGATCGGCCTGGATCCCGCAGTGACCTCTGCCCCTTTTGTAGCGACTATCGTGGATGTTACGGGTATTTTCATCTATTTTTCGACGGCTGTCTTTTTATTGAAAGGAGTGGTACTTTAATTTCTAAAAGTAAGATTTGGATATGCGACAATATTTGGATTTGGTTCAGAATGTTTTTGATCATGGAGTTTGGAAAGAGAACCGGACAGGTGTACGAACTCTTTCTAATTTCGCTGAATTCTATAGAGTAGACCTCTCCGAAGGCTTTCCTCTTCTGACCACAAAAAAAGTTTTTTTCCGGTCTGCCATCATTGAGATGTTGTGGTATTTACGCGGGGAAGATCATATCAAGTGGCTCCGTGATGAAAATAATGTGCACATTTGGGATGCATGGGCAGATGAGGAGGGGTATGTCGGGCCGATCTATCCTGTACTCTGGAGAAGATTTCCCATGGCACGGGCAAAAGACGGTTCAGTCTATAAGCCTTTGGGTGAGAATAACGGGAAAGCGTGGGAGTATGACGAGTTCGATCAGGTGCAGCAAGCGATTCATCTGTTAAAAACCAACCCGGACAGCCGACGGATTGTGGTTTCGGCCTGGCATCCGGGTCTTCTTGGAGAGATGGGCCTGCCACCATGTCATTTGATGTATATTTTCAATGTATCAGGCGGAAAATTACACTGCCATCTAACTCAGCGCTCCGGGGATATCGCTCTGGGTATCCCTTTTAACCTGGCCTGTTATGCTGCGCTCACAATGGCAATTGCCCAAGAGGTTGGCCTCACCCCGGGTACCTTTGCCCACACCATTGTAGACGCTCATATTTATGAAAATCATATCGATGGATTGAAAGAGCAACTCACACGGAAACCCAAAAAACTGCCAACACTGGAAATCGCAAATAAACCGCTGGATGAGTTGAACTTTGAGGATTTTAAACTCATTGATTACGATCCGGATCCAGTCATCCGTTTTCCGGTAGCTGTATGAAACTGGTCATCGTTGCTGCACACGATCCCAACCTTGTCATCGGCAAGGATGGAACGCTTCCCTGGTACTATCCGGAGGATCTTAAATTTTTTAAAAAAACTACAATAGGCTCTCCTGTTTTGATGGGCAGGGGGGTCTTTGAGGAGCTCAATGAGAAGCCCCTTCCCGGCCGTAGAAATATTGTTCTGAGCCGAACCCGTACCTACAGCGGAACAGAGAGTTTTCCATCGATTCAGGAAGCGTTGGAGGCTCTGTCTGGCGAGGAAGTTGTCTACATTATCGGCGGGGCTGAAATCTATCGACAACTAATCGGCCAGGCGGATGAGATGGTCATCACAGAAATTGCCCAAGAGTATGAAGGGGATACCTTTTTCCCGGAGTACCGCGAAGATATCGGGACGACCTGGATCGAGATAGAGAGAGAAGATCGTGGAGAGCTCTCCTTTGTAAAGTACCGCAGGGCGTGAGAGGAGACAGCAACTGCACCTCCCGTCGATTTCCCGGGTAACCCAACAAGGCCCGGATGGCAGAACCTTCCTTCTTCCTCAGCCAGTTCGGGTGGGCCCGTAACCCTTGGCCGTGGTAACTTCCCGGATCTGCCTATGATCTTCCTGAGAACGTTTCGTACGTTTGCCGGAAGAATCGGAGACTCAATCAATCTCCTTCAGATGTACCAGGTAAGGTTTTACCACAGGTCTGGTAAGAGCGATGATGTGTTTGGTATCGGCCGCCTTTGAAAACTCAACAGCTTTGTTATTCTCATCCAGTATCCAGATACTCTCCTGTTCATATTTGTACGCCTCACTGAAACTCTCATCCAGATCGTAGTAGTAACGGATGGTCTCATCATCGTGAGGAAGGCCTCTCTTTTTCAGGTAAACCTTGGTTTTCTGATGCACAACCTCCCTCAGGTTTTCTCTTGCCTGGCCTCCTGAAAATACGGTCCGGAAGAGTTTCCGGCTCAGGAACCTGTGTGCGAGATCTGCTAGGACAGGATCAGAGCTTTTTTCCCACGTTTTGATGGATAGGAAGAGGTCGTGGTCATCCAGGGAGATGTAGTTCTGCATCACCTCATTGGTGATCATGCGTTTTGCGGACGGACGGTTTTTCAAAAAATATGCAAGCGGGACGGAGGGAACATCTACGTTTTCACCGGCTGCCATAAGCATCTGAACCCGCTGAATGATTTTTCGGAGCAGGGCATCGGCACTCAGGACGGTTTTGTGCAGATAGACCTGCATGTACATCAGTCGTCGCGAGAGGATATAGTTTTCAACTGCGTAAATTCCTTTTTTTTCAATCACCACATTTCCATTAAAAACACGCATCGTTTTCAGGATTCGGTTGATCCCCACAGACCCCTCATAAACTCCGGTAAAGAATGAATCTCGCTTCAGGTAGTCGAGCCGGTCCATATCGAGTTGAGAGGAGATCAGCTGATGGAGAAACCTCTTAGGGTGGTGATCCCTGAAAATGGCGATGGCCAGTTCCAGTACACCGCCTAACTCACTATTCAGGGCTTCCATCACCTTGAGGCTCATCTGTTCGTGATTAAAATCACGAATTAAGGAGTGTTCCAGGGTGTGGGAGAGGGGGCCATGCCCCACGTCATGCAGCAGTATAGCGATCAGCGTGCCTTCTACTTCGGCATCACTGATGGTGGCATTTTTCTCACGCAGATTTTTCAATACCCGCTGTCCCAGCTCCATCGCTCCAATGGCGTGAGAGAAACGGGAGTGTTCGGCCGCTGGAAAGACCAGATAACCGAGCCCGAGCTGTCGGATCCGTCGTAATCGCTGGATGTAGGGGTGATCGATCAGATTCAGTATGACACCTTTCGGAATGGTGATGAATCCGTGAACCGGGTCGCTGAAAATTTTGTATTGTGAACTTTTAACCATGAACCTTCACTTACTCATTTTGGTATTATTATAAAACTATCCGCTCTCTGTATCTCAGGGTATGATCGGGGATATGTTGAGTGACTCTCTCTTCTTCGGGGTCAGGAACGGCTGACCTGTATCGTTGAGAATGCCCCGGAACTTTGGATCTGACCGGTAATCACGATCTCCAACTATTGTTTGTGATGTAGCCGGATTAACTTTTCTGGTTGTAATCTGCTCAATTGCAGCTCCCATTTTAACTGACACTGTCAGACTCTCAACTGGTAATGATTCCATAGGCCCGATATCCGCCGGGTAAAAGGATGATTTCTCTTATACCCGGAAAAATTATATGTTGTGAATTGCTGATAACATAATAAATATAGTCATAACGGAATCTGGATACTGAATTATCTGAAGATGTGTTCCGCCACTATGCAGGCAGTCAGAAGACTGGCCACGATTGAAATGTACCCTGATTTGTTCTTTGGTGGATTCAGCAAAGTATAAAGGTTGACTATATTGCTGCAACCCTCTAATTAATTTGACAGAAACGAAAAAGTATGTTTGACAGAGAAGCGAAAGAGTTCCTTGAAAATCTGATTGCAACCCCAAGCCCTACAGGATATGAGTCGGCGGGACAGAAGGTGTGGAAAGAGTATATCTCAGCCTATGCCGATAAAGTGGAGTCGGATGCCTACGGATCGGCCGTGGCAAAGCTGGATGTCAACTCTACGCTTCCTCTCATCATGATTGAAGCGCATGTCGACGAAATAGGCATGGTAGTTCAGCATATTTCTGACGATGGATTTCTTACACTGAACAGGTTGGGCGGCAGTGATTCCACCATCGCCCGTGCAAAGCGGGTGACGATCTATAATAAGAGAGGGAAGGTTTCCGGGGTGATCGGAAATACAGCCATTCACCTACAGGATAGTAAAAACGGCGGAGGGAAACGGCCTTCCTGGAAAGATATCTATGTCGATATCGGCGTGACGAGTCGCAAGGAGGCTCTTGAACTGGTTCAGGTGGGAGATCCGGCCCTTTATACCGATGAGCTGGATTATCTGAATGACGATATTTTTACAGGACGTGCCCTGGACAACCGGGTGGGAGGCTTTGTGATTGCCCAGGTAATGCGCCGGCTGAAATCGGAGCGCGGACAACTAAAAGTGAATGTGATGGCATTGAATGCGGTTCAGGAAGAAGTAGGCGGATTTGGGGCACGCATGATGAGTTACCGGCATATGCCCGATGCAGCAATTGTGACGGATGTAACCCATGCTACCGACACACCAGGAATTGATAATAAGGAACATGGGACGATAAAACTCGGAAAAGGGCCCTCTATACAGCATGGGGGTGCCAATCATCCTGCACTGGTCGCTCTGATTGAGGAGACGGCAGAATCCAGGTCGATACCCATTCAGCATGAAGCGACAAGTATACGCACCGGTACCGATACCGACAGCATCTTTTTTCAAAGAACGGGAATTCCCAGTGCGCTGATTTCCCTGCCGCTGCGCTACATGCACTCCCCTGTTGAGACAGCTTCGATGGAAGATGTAAATAATTTGATTAAACTAATGGCAGAGACCATCCTGGCGATGGAACCTGATCAAACATTCACTGTTCTATAGAACAGAAGAACCGATAACCCGGAGGGCAACTCAGATGAAAATCATTCACATTCATCACGGCAAGGAAAACTACAGAACGGTGATGACTGCCGGCAATCATGAATTGATTGCGGATGAACCGGAAAGTCTGGGAGGAGGGGAGAAGGGACCCGATCCGTACGATTATCTGTTGATGTCTCTGGGCTCCTGTACAGTGATCACACTGAAGATGTATGCGGATCGCAAAAAGTGGCCTGTGGAAGATATTTATGTTGAATTGAGACATTTTAAATCTCATGCCAAGGATTGCAGGGAGTGCGATAAACCGGATGCAAAGATCGATCACATTGAAAAGGATATCATCGTAAAAGGGGATCTGACTGACGAACAGCTCGAAAAACTGCTGGAGATATCAGAGAAGTGCCCGGTTCATAAAACCCTGCTGGGCAAGATCAATATAGAATCAGCTATTGAACGGTGAGTGCCTGAACTTCAGGAGAACGACAGAGATAGACAGCGGCCTGTATACAGCTGTTCTGAAGGGGGCCCTCCCTGTGACGAATACCGTCGTAGAACGTGGTAATATCTGTATGGAGTATTCTGGAATCCAGTCTGCATTTGCGGAGAATCAGTGCGGCTTCTTCTCTCCAGTACCCGGTTTTAAGCCAGTAGAAGGGGTTGTCAAATCGTGAAGTCAGCAGATAGAAATCTGCAGATTGGCAGGCAGGATCATCTTTGAGTGACAGCTCTTCCGGAGCGTTTAAAAAGTTCAATTCGTTGCTTGCAGCCACCTTTTTCAGATGAGAAAGGAGCTCCGTACAGCTGCCGATCGATTCAGCAGCTGTCTGGGCAGCAGACTTCCCTTTTTCACTTCCGTAGGTATCGTAGAGTCGGACCGATGCGACCAGTTCAGGATGTTCCAGGCTGGGAAAGCTCTGAATGAGTGTGTAATGTCCCAGCTCTTCCAATCTGCTTGTGAGCGTGCGGATCGCCTGACCTGCAGAAATAACCGCTGTACGGTACCCCTTGCGATCTCGTCTGGAGGAGAGTTGAACAGTCCACTCAAGAATATTTCCTGAAACCCGGTAATGCCACAGTTCTGTATTGTAGCCACTGGTATCGGATCGAATCTCATCCATCATATTTTTTAGCGGGACCATCATGTCACACAATGTTTAGTGGTTTTGATTCACATCAGTCGTGGTGAAACCAGACTGCTCTCCGTTCCTCCCCCTGCGTTTCTGCCATCATTTTGCTGACGCCTGCCGGGAGGTGATCAGATCAAAATGTACGGTCAACTCATCCTCCGCCTGAACCAGCCCCAGTAGTGCAGTGGGCGGTTTAATATTGAAATCGGTCATTCTTATTTCGCTTTGGCCCGTTGCCCGCATACGGCTATCTTCGAGATAGTAGCCTTCCGCTTCGAACCCGATCTCCCTGGTCTCTCCGGCAGCCATCAGCGTGCCCATTACAAAGAGACGATAGGGTTCGTCGTTGGTTGCAGGTACTTCAAGAATTTCAGCATTCTCATACTGAAAAATAATTTCAGGGTGGCGGTCCGATTTCAATGCCTGTTGCAGATCCCTGTTCATCCGTCTGCTGCCACATTCGAACCCGTCGACCTGTATTCGCACCTCCAGATAGATAGACCCATGAAACCGGTTTTCGTCCAGATCCGGGGGATCATGGCTGTAGACCGAAGCAGATCCCGAATAGGTCTGAGAGATACATTCAAATTCATTCACATTGGAACGCCCCTCAATCCGGAGAGAGCTAAGAGCTTTATCAGGATGAAAGTAGGTCTGACGTGCCATTGACAATTCCGCCATGGAGATCATGGCGGTCATTGTCAGGCAGAAGAACAGGAAATAGGATGGCATATGCAGGGAATTCTGTGCAATGTTTAATTTGAGAACGTCACGTCGAACCGGATCACGATCTCATCCGCAGAACGCACGGTACCAAAAACTGCCGTGGGTGGATCGATTCCGAAATCGGACATCAGCATTTCCTGTTCTCCAGTGAAGCGGATAGAAGTCGGGGATACGACTTCAGCGAGGACATCCATCAGTATCTCATGATCCTGTCCCGCGGCATTGACCACGCCTTTCGCATGTACTGTTGCCGTGCCGTTCGCAATATCCACACCCGTCACTTCCCGAAGGGAAAATGTAATTGCAGGATGCTGTTTACTCTCCAGATAATCGTACATATTTTTGTTTAATCCACGTGTACCTGAATCGAGGCTCTCCACAGCTACAGCGAGTTCGAGACTACCGAAAGATTCCGGTGTCAGGTTCTCAAGGAGAAGGTCTCCGGAATTACGAAGGGTGAGAGTGCCGGTCACGGTTTCCGCATCGGCTCCCCAGCTACGAACATTTGAGTCCCCATCCAAACGCAGGGCAGCTCCATCCTCCAGCTGTAACGTGGTTTGTTGTGCAATTAGAGGGAGAGCCAGGAGTGTGAATAATAGAAGGGTTGAGAGAATTCTTCTGTAAGACATAATCGTTGGATTTTTGATGCGCAGAGGCCGTAAACCGGCCTCTGCTGTGGTTTAGGGTTGGATTAAAAACTAACTACCGCTTCGAGGACAAATCCGCTGAACTTGCCATCATGGAAGATACTGTCATTGGCAAAGCCGTTGTACTTCTGTGAAACAAATTCAGCTTTGGCCAGCACGTTCTTGGTCATGAACCATCCGCCGCCGATATTGATTCGTGAGATATCGATATCTGCTCCGCCATTCAGTTCGCCGGAAACCGCATTATAGCGCCCGCCGAGATAGAAATCCTCCTGTTCTCCGATTCGATAGATGAGCTCTGCACCGTAGTGATTAAAGGTACGTCTGCTCGCTTCGCTGACAGCTTTTCCTGAAGAGTTCTCATAGAGGCCGAAAAATTCCAAGCCCTGATATTTGATGAATGTGTTCAGCATAATAGCAGTAATTTCGTTGGAGAAGCCGGGGTTGAAACGTCCGGTTCTGAA
>CALKWT010000176.1 GCA_938003885.1 uncultured Balneolaceae bacterium | reverse complement strand
GAATCTTCATCTGCAAAGACCAGATTCAACAGGCCAAAGTTATTTTGATTTCGTCTGATCAGTACGGTATAGATATCATTTTCCTCAAAGTGAGCTGTACCGCTGAATCGGCCGAGTGAATCGGTCACTGCATAGAAAAGTGTGTCCGTTTCACCGTTTCCCTGCTGGATTAAACTTATCAGCTCAATCTCTGCAAAGTTACGCGAACTGTCCAGAGAGTCTGCAACAGTGATCGTCCCGGATAGATATGCAGAATTTGACTCAGTTCCCGTTTCGCGGGCACATGAGATAACTGCAATAGAGACCCATACCATTACAGCAACTGTTACTGGCCTGAATGACATATGATTGGTGCGCTGATTTAACGTTAACTTTATTCTTCTAATTTCTGAACGATCCGTTCTCTGACCAGTTTGGGATTGGCCTTACCCCGGGACTGTTTCATCACCTGTCCGATAAAAAAGCCGATCAGCGCCTTCTTCCCCTCTCTGTACCGGGCAACTTCATCGGGGTTATCAGCGATGATTTGATCGATAATCGGGTCAATAAATCCTGAATCAGAAACCTGAATCAGATTCATCTCTTTAGCAAGAGTGGCAGGACTTTTGTCGCTTTCCAGCATTTCATTAAAGATTTCCTGCATCGCTGACGAGTTGATCTTATCCTCAAGTTTTAGAGAGATCAGCTCGGTGAGCTGTTCCGGTGAGATCGTAAACTCAGAAATAGTAATGCTTTTTTCATTCAGTATTCGAAGAACTTCAGTTAAAATTAAATTCGCAATCGCTTTTGGCTCGTTCAGAAGCGATAGAGATTTCTCAAAATAATCAGCCAGCGCTTTCCCATCTGTAAGAGTTACGGCATCCTCTTCAGAGAGGCCGAGCTCACTGATAAAACGGTTCAGGCGGACATCAGGCATTTCAGGTAGCTCCTGCTTTACCTTTTCCAGCATATCGCTTGTAACCCGTACCGGCGGTAGATCGGGCTCCGGGAAGTAGCGATAATCATGAGCTTCTTCTTTGGTACGCATCAGACGGGTTTCCATTTTAGCGGTATCCCACAGCATGGTTTGCTGAACTACAGTACCTCCACTTTCCACCAGTTCAATCTGCCGCTCGATTTCGTAGGCAATGGCCCGTTCAACATTTCTGAACGAGTTCATATTCTTAAGTTCTGTCCGCGTACCAAACTCTTTCTGGCCCCGTGGCCGGATAGAGACGTTTGCATCACATCGCAGGCTGCCCTCTTCCATATTCCCATCACATATTTCAAGATATTGGACAATCTGACGAATTTTTCTCAGGTAGGCGTACGCTTCCTGGGGAGTCCTCAGATCAGGTTCCGATACAATCTCAATCAGAGGAGTACCTGCTCTGTTCAAGTCGATAAGTGTATGAAAAGGATCTTGATCGTGAATCGATTTACCCGCATCCTCTTCCATATGAATCCGGGTGATACCGATCCGTTTTTCATACTCTCCAACCTCAATATCGATATAACCGTCATAGCAAATCGGTGTCTCGTGCTGGGAGATCTGATACCCTTTGGGGAGGTCAGGATAGAAATAGTTCTTTCGTGCAAAAATTGATTTTTCTGCAATCTGGCAGTTTGTAGCCAGCCCCATTTTGATGGTGTAGTTTACGTGATTTTCATTCAGCACCGGTAGGGTTCCGGGATGTGCAAGGCATAAAGGTGTAACCTGTGTATTGGGCGCATTTCCGTAGTCGGAAGAGACAGCTGCAAAAGCTTTACTCTTGGTGAGTAACTGAGCATGAACTTCGAGGCCGATAACCGCCTCATATTTCTCATTCGATATTGTTGACATCTTCAATTTTGTAATTCAGGAATAATCACTATCTGGAAATATAACAAAGTAAATGGTGAATGTAATATTCATTATCGGGGTTTTAAAAAATCGGCGCCGTACAACTGCTGTGTGATGCAGTGGATACTCCCCTGCCCCCATACCAGATCAGAACAGGGAATACCGTGAACTGCCCTGTCCGGAAAAAACGTTTCAAAAAGTTTGAGCGCCTCTGCATCGTATCGTCTGTCATACAGCGGTACAAGCACCACTCCGTTGGCGATATAAAAATTAGCATAACTGGCCGGAACATGCACCGATCCATCTACCGTGGGCACTCTAGCAGTGGTGTCTGGCAGTGGAAGGGTCACGATTGTGAAGGGTTTACCACTCCTGTCCTTCACCGAATTGAGAATGTCGAGGTTCTCCCTGAGTGTTTCATAATTGACGGACTCCTTGTCGTCCGTTACCATCGTCAGGATAGTGTCCCGGTTCAGAAAACGTGACAGATCATCGATATGACCGTCAGTATCGTCGCCCACCAGGCCATTGCGGAGCCAGATCACCTGTGAAGCCCCCAGATATCTCTCCAGCATCTGTTCCGCGTCCGTCCGGGTGAAGCCCGGATTGCGGTTCGGATTCAGAAGCACCGCTTCTGTCGTTAAAAAAACACCTTCGCCATTGGTATCGATACTCCCTCCTTCCAGCACCAGGCCAGTACCGAACCTTTTGATGCCAAACTTTTCTGATACCCAGCGAGGCAACCGGTTGTCTCTGTCATAGGGAGGATATTTTTCTCCCCAGGCTTTGTACTCCCAATCGGTCAGCACAAACTCCGCTCTTCCCTCTTTTACTCTTTTTATAGATATCTTA
>CALKWT010000175.1 GCA_938003885.1 uncultured Balneolaceae bacterium | reverse complement strand
GCGGCAGCCGTCCATCCGCGCGGCGCACCAGGATCTCCCGCTCTGCGCCCAGCTCTTTTTCAACCTCTTTGAAATCGGCTCTGTGCCCGTACCGCACACCATCATACCGGGCCAGATTACTGGAAGCTTCTGCTGTGGCAAGAATATAGTAAGCGGCAATGGAATACTTCGTATGAGGCAGGCTTACAGGAAGCAGTTTGGCCCCTTCCTGCTCCAGTTGACTGAGTTGTGATTCGATGGATGACCGGATCTCCGGATCCAGGCCTTCTCCGAAATACTCCTCCGGAACACCAATAGTGAGGTTCACTTCCCTGTCCTCCAGGCCGGCAGTGTAATCTTCTACGGGCCTCTGCGATGAGGAGTTGTCCAGCGGATCATGCCCTGCCAGGGTGTTCAGAAGAAGGGCTGCATCGGTTACACTTCCGGCAATCGGGCCCACGGAGTCGAACGAGGAGGCATAGGCCACCAGGCCGTATCGGGAGACACGGCTGTAGGAGGGTTTCACTCCTACCACTCCGCAGTAGGATGCAGGTTGACGAATGGAGCCTCCGGTATCGGAACCCAGAGCCGCATGACTCATTCCGGCTGCCACGGCTGCTGCGCTTCCACCGCTCGATCCGCCTGCAACGTACTCTTGGTTTACCGGATTTCGGGTTGCACCATGAATCGAATTCTCTGTGGAGGAACCCATGGCAAATTCATCCATGTTGGTTCGCCCGATCAGGAGGGCATCTGCCTCCTTTAACTTTCTAACAACCGTTGCATCGTAGATGCTTTCAAAGTTTCTGAGGGCATTGCTGGAGCAAGTAAGCTTTTTGCCTTTTTCAGAAAATGCTTCTTTAATTGCTACGACCGCCCCGGCAAGGGGCCCGGCGGTTCCGGCATCCACTTTATTCTGGATGATGCCCGCCTCTGCACGCACCTTCTCTTCATCAAAATGAATAATTGCATTGATTGCCGGATTTTTCTCCTTAATAAGGCTGATGTGCTCTTCAGCTACATCAGTAACCCTTAATTCACCGGATTTAATTTGCCCCTGTACTGCGAGCAGATTCTTCATTGAACGTTGGTTGTATTTTCTGTTTTTTCTTTTTCTGTATAGCGCGTGGATTGATCGATATCTTCCTTACCTTTATCGATCTCTTTTTTAATATCATCAGAAGCTTTTCTGAACTCCTGGATTCCCTGACCCAGTCCTCTGGCTAATTCCGGGATTCGTTTTGCGCCAAAGAGCAAAAGAATAACAAGAACAATGATGACTAATTCAAAACCACCTGGCATTTGCATAACTAAAGACCTTCATTTAAAAATTTAATTGGTTGGAACAAATAGAAGATAAAGAATATTTACTAAACCTATTAGAGGTGTTGAGAAAAATATTGTAGCTTAGCGCACTTTTCATTTGCATTTCACAATAACATCGCTTTATTACATTCAAGCAATTTAACAAACCATATAAAACAAATCACAATCACTATGATCTGGACAGTAGAATTAGCAGCAGCTCTGGATGAGGCGCCCTTCCCTGCAACACGAGAAGAGCTCATTGAGTGGGCAGAACGAAATGGCCTGCCCCAACAAGCCATAGACAACCTGTATGAGCTGGATGAAATTGAGGAGGGGGAAGAGACCATCTATGAGGGAATCGAGGATATCTGGCCTGATTACATCCGGAAAGAAGATTTCTTCCATGGAGAAGAGGATGAAGGCTTTGATTATGACGACGTCTGATTCCATCACCATTCATAAACCACAAATATAAAATCGTCGAAAAGGCAGTATCTTATACCCTCTGATAAGGAAAAGGAGGCGTTGCAGTACCGGATGTCTGGCTGTGAGCCGCGCCTCTGAACCTCACATTGCGCCCCGGGCGCCGGTGGGAGGTTCAGGTTGTACAGGGCGGAGAGAGGTTCCGGCACAGGAAACCCGCAAGGGAATCTATTTTGCACCGCCGCCTGAAAGCCGGTTCATAAAAAAACAACATCTTGCGTGATTCGTATTTATCTGCATTACCTGCCTTTTCTTCTTCTTCTGACACTGGCCTTTACGCTGCCGGACCCTTTGCAGGCACAGGAGAATGATCTGGTCTTTGATGAGGAGCCGGCAAATCAGGAGAGTACCGACAAAGTGATCCGGAGGGTACGGTTTACAGGGAATCACTCTATTCCAAATTACACCCTCCAGACCCTTGTACGAACGCGCACGAACCGCGAATTTCTGGGTATCAACAGATTTACACCCTGGTATTTTACATGGCAGCTCTTTGGTGTGGGAGAACCCCCGCGCTTGCTCGACAGGGAGGTGGTCTCCAACGATATAGAGCGAATACGGCTCTATTATGACAACCTGGGGTTTTTTGAAACCACCGTAGATACCACCATTATTGAGTTTCGCCCCGGGAGAGTTGAAGTCTCCTTTCTGATCGATGAGGGGCCCCGCTCCCACATAGAAAGTGTTGCTTATACCGGACTCCCCGACTTCGGGGACCCCGCCATCCGGGACCGATTTTTTAGAAACAGCGTCTATTCGACAACAATGCCGGACGACTCCACATTTGCATATAGCGGATCGTACAGTGTGCAGGAGCTACGTGCAGAACAGACACGGATCATCGATTATCTGAAGGATTACGGGTACGCATCCGTTCTGCGGGATTCAGTTCGTGCACTGGTCAAACCGCGTGAAGAGAATCCGCAGGAGCTGGATATCCTCTTTGCTATCCGCCCGGGAGGGATCTACTCTTTTGGAGATGTCTATATCGATCTGAGCGGCCCGCCGGAAACCGGGGATGCCCGGGACAGTACCATCGCCGAAGGGGAGCCTTACACCTATCCCGGCTTCGCCATCTACATGAGCAAGGAGCGGTCTGCACAGTCGAAGTTTGACCTGTTGACCGATCAGTTACAATTTACTCCGGGTGAGACGTTCAATCAGACAGCCTATCTGCAGACCATCCGCTCGTTTCAGAGCCTCGGCAATATGACGATCGGCCGTTTCGGGCTGAGTGAGTCGAGCTCCCTGCCCGACTACAGTAATGAATATATACCGGTCTATCTCGATCTTCAGACGCTGCCCAGGCACTCTATACGGACAGAGTTTTTCGGGATGCGGCGGTATGGGTTTGGTACCGGATTTGGGGTGAACTACACAAACAACAACCTCATGGGCCGGGCCGAAAGCCTGACACTGGGTGTGAATACCAATTTTGAGTTCGTCCCCTCCAATACCCTGCGTGAGATCTCCCCGCGAGACGACTCCGGCAGACGAACATCCTCAGGAGCCACGATCTTTCAGAGCTACGAGGTGCGTGCGGAATACGCGGTTCCAAGGCTCAATTTCCCCTTCAGGACATTAACAGAGTATCCCTGGGTGGAAAACGGGAGGACCCGTTACACGCTGACTTACAGTCAGTCTGACCAGCTCTTTTTTGATATAAATACCGATATTCGCTTTAATCTCCGATATGAACTGCGCCACTCCCCACGCTTTACAAGCTTGGTGGACCTGCTGGAACTGGACATTGTAGATACGGACCCTTCGGACCAATTTCTTCAAAATCTGATAGATGAGTTCGGAGAAGGGTCGTTTGAACTGCTCCGGATTCAACAGGATTTCAATCCGCAGTTCTCTTCTCTGGTACGCTATATTTTCCGAAGCCAGAATACACACCTGGTGCGCCGGAATTACGGTCATTTTAGTGAGCTGTCGGTCGCTTTCGGGGGAAATATTCCCTATCTGATCGACCGGTTCCTGGTCACCCCGGGAACCCTTGAGGGAGAGCTCCCCTCCCCTTTCGGCATTTCGTCCAATTCACTGAGTTACAGCAGGTTCATTAAATTCTCTGCAGACTACCGGAGATATGTGCCGATCACTCCAAACACACTTTTTTCATTCCGGCTGTTTGGCGGTTTTGCCCATCCGATCGGCGACAGCGAGACCATCCCCCTGAACAGGCGCTTTTTTGGCGGGGGCAGCAACGACATTCGCGGATGGAACCCGTTCCGTCTCGGCCCGGGAAGTATCTCTCCGGATGAGGTGACGGTGCCCGGCGGGGAGATCAAACTGGCACTCTTTAAAGAGTTCAGACAATCGATACTGAGCGACTTTATCGGGGCCAACTGGCAATTTGCATGGCATACCGATGCCGGCAATCTGTGGTACGGGCCAAAAACATCGTTCAGGGACGAGGATAATGTAGAGCTCCTGAGAGACGGAAAGTTTTTCTTCGACACGTTTTATAAACAGATTGCGGTAGGCTCCGGAATCGGGCTGCGGCTGGACTGGGAGTTCATCGTTCTGCGAACCGATCTGACTTTCCGGGTGCATGACCTGGAGCTGGGGTGGTTTGAAAACAGACAGGCCTATTTCAGTTTTGGGATTGGCCACTCTTTTTGAGTCGGGCACGGGGAGGCAAGAGCCGTTATCTCAGAAGCAAGTGTTGCAGCCGCTGGAGGGTGGAATCTATAAAGAGAAGTGTATTCTCCGTGGCGGCACCTCACTCACGATTAACGCCCCACATTATTCAGGATATCCGTATTATAGCGTGAGAGCAACAGGATCCGCTCAAAACAGACAAACCGCGTCCCAGATGACACACGACGGGCGCCCTCCCCGGCAGAGACCTGCTGAAGGCCGACATCACACACAGCTACATTACTATGGAATGGGAAAAAATTAAAAATCAATCGAGTATCGTTTTCAAGCTATCGCTGCTTAAAAACCTGAGTCCGCTGGAGCGTTATGAGTTCTTGCAGCTGTGCCATCGCAGAAAGTTTCATTCAGGTGAGTTTATCTTTTTCCAGGATGATCCGGGAACCGGCATGTATATTATCGAAGAGGGGAAGGTGAGGCTGAGTGTTTCTGATTCGGCTGATAACAAAGAGAAAGAGAGTTTCTACCGGGATATCTCCAGTCCTGCAGAGTTCGGTACCATGTCGATCGGATATGAAACACGCAGGCTCTATTCAGCCCGCTGCCTGACAGACTGTACACTGCTTGGATTTTTTAAACCGGACTTTGAAACCCTGAAAAGGCGACATCCCGAAACGTCCCTGAAATTCCTGGAGGCGGTCTCGACCAAAGCGATGAAGCAGCTTGAGCTGACAATGAAGAAACTGAAAGAAGAAATAGGTGCTGAGGCTTCCTATAAAATTTTGCTGGAAGCGCAGTACCGGAAAACAGATTAGAAGATCGATCCATGAGCCTGAAAAAAGGTGAAATTTTTACTGCCCCTGTCGAATCGACCGCATTTAAAGGAAAAGGGGTGGCACGGCACAAAGGGGTGGCTGTATTTGTTTCTGGCACAGCGCCGGGGGATGTGGCTGAAATGCAGGTGATCCGTAAGAAAAGGCGGTATGTCGAAGCTAGGGTATTAAGGTTGGTAGAGGAGTCAGAACACCGGATTGAGCCGGTTTGCAGGCACGCCAACGTATGTGGCGGCGGTACCTGGCAGCACCTCCCCTACGAAAAGCAGCTCGAATACAAGGAGCAGCATGTGCGGGATCACATGGAGCGGATTGGAAAGCTCTCACCGGACCTGGTCCGGCCTATCCTGGGGTGCGATCAACAGCTCTATTACCGGAATAAGATGGAGTACAGTTTCGCCATGAAGCGGTGGCTCACCGAAGAGGAGATCCGTGCGGAGGAGTATGTGGATGATACCGGGTTTGCTGCGGGACTCCACGCTCCGGGCAGGTTTGACAAGATCTTAAATCTGTGCGAATGCCATCTCCAGGACCCTGTCTCCTATCAGTTGCTCGATTTTGTACGAAGCTACTGCATCACA
>CALKWT010000174.1 GCA_938003885.1 uncultured Balneolaceae bacterium | reverse complement strand
GACTCGTCCTGTTCTCGTGAAAGGGGAAGCGATGCTGGTGGGCTATGATGAGGAGTCGTTTGAAGCGTTTGTGGAATAACAGGACGCTCATTCTCATACTCTTGGTATTGGGAGTGCAGCCGGTGTCAGCGCAGGAGGCCTTTACCTTCAAGAAGCGTACCCCGCCCGATATGGAAGATCTCATAGAAGCGAGGGAGGTTTTTGAATACGAAGTGAGTTACGGATTCATTACCCTCGGCTGGATTGACGTGGAACTGATGCCCGATACCACCTACAATGGTGAGTCGGTCTATCACCTGCGCACCACGATGAGGACGAATAACAGGGTACCGTTTATTGGCAGGAGCCTGGTTCACTACGAAAACTTCTTCCAGTTCAATGAGAAGTGGCCCTACAGCCTGCTCTTCTGGAGGCATGACATCCATGATGACGAGCCCGACAGGGTACGAATTGAGTTCGACCGGGAGTCGTCGCAGGTTCACTTTTACGAGAGAAGTGAATACATGGAGTCCCTGGACCTGATAGAGCCGGCCAGTGGCGGGGATATCATCTTCTACTATGCCCGGATGTTTGCAGGGACAGAGAAATCTTACAGAATGCCGGTCTATATTGAAAATGAGATCGGCTATGTGGAAGGAAGAAACAGCCGGGAGACCGAGCATCGCAGCTACGATCTTTTTGATGATTCTGTTGAAGTCTACCTAACTGAAGGAGATGCAGATATCAACGGCCCTTTCGGTTTCAAAGGGCGATTCAAGGCGTGGTTTCTGACCGATGATTTAAGGGTCCCTGTGGAAGCCCATGTACGCGTAATTTTTGGAAACGTAAAAATCCGATTGATAGATTATGAAAAACAGGGAAATTGAAGTTCTCTTTAAACGCCTGGAACATGCGGAAGGGTTGCCGTTGCCATCCCGAAAATCTCCTCACGCTGCAGGGCTTGATATCGCCGCAGCAGTTGATGAACCGGTGACGCTTCTTCCGGGGGATCGAAAGTTGATTCCCACAGGTTTTCAAATGGCCATTCCTGATGGGTATGAGGCACAGATCCGTCCTCGCAGCGGCCTGGCACTAAATTGCGGGATCACGATGCTGAACTCACCAGGCACGATCGATTCCGATTACCGGGGGGAAGTGAAGGTTCTGGCGATCAATCACGGACAGAAAACCTTTGTGATTAACCGGGGGGAGCGAATTGCACAGATGGTTATTGCACCCGTACAGAAAGTTTCGATCGCAGAAGCGAATGAGCTGCCTGAAACCGGAAGGGGAGAGGGTGGCTTCGGTAGTACTGGCCTGACCTGAAAGAGGAGCCGGCGCTATCTTCCCGATGACAGAGGGGATGGGGTACCCCTAACGCCCCTATTGCACATTTAAAGGTTTAGCCGGTGAGGTAAGGGGTCAGACGAATCCGGCCTGGCCGCGGGTGAAGATGGCCACTTTCTGCAGCCCGGATTCTATTACAGAGCCTGGCCCGGGATGCTTTTCCACTCGTTCTGAAAGAGTCCGGGCTATCGCTCAGCCCCTGCATCATCAGCAGCTTTTCAACTCCCGGTGAAGCGGTGTCTGGACGGCAACCGATCTCACGGTATCTGAAGATCCTCCGGGAGAACGATAAAGATCGATTTTCTGCGGATCTTCTGCAGATTCCTTGTTTTGTGGCCTTTGCCGGTTACATCCTCCATCAGCAAAATCTCTCCTGCTCCAAAGCGGCGCCTCTCGCCCAGGGATGTTTCAATCTCAATTTCTCCATCCAACAGAATGATAAATTGGCGGTCGGGTGCGGTATGGAAGTCATAGTCGTAACCGGGAGTTACCTCCCGGAACGTTACAGATTCAGCCCTGTACTTTTCAGAAAGCGATCCGATATCCCCTGATGGGTTCAGAGGTATCGAAATCTCTTCAAAGCGGCTATCTCCATTTTCATCGCTATAGACCCGTGTAATTTGCATCATGACTCTGCTCCAAGCTCTTTTCTGATGACCGGGGCAACTTTGGTGGCAAACAGTTCAATGGAACGGAGAAGTTTGTCGTGCGGTACACTGCCCACGCTCATCTGCATAAGAAACCGGCTGTGTCCAAAGATTTTGTGCTGGTAGAGGATTTTTTCTATGATCATCTCGGGGGTCCCCACAAAGTTGGCTCCGCGGAGTGTGCAGGAGGCCTCGAACTGTGAACGCGTCATCGGAGACCACCCCCGTTCCCTTCCAATCTTGTCCATAACTGTTTTGAATGCCGGAAACGCGATATCCATCGCTTCCTCAGCACTGTCTGCGATAAATCCGTGAGAGTTGATGCTCACTTCCTGAATCGGGTGGCCAGCTTCGCGTGCTCCCTGCTCATGGTACTGAACCATCGGCTTGAATTGTTCAGGCATTCCCCCGATGATCGCGATCGCCATGGGAATTCCCGCGAGTCCGGCCCGGTAGGCAGAGGTTGGTGTTCCCCCGACAGCCCGCCAGACGGGAATCGGATGTTGAACAGGTTGTGGATAGATGCCTAATCCGTTGATATCGGGCCGGTGTTTACCCTTCCATGTGACGACCTGCTCTTCCCTGAGCTGTAGAAGCAGTTCCAGTTTCTCTTCAAAAAGCTCTTCATAATCTTGAAGGTCATAACCGAAAAGAGGAAAGGATTCGATAAACGAACCGCGCCCCGCCATGATTTCGGCACGCCCGCCCGAGATCAGATCGACCGTTGCAAACTGCTGGAATACCCGCACCGGATCGTCAGATCCAAGCACTGTTACCGCACTTGATAACCGGATATTCTTTGTCACGGAGGCAGCTGCGGCCAGCAGAATCGGTGGGGCAGAGGAGACATACTCCTCACGATGATGTTCGCCTACTGCAAAGATGTCGAGGCCCAGTTCGTCAGCCAGCCTGATCTCTTCGAGCAGATGATCTACTCTCTCTTTTGCACTCCGGGTTCGTTTCATCTCGGGGTGCTGAGTGTTTTCAACAAATGTGTGAATACCTAATTCCATAACTCTGATTTTTTAGTTTAATATTAAACAAATTTCTGATCAAAAGACAGTGCTATTCTGGTATGAAATTGTGATTTGGAATCGTATTTTAAGAGACTGAAACTGCGATCCCTGAACTGTTTCTGATACATTCTGAACGAGTGAAACGTTCCGGGTGCCTCCGATTCTTTTCGGCTGGCCGGACTCCTTAAACTAAATGGCCCGGGCCGATTTCGAATCATCGGAGATGGGCAGAAGGAAATAATTTTGAATGATAAAAATCTGAAATATGAGCGAAATTTTGCCCAGGGCAGGAATTGTAATGGGAAGTGACAGCGACTGGCCGACCATGAAAGAAGCTGCTGATCTGTTGGCCGGGTTTGAGCTTCCTTATGAGAAGAGAGTCGTGTCTGCACACCGAACACCCGATCTGATGGCAGAATATGGGAAAAATGCCCGTGAAAGAGGAATCGAAGTGATCATAGCAGGAGCGGGCGGAGCTGCACATCTGCCGGGAATGCTCGCATCCTACACCACACTGCCCGTGATCGGAGTGCCGATACAGACATCTGCCCTCGGAGGGATTGACAGCCTCTACTCCATCGTGCAGATGCCAAACGGTATTCCGGTTGCCACGGTCGCCATAGGCAAAGCTGCAAATGCGGCTCTTCTGGCACTGCGCATCTTAAGTATTACAGATAAGAAGATTGCTGAGGCCCTGGAGGGTTATCATGCAAATATGGCCCGGGAATCGATTCGAAAAACGGAGAACCTGGTTTAAATAGAGAGGATGAGACCCCCCCTGCTGGATGGGTAATCCGAAGTTTTGATCTGCAGAGGGGTTCAGAAACGTCTAAAAAGTTGTTATGAAAAATAAAGTTCGAAATATCTCCCTGCTTGTCATCCTTCTCATTCTTATCTCGCTGAGACTGAATGTAGCTTGTACGAGCCTTCAGAAAATGAATTCAGAAGAGGGGGCGGACGCAGAAACCCATGGATCGGAAGAGGTGCAGCCTGAGCAAAAAATCACAAGTGAAGGGGAGACAGAAAGCGGTGACACCCTTTCCGATGGCTACCCCGATCCGGCTCAGATCCCTGAGTTTGAGTCCATTACGGCCCATCATCAGCAACTGCGTGAAGAGGGGGTTCTTTTTGTCTCATCAGGGAATGAACCTTTCTGGTCCTTTCGGCTGACCGGGGAAGAGAGGGGTGTTTTCTCAATCCCTGAGGGCCGTTTCGAGAGCCGTGTTGAGACAGAGCATCCCAACGGGGAGAGGGAGAATCCTGTGACGATCTACCACTCCGATGAGATGGAACTGCGAGTACGGGTGGAGGAAGGTTTCTGCCAGGACACCATGTCAGGATTCCCTTTCACTCACAAGGTTTTGATTAATTTTAAGATTCTGGAGCTTACTGGTTGCGGTACATATTTATGACACGACGGATCCTGAAAATTTCGAGGACTCCGGGAGGGACTCATTGTGAGCTATAATTCTACGGTACGCCTCTAACACAGCTTCTGTTGTGTTCTGCTCCAGATTGATGGAGACATCTTTCACTCCCCGGGTTGCATTGGAAGGAGAGAAAGGCATCTTCACAGCTTCCAGTGCCGGAATATCTCCCCCGGTGTCCCCGATGTAGGCGATCTCTTCAAGCGAGATATTCTGGGATCTGGCGATCAGTTTCATCCCCTGATATTTGTTGTTTCCGGGCATGAGTATATTGACCGATACATCGGTTGTATGCATCTCGAGCTGCGGGTAGTCTTCAGAAAGTTTCTCTCTGACAATTGGAATAATCGCCCTGATGGCCTCTTTGTCCGGGGTTACAATACCGGCATCCATCAATTTGGAAAACTCGACATTGGCGGATGGAAATCGGGGAACAATTTCCCGGCCCAGCCAGGCTTTCATCTCACGGATGGGTTCCAGCGCTTCCTCCAAATTGGCCAATCCTGTCTCCACACGGTTCCCATCCCAGTGATAGAGCCCTGCACTTTCAAAAACAAAAGGCAGACGAACATCAAGCCACTGTGCAACAGCCTCGGCATAGGGATGCGGCCTTCCTGTACAGATGGTAAGTGGCGGGATCTCCGGATTGGACCGGCTTGCAATATTTAAATCCCGAATCTCCTGAATCGCCTCCCAGTTGGGGGTTCGGTAAGGGTAGGAGATACAACCGTCCAAATCGGTAACAAATAACTTAATCATAAAAATAGTTTTACATAGATAGTGTTAGGAGCCGGCATTCTCTTGTGTGGATCCGGCTCTCGTTTCTGGAAAAAACATGGCGATGAAAAGGAAGAGAAATCCCGGGAGCATAACCAGCTGATACCGGTCTTTATAATCGGCAAATTCCTGACTCGAAAATTCTCCGCGCTCCAGTTCTTCCAGCTTTGAAAAAAAGGGTTCGATATTGTCTCTCCCGGATCGGATCTCATAATATTCGCCTGAACCTGCACGGGCAATCTGTTGCATCGTCATCGATTCAAGTTGCGAGGTAACGGGATTTCTCTGACGGTCTCTGTGATAACCCGCTACAGCTCCTGACTGGTCAAACAGAGGAATGGGGCCACCCTCCGGCGTACCGATTCCAACAGCAAAAATGGTCACGTTATTATTGACCAGATCCTGAAGGGAAGATCGGTAGTCTGTATCGTGATTCTCTCCGTCAGCGACAAAGAGCAGAACATTGGCTGCACTTCCGCCCTGGTTGTCGAGTGCCTCGAAGCTCTCGAAGGCGCGATCCATCGCTGCCTTGAAATTGGTGCCTCTGCTGGGCATCTGTCCTGTATTCGAGCTGTCGAGCAACATCCGAGAGGCA
>CALKWT010000173.1 GCA_938003885.1 uncultured Balneolaceae bacterium | reverse complement strand
ATAGAACCTGTCAGCTCACGTTTGTTTACACTGGCATAGCCTGAAACTACAAGTTCGTCGAGACCAATGGCCCCCATTTGCATTTCAATATTCACAACAACAGCCTGACCCGAGCCCACCTGAACAGTTTGCTCATGGGTGCTGTAACCTACATAGGTCACTGTCAGGGTATAACTACCCTCGGGAATATTGGCGATGTTGTATACACCATCTACATCACTGGCATCCCCTCTTTCCAGTTCAGGTATATATACGTTGGCACCAGGTATCGTTTCACCTGTTTGGGCATCTGTTATCGTACCTGTGATTGATCCCTGTGCCCAGATGGTAACAGGAAACAAGGAGGCGAATAACAGATATAGTATCCTCTTTGTCATAGAATTGTTATCCTCTATAAGTTTTGGTTAAGGGTGTAGGCATCAGTCAGATATCAGATCTTCAGCTATATGACAGGCACTGTCAGTTTAGATTAAACTGTTACAGTCTTCTCGAATAGAAATTATCCTCACACACAATCTTCTTCCTAATGACTATACCACATTTTATCGATCAGTAATGGAATACCGACCCTAAGTTAAAAGATGATATTGAATAATAAGCTTTCATTTTCACTTAAAAAACTTTTTTACAAATTTTCTGTACAAAAAGTGAAACAAAGCGCTTTTTCTACTTTTATTTCAGGTTTTTTTAAGCACAAGAGCCTTAAAAAACCGCTCAATATCACTTTAGAAGCGTTTCTTGCATTTTTATCCCACTCTCAATTTCGCCCAGAAAAAGGTGTATCATGGTTTATTTGCATGCTCTGGCCCTCTCAGGCGAAAGTCGACGCAGAACTCTCAAACCAAGCTAAAAAAACACTTCTTCTGCAACTTAGATTTATCCTACGCTCTGTTTCGGCAACTTTTGCCTCTGTATTTATTGTAAAAAAACAACCCTGTAGCCTAGACAGGATACCGAATCTTCTCTTGATGGGCACAGAGAGTATTGATGTATCTTTCGGGCGATTATCTGGCAGGTTGGGCAGCAACCATGTCATGATCATACCACGACGGCCGGGGACGCTGTAAACAACTGGTGATGGCCTATCTCATGATGCTTTCTTCCCACTTGGAATCAATAGACAATTCTTGGTATTGATTCCGGGATCCTGACTAAAACCTCGTAATTCAGGCCATTCATCATCTCTCCAAATGACGCGACCGTAATCACATCTTCTTCCTGTTCTCCGATCAGAATCACATCATCGCCTTTTTTCACCCCTTCTATGTCAGTAACATTGATGGTAATCATATTCATATTCACCACCCCTGTAACCCCGGCGCGCATTCCTTTTACCAGGACAAACCCGGTATTTGTCAAATTTCTCCCAAAACCATGCGCATAGCCTACAGGCACCATTGCAATGGTCATCTCTTTTCCCGCAAGATAGGACGTTCCATACCCTATAAATTCTCCTTCCTGAACTGTTTTCACACTCATTACTTCACTTTTCCAGGTGAGCACACGCTGCAGCGGATCTTCCTCGGCACCCAGGCCCCTGCTTTTTAAATAATTCATATATGTTTCACGACTGGGCCAAAATCCATACTGAGCAATCCCTATCCGAACCATATCATATTGTAAATCCGAACGCGTGAGAAAGGAGGCAGAGCTGGAAACATGGAATAACGGGCGTTGAGTGAAACAGGACCGCGCCAGCTCCATTCCATTCTCAAATTTCTCTTTCTGCTGATTTATCCGGTAATAATTGGCAATCGTTTCCGCTCCCGCCAGATGCGTGCAAATTCCCCGGCATTCAAACAGATCCGGCCTATTCTCTATATACTTAAATGTGTTCTCCCACTCTTCTTCGGAAAAACCTTCCCGGTTCATACCCGTTTCGAGCTGAATATGAACTTTCGCTTTTTTCCCTAGCTGACGAGCACTCTTTGCCGCCGCCTTCATTCGTCCAGGTTCAAAAAGATAGAATTCCACTTCATTCTGAATCGCCCATTCCATCTCAGAATCACGAATCATGCCCAAAATCATAACCGATGTTTCGTCGTTCTTTTTATGAGATAGGGCAGCTGAAGCTTCATCAGCACTGAACACCGAAAAATGATCAATTCCGGCATTCTCTGCGAGCGGCAAAAATTCGGCAATGCCGTGTCCGTATGCATTCCCCTTAATTACCGATGAAATTCTGACACCCTTTTGGGCGTGGGCTCTTAAAAACCGAAGGTTATTTTTCAAAGCTGCACGGCTCAGTTCAATTCTGGAAGGGTGTAAAAATGTCTCTTCGGGAGGGCAGTTGCTCATCATTTGGGAACATTTATTAATTATTAATTGAATTTTATTCATTCCAGGCCCAGTCAATCGCTTATATATGCTTTTGAGCATATAGTGAAAGCGGACAAAAGAACGGCTGTACCAAGCTTCCTATAAATCCGCCGATGACTCTCCCTGATCGTACAGTTCGGCTATTTTATAGAAGATCTCCGCGCCGGGAGACAGAAGGTTCTCGTTAAAATCAAATGTGCCTGAATGGAGCGGTGGATGACCTTTTCCCGCCCCTAGTCCAAAAAAAGTAATTGGACACACTGCTTCAAATGCACCAAAATCTTCGCTCCAGGGAAAAGGAGAGTCAAGATCCCGGATATCCAGATCCAATTCAGCCGCTGCTTTTTTCACCACATCGATACCTTTGGAATCGTTCTCTGTCATTGCAAATGGCTCTTCCTTTTGAAAAGTAATCTGGCCTTCAAATTGTTTTTCTACCTTACCAAGTTGCTTTTCTATCCTGGACAAGGCACTCTCCAGTTCCTGCGGATCATCAGACCGCAGGGTAACACCAGCTTCGCCCCTCCCTGGACTGATGCCAAAGGCACGTTCACCAAGATGCAAATAAGTGACGACAATATTGTTCACTGACGACCGGTTTTTAAAAGAGTGAAATTCATTCTCAACAAAGGTTACAAATTCTGCCATATGCGGGGCCGGGTTGACCCCTTCTTCAGGCTGAGCCGCATGGCTTGAAGAACCGGTACAGATCACTTTTATCCCTGTAGATGCGGCTGCAAAAACTCCCTCTCTGATTAAAATCTCATTTTCTTCGAAGCCCGGCAGGTTGTGCAGGGCAATCATTCGTTCGATCTTCAATTCTTGAAAAAAGGAGTTGTCTATCATCTTCTCTGCCCCTTTCCCTGTCTCCTCAGCCGGCTGAAAAAGGAGCCAGACATCCAGATTTTCCAGGGGTTCTTTTTGCAGTTTGTCGGCCAGCGCGATCAGTATGGCCATGTGCCCATCGTGACCACAACCGTGCATCACACCCTCTACTTTCGATTTGTAGGGTAGCTGGCTCTCTTCCTGAACGGAAATCGCATCCAGTTCAGCCCGAAAAGCGATCTGCTTTCTATTCTGCTTCTCATCCCGGGAAAAAAGGGCCATCACACCATGCCCCCCGATTCCCGTTTGCAATACAGCAGGGTTTAATGTGCTCAATCGAGCTGCGATTCTTTTGGCTGTCTCTTGCTCCTTCCCCGATATTTCCGGGTGTTGATGCAGCTCGCGCCGAAATTTCTTTATCTCTTCGATATCCACAATAGGGTGTGACTTGAATTGGTTTACAACAAATAATTTGTAAGATCACTTGGTTAAAGAGGCGACCTGTGACATTCTCACACTGCCGGGGTTCTGCAGATCGTTTACTCCTCGACCCTTTTTTCAATATAATCGGAACTCATCAATCCCAAGGCACCCATATATTTCAACTTAAAGCGGATCATATCTCCCACCTTGTATTTATTTGGATTGGATCCCACATCCAGAATCAGCATATCCGAACTGGCATCGGTAATTTTCACATGGTCATCCACCGGAATCAGGTAATCAGGCTGAATATCCAGTACGCCAACATCGATAATGGCCCGGTAGGAGGTTTTCCCAAAATCACTTTCATCTACCTGCACAGTTTTACCCTGCGGGTTCAACCCGAGATCCCCCATCGGAACCATTGGTTTCTTAGATATTTCAATTATTTGGGAATAGAGTTCCATCACCTGATCACTCATGCCATCAATCAAGCCATCTGTAAATAGATTTTTACCAAAGTAGAGGGCCTCACCTACTCTGAAATGGTTAACCCCATCCGGCAGCTGATTTCTTAACAGCAGAGGGATAGTGACCGTTGTTCCCCCCGATACCAGGGGAATCTTCTTTTTGAACCGAAGCTCGATGATCTGTTTGTATAGCGATAGCTGAATCAGTTTGTCACTATCAGGCATCACTCCATGGAGGCAGTTCAGATTGGTACCCAATCCGATCACACGAATGCCGGGCAGACGGAATACTTTTTCGTAAAAGTTGATGAGATCTTCCCGCATCACACCTTCCCGCAAGTCGCCGAGCTCGATCATAATGATCACCTTATGAATCACTCCCTGTCTCTGTGCTTCCGCCGACAAGTCATGAAGTGTGGCAAGTTCTGTATTCAGACTGATATCCGCATACTTTACCACATCTTCTACAATATCCTTTGGGGGCGGCTTGATGTAAATCGTTAATGTATCGGGATCAATCTCTTTTACTACTTTCAGATTGCTGATCCGGGAATCGTGAACTTCACCGATATTCAGGTCAATCACCTCCGTCAAAAAATCCCTGTTCCCACAGAGCAGTTTCGTAGTGATACCCCACTTGATGCTGTTCTCCTTAAACAGCTTATCCAAATAGTTGTAATTGTGTTGTAGTTCTTTGCGATATAGTTTTACGTAAGCCATTGATTGTCGGTTTTAACCTGATCCGGCATATCGTGAGAGCATCTTTATACAGGAGATTCTCCCATCAACCAAATCCTGTTTACCGCTTTGTTCTTCTCATTTCAAGATATTTATTCGTAAAGCCGAATTTCTCATAAAGAAATCTGGCCGGATTCTCAGGCTCTACATGAAGGGCCACATCCCCTTCAGTTTCATTTAATGCCTTCTCCATTAGCGCTTTACCCACACCTTTTCCCCTTGCTTCCCCATGAACAGCAATATAGACCAGAATGTGCTCGGGAATATACCCTGCCATATTGGTGTCGTTTACAATTACCACACCCAATATTTCATTTTCCTGATGAGCGATCAGAACAAACCCGTCCTGACCCGGGTTATCCCCGTATGCGTATGCAATGCATTTCAAAATGGCACCTTTTTCATCTCCATACTCCTCCAGGTGAGTAAATAGAAATGTGGCGATGCGATCTCGTGAAAAGAGTATCTGATCACGATCGTTGAACTGGAATGTATACTCTATATTCATAATGGGCGGGTTCCACGGATCACTTCCGGTATATGAAAACCGGAAATCCGATGGTTGGTATGAAAGTCTGAAACGTCCGGAAGCTGATGGAAATTTCTTTATATAATGTGTCGCTAGACAGGTTACTTTTCCTGTGAAATCGTATCCTACAAGTTACAATCTATATCGCGAAGCTTCAAACCTGACTCCTGATCCTGAAGCTCCTTTACTATTCGGAGAAGAGTACTGTGATGCCGTTTCGCAGAAGCCATGATACTCAGAGACATGCCTGGATCCTCCGAAAAGCTCCGAAAGTCACACAATGTCAGGTCATTCTCTTTAAGCAGGCCAGCGATGAGCCTGCCGGCTGTTTGAAGTTGCTCTTGCGTCACGCTCCGACTCTCCCCGGTTCTCATCAATCCGATCTTCACCTGCCCTCTGGGATCCGCCATGTAGTTGGTGTCGCCGGAATAGCGGCGGTCTCTTCCCTCAAATATTTCCCCTCCTGTAGTGATGAAATAGTGAAACGGAACATCCCACCAGTTTTCCTCTGTTAAACTGTATGTTAACAGTTCATTCAGACTCTCTTCGGGGTGATCCGGATTGTATGTCAGCACAGCGTGATGTAACACTACCTCCTCCACATGGTGGGGGATTTTAAACCTTCGCCCGGGGCCCCCTGCTGATTGCTCTGCAGCCCGATCCACCGGCAGCAGGGAAACATGGGTGATTTCGATTTCAATCATTCCATTTCGGAAGTCTGAATCAAGTACAGAAATGTGATACCCATACCAGTTGAAGGCTTCTCCACGTACGGTTTGGACCTCTTCAGAAACTTCGTGTTTCTTCAGACGCATCCTTATAATTTCTACACTCTCATGCGGCTCCCGACTCCCCGATTGCGGATCCTTTAACAAGTGGACGGGCAATTTGGCTGAGCGAATCATCCCCGATAGTGTAACCTCAAGATCCATAAATTTGAGCGTATCTTCTTGCGATAGATGGATACGAACAGCTTGTAATTCTCTGCCGGCAGGCTCTTTTTCAGCCCACACTTCCCTCGCCACGCTGAACGGGAGCAGGGTGTCGGCAGGCTGCGCAACGGTTTCGGGAGTGATAAATGCCGCCGGGTTGCTTCTCATTCCGGTTCTTCCGATCGCTGAGACCTGCACTTCCCGGGGCCGTATCATAGCCGCCCCCCCTTTGTATTGCAACTCCTTTCCATTGGCCGGGAGAACATCGTATACCCATTCAGACCCGAACCTCTGTTTCACAATCCACCAGCGGACAGTCTCCGGCTCCTCATGCTTCAACTCTATTGTATAGTAGTCACCAGACTCTTTCAGATCGATTTCCGGTGCAGCCGGTGCCCCGATCTCCAACCAGGGTGTGGCAGGCAGAAGAGAGGGGTAGGCGTAGGGCCCTTCGGCCGTACGATGATTGATGCCCTGTGAATTTTCCAAAAACGTCCTCATGCTGAAATGAACAGCGCCGGAGACAGCCGGATGTCCTCTTGCCACATAGAGCTGTCCGGTGATCTCTTCCGGGGGCCAGGAATTCTCTGAGCTTCTCAGGCGGCTTGAATAGATTCCCGGCCACAAATGACGCTGATACAAGTTTTGCTCCGCCCACCACTCCAGCATGACCGGAAATGGCTGTGGGGTTTGCTCTATACGGTAGTAGAGCTGGGGAGTAAAATAATCCAGCCATCCCTCTCTCAACCAGTGACGGGCATCAGCATAGAGATTTTCATAAGCATCAAATCCAGTGGTGTTTTCCGGGTAACCGGGACGCCAGATTCCAAATGGGCTGATCCCGAACTTTACATCCGGCTTGATCTCCTTGATCCGGATGGAGAGTTCGCGTATCAACTTGTTTACATTCTCCCGTCTCCAATCCGATCTGGAAAGTTGATTTCCATTTTTCTGTGCAGCTTCCCAACTCTTCCCGTCCGGGAAATCAGCACCGTTTGCATAGGAGGGATAAGGATAGAAGTAGTCATCAAAATGAACACCGTCTATATCGTAGCGTTTAACGACATCCAGAATCACCTTTATTGTATGCTCCCTCGCCTCTTCATTCCCGGGATCCAGCCATAAGTGATTTCCATATTTTACAACTAATTCAGGATGTGTCCGGCTGATATGGTTCTCTGCCAATTCTCCGTTACCAGCCGGATGGGTCGCCCGATATGGATTGAACCAGGCATGAAGGGCAAGCCCGCGTTTGTGGGCCTCCTCAATGGCGAATTCGAGAGGGTCGTACTCAGGCAGTGGTGAACGGCCCATTTCCCCCGTTAGGTAGTAGGACCATGGCTCGTAAGGGGAGTCATAGAAAGCGTCGGCCGACGGGCGGACCTGAAAGATCACTGCATTAAAATTCAGAGCTGCGGCCCTGTCCAGCAAGCGGATCAGCTCTTCACGCTGCTGCTGAACGGTCAGGCCCGGCCTGGAGGGCCAATCTATATTGGCTACAGTAGCTACCCAGACGCCCCTGAACTCCTCCATTGGCCCCGGAACACGTTTAGGATCTGTTGGAATGGCAGCTGGAATCTCCTCCCGGTTGTCAGATTCTGATCTTACTTCTAACTCTTCCGATGCGCTCTCTTCTGCAGGTGATTCCACCTCAGAAGGTGAGGGCCGGGTTACCTTTTCAGATGAGCGGCACCCTGTAATTGCAATCGTCAGCAGGGCCATCCATACGATAATAAGCAGAAAAGGTCGATTCAGAATCATCAATCAGGGTAAAATCAGTTAACGGATTTCGCTCAGTCTGCCACAAACCCGGCTCCGGCCGGCCGTGTCCAGAAGGGAGGTAAGATAAAGAGTTTCACATTCCGTTCAGCACAATTTTACCGGCGTTCAGGTTAGCTTCCATCCTGGCATGCGCTTTCTCCACATCGTCCCAGTGGTAGACCGAATCGATGGCGGGTTTCAGTTTTTTTGATTCGAGCAGTTCCATGCACATCCCTACAAAGTTATGGGTCAGCTTTTCCTTATATTTTCTGCTTCTGTTTCTCAATAGTGACCCTTTGATGGTGAGTCGTTTCTTTACCACCGGTATCAGACTCATCTCTTCGATTTTACTGCCCCCCAGCGTACTCAGACAGATCAGTCTGCCATCCATCGCAATCACCTCCATATTCTGCTTCCAGTGGGGGGCACCGACAACGTCTACGATCAGGTCGACTACATTTTTACCGTACCTCTCCTCAATCTTCTCCTGAAACGATTCGGTTTTATAGTTAATGGCCAGATCTGCACCTAAAGATCGGCAAAACTCCTGCTTCTCAGGAGATCCACAGGTGGCAATCACGGTGGCTCCGGCAAGCTGAACCGCCAGTTGAATGGCTGCACTCCCCACACCACTTGCGCCCGCATGCACCAGGACGACCTCCTCTTCACCCAGTTCCCCCAGCAGTATCAGTGCCTGAAATGCCGTCAGAAATACTTCTGGTATTGCAGCTCCCTCTTCATAAGTGTAAGAGTCGGGGAGCGGCATGGCAAGCGTCTCCGGAATTACACAGTACTCCGCATAACCGCCCCCGGGCAACAGCCCAAAAACCCGTGCCCCTTTTTTATAAAAAGAAGACTTGCTTCCACACTCCATCACTTCCCCTGCCATTTCAAGGCCGATCACATCTGACTCCCCTTCAGGTGGCGGATATTTTCCCGACTTCTGAAACAGATCCGCCCTGTTGATGGCCGCAGCTTTGATTTTTACCAGGATTTCATCCTCTTTTATCTCCGGACAAGCCATTCTTCCAGGCTCCATAACCGGTTTTCCCTCCCGTTCCACTACATTCAAAAAAATCATCTCTTTCATTTCAGCAATCTTTCTTTGATTAGTTTATTCAGTTCTTCTGATATCGTAAAATAGATAACCGACCCTCCAAACAAAACCGTAAAAAAAGCAAGCTGTATAGAAGTATTTATGAAGAGGTTCTCTGTCAGGCTGATAAGTTCTGAAACTATTAATGCTCCGACCCCCAGCACGGTTACCCATGCGGTGGATCTGCTAAAAGGCTGGAGCTTCAATTTAACCAGGATATAAATATATTTCGTTCCGTTAAAAAGTACCAGTGTCAGAACCGAAGCAAGGGCTGCACCGTTGATTCCAAACTGCGGAATCAGCAGATAGTTTGAAGCCACTGCTACACCCACCATAAAGATATTTGTGTAAAAACTGACTCTGTAGTGACGTGAATTGAGCAGAATCAAGCCATTTACACTGGTGGCCATCTCCACCAATTTCCCGATCCCGATAATAAGTACGACGCCTTTCCCGGCCGCATAAATATCCGGCATCAGACTGTAGACAATATCAAGAAGGATCCAGATGATCCCGAAAATCAGAAACCCCGGAATCAGCTGATTGATGGAAGTTTTTCTGTAGATCTCTCCTACTTCCTGCCAGTTTTTCTCTTTGATAAAACGCGCGATCACAGGGGATACAATCTTCTCTACCGATCTCTGAGGTATAGCGATAACGGAAGCGATATAGAATGCGATCGCATAGACAGCTGTCTGATCCAGCCCTGCCATCGAGCCCAGCATCAATATATCCACATTCCAAACGATCACGGTAGTCAGTCCGCCAAGCATGGAAAAAGCACCGTAATTGAGCATCCCTTTCAGAAGCGGCCGCCGTAAAATATTAAGGTCCGGCTTGAGCTTCCACTCACCGATTCTTACGATCCGAAAAGCAATCAGCAGCGGATTCACAAAGTAGCTTCCTACAAATAGCATGACAAATACTGGAAACGTAATCCAATCGAAATAATAGATCAGCAGAAAGAGAATTGTGAGGACCCGTTGAAGAATCTCCATTGTAAAAGAACCTGTAACGGTATCCTCCAACGACCTCAGATAGTTGTTGAGCACCTCGTAATAGAGATAAAAAAGTGTCAGCGGGATGACCCAGAGATAATACTCGACAAACAGAGGTGATTGCTCCCCATAGATCTCAACAATTAAATCCTGAAAACCCAGATAGATCAAACAAAAGAGTATAAAACCGAATATGGGAACAGTCAGAGCCCAGAAAAGCAGCCCGTGCCGTCCGGGCGAGGCTCTGTTGAACAGCGGATAGTAGCGGATGATGATATTGTGAAATCCGATCAGGGCAACCTGAGTAAAAATAAAACTTGCTGAAAAAAGAACCCGTGTCAATCCATACTGATCAGGCGTCAGAATGAGCGGGTAGAGTAAGATTGAGAGCAGAAATCCCAGCAGGATACCTATATAGGAGATGACTGCGTTCCAGAAACTTTGTCGGATAATGACTCCCATTCAGTCGCTCCTCTCTGTGTTTCCGAAAGCTCCTCTTACAAAACCTATGAATACCCAATACCTGAATTTCAGAAGAAAGCCTGCAGCATAAGGTTTACCTTTCAACAGGTAAAGCAGGGATAATAGAAGGCTGACAGCGGCCTTACCCACTTCACTGACTCCCTTTATAGAGGTCTCAGTCCATGAACCTTTCACTCGCAACCCTTCACTTTCACCGATACCTTCCGATTGTCGTCTCAAGTACTCTTTTTTCAGTCGGGTTGCCCCGATTCGGTGCGTTAGTTTCATTTCGGGCCAGTAATATAGTTTCACCCTATTCTCCCTGACCCTCTCAAAAAAAGCTTTCTCCTCACTTCCCAGAAGTTTTTTACCGGTACGGCCAAGCCGGACATCAAAGGTTCCGTACTTTTGAAACACCGATTTAAAGATCAGCATATTCCCTCCCCTCGGAAAATCCCCGGGCGGATAGATTCTCGGGTTCTCTCCCAAATCGTGTAGTCCGAACATCGGCATCAGTTCAGAAGGGATCCACGCCAACCGATCCTTCTTCCCTTCGCTGTCAAAAGAGACCCTGATTCTGCCTCCTGCACAACGCGCTTCAGGAAACATTTCCAAATATTTAAGAACTGTTGTAATGTACTTATCCGGCAGGTAAACATCGTCATCAATATAGAGAATGACCGGCGCGGCAGTTTCTGAAACAGCCCGGTTTCTTGCATGGGAGAGCCCCTTCTCCTTCTCCGTGACCATCCGAAAAGCCAGGCCGGGATTCTCCTCACCAAACTGACGGCAAACCAGTTCGGTTTCATCCTCCGAGTCATTGTTTACCACAAGGATTTCAAACAGATCCGCCGGCGCATCTTGAGCAGCCAGATCCTGCAGCGTATCTTTCAGATAGGCCGACCGGTTATACGTACATATAACAAGTGTAATTCGTGGTTCAGATTGCATACATTGGATTAAGTGTCAACGGATTGCCAAACCTGTTTTGCCAAAGGTTCATGTGGTGCAATTGACTGCTGAGCTCTGCCAGCCAGAGAAAAGTGCCAAATTCCCTCATTTCCGGTACCTTTGAAGCAGAGCTGACAGTATCCAAACCACAGCTACCTGTCCGGCAGGCTCTTGGAAAATTATAAATATAACCAAACAATCAGCAAAGAGTATTGAATAATCCGGCTCCCGAAATTGCCGTCTATATGCCAACCCGTAACCGGGCAGGAAAGCTGGAGGATGTGCTCAGCTCAATTTTTGGCCAATCATTGCAGCCGGCAGAGGTCATCATCGTAGATGATGCGTCAGATGACTCGACCAGTGAAATCCTCTCTCTCTGGAAAGAGCAACATCCCATACTTAAGGTGGTAAGAAACGAAACACCTCAAGGAGCTGCAGCTTCCAGAAACCGAGCGATCAGAAGGGCTGAATCTGAATTTATAACAGGTGTGGATGATGATGATATATGGAAGGCCGGCCGCCTGGAGAAACTGTACACTCTGTTTCATGAAGAAACGTGCGCCGGGGTATGCTCCTATGATATGATGGATGATGGCGTCCGTAAAAGGATCTGGAAAAAGCCTTCGCACATCACGTTGGATGACCTACTTTATTACAATATGGCCGGTAATCAGATCCTTACCCGCACCGCGTATATCCGGGAAGTGGGTGGATTTGATGAGGCTCTCCCTTCGGCGCAGGATTACGATTTGTGGATCCGCATGGTGCAGAAATATGGCCCCATCCGGACGCTGCCTGAGGTATTGCAGATCATCAATATCAGGCAGGATGATAACAGGATCTCCACATCCGGTGCTAAGATCCGTGGCTACAGACTCTGTTTTGAGAAACATCGCACGCTGATGACCAACTCTCACATCCGATATCAGAACTACAGACTCAGGCTGGCTGCGGGCCAATCTCCCGGATGGGGTGAAATGTTGAGATCCACACCCCCTCATTTGCTCCGGAAAGAGATTATCCGGAAACTCTTTCTATAACGAAACTATCCGGCAGCATGTCACCTGCCCCTCAGGATTTCAGGTTAGAAGATGGGCCTGTCTTTCACTATACCCTTCTGAAACGCCCCTGTTCCTTCTTGTAAGAAGATCAACTATTCTTAGAAAAGATACGCCTGAGATACCAGGAGAGGTTCGTCACCAGAACGACAATAGTACTGCCCACAACGGTATAGAGAGGCCATGCAACCGTGAGCGGCTCTCCGGGAAGGTACTCCTGCAGGGGGCCTTCTACCATAAAAAGCAGGGAGAGAAGCCCTACAAAAAAACCGATCATCGCATCTTTGGAATCGGGATTCTGGAACCACCTGCCCAGCAGGAAGACACCCAGTAACCCGCCATAGGTGTAGGAAGCAATTCCAAGACCGAGCTCCACAATTGCGGGACGGTCCTCTCCGCTCAATTGGAGCCAAGTGAACAGAAAGGCCGAGCCCGTCAACAGAACTCCCCAAAACAGGGTAGCCAACCGCGAGATCCAGAGGCCTTTCTCGTCATCCCATGCCGATTTAGACAAGGGGCGGATAAGATCATAGGTTGTAGAGGAAGCCAATGCATTCAGGGAGGAGCTCAGACTGCTCATCGCAGCCGCCAGAAGCGAGGCGACGATCAGCCCGGTAATGCCAACTGGCATATAATCAACAATAAATCTTGCAAAAACTTCATCCCCTGTGGCCAGTCCCAGGCTCTCCGGAGAAGCACCCCCGTAAAATAGATAAAGCACCAATCCAATAGTGAGAAACAGTCCGAACTGAAGACTTGCTACAATCCCACTCCAGATGAGAGCTTTTTGACTTGAGCGAAGATCGCCTGCAGAGAGCAGTCTCTGAACAATCAAATGATCCGTTCCATGGGATGCGATGGAGAAAACAGCGCCTCCGAAAACAGCAATCCAGAACACATAAGGGTCCGCTATAAATTCAGACCAACTGAGTCCGAATCCTCCATTAAATACCTGTAATTTCCCGGATTCCCGTAATACGGCCATCGCCTCACCAGGAGAGATGGTAAGCTGCCCCATCAAAAGCAGAAGCGCCAAGATCGCACCAGAGATATAGACACCCATTTGCACTACATCCATCCAGATCACTGCTTTTATTCCACCCATGAAGGTGTAAATCAGAGAAATCAGAGAAATAATAGTGATCGCCAGAAGATAGAGCTCCATATCTCCCCAGCTCTCAAATGCGCCTGCAAAGCGAAAAATGATAGTAAGAGGAATCGCTGTTGCAAAGAGACGCACACCATCGGCGAGCAGACGGGTGATAATAAATGTAGTGCTAGCCGTTTTTCTCATACTGCCACCGAATCTCTCTTCCAGAAATTCGTAGGCTGTCGTGAGCTCCCCCTTGAGGTAGGCAGGCAGAAACCAGACCGCAACCACAATCCGCCCCAGGATATAACCGAACGTTAATTGCAGAAAAACCAAGGATCCACCATAAGAGACAGCAGGTATACTGATAAAGGTAAGAGTACTGGTTTCTGTGGCTACCACCGAGAATAGAATAGCCCACCACGGCATGCTTCTCCCACCCAAAAAATAATCTGAGGTATTTTTCTGAGCCCCTGCACTTTTGATTCCAAATATGGCAACCACAATCAAGTATACCACAATGACTATTCCGTCAAGCAGAGTAAAGCCCATTCCTAGAATTTTTTACAGGTTGGAGAGATGAATTTGTCTGTAAGAAAGGAAATTCAGATCAGGTTTCAAAAATTAAATCATGGAGCTGCCCACGGCTGCCGTTCCCTGTAATTTACTTTATGGGCACTCTCTACGGCTGATCCCTGTTCTCCAGAAACTGAATAAATTTCTGAAGAGCCCGGCCTCTATGGCTAATCCTGTTTTTTACCTCCGGAGAAAGTTCAGCAAAGGTTTTATCATATCCATCCGGCTGAAACACCGGATCGTATCCAAACCCTTTTTCTCCTTTTGGCTGTTTTACGATCCGGCCGTGGCAAACTCCTTCAAAGAGATAAGTTTCCTCCACTGTAACAAAGGCGAGAACCGTCCTGAATTGAGCCGTACGGGTCGGGGCAGTGGACAACTCGTCCAGAAGCCTGGCGATGTTGTCTGCATCGGTGGCCCCCTCTCCGGCATATCTGGCTGAGTATACACCCGGCCCCCCGTTCAAGGCGTCCACTTCCAGGCCGGTATCATCCGCCAGGGAAGGCAATCCCGTTCGCTTAAACCATTGCTCAGCTTTTTTCAAGGCATTCCCCTGAAGGTCGGGCTGATCCTCTATTACATCCAACGTGCCTTCGAAGTCGTGTGCCGTCTTCAGATTAAATCCGAATGGCGAAAGAAGTTGTCTCAGCTCCTCGATTTTATAGTAGTTCTTTGAGGCGAGTAAGATGTCAGGCAGCATGTTCAAACGGTTACATCATTTCATCTTTAATATCTTCAGAGTGGTTCCAACCCACTTCTGCGTAGAGAGCTCCACTCTTCGGTCTGCTATTCAGTTCTGCTTCCGAAGAGGAAAACAGTGGGCATTTCCAAAGGAATCAAACCTCAGGAATCTCGCTCAGACGCCTGAACTCCCTGTAGCGGTCATAAATCTCCTTTTCCGTCAGATTCTTCAACCGCTCCGGCCCGAACTTTTCAACACAAAAACTGGCCATGACCGACCCGAAGACAACCCCTTTCCGAAGATTATCCGGACTGAGATCATCTGTATAAGAGATCCATCCCAGCAGGCCTCCCATAAATGAGTCCCCTGCACCTGTCGGATCAAAAATATCAACGATGGGAAAAGCGGGAGCGGAAAATATTTCATCTCCGGTGAAGAGCAGTGCCCCGTGCTCACCTTTTTTTATGATCAGGGATTCAGGGCCCATCTTGCGGATCATTCCTGCAGCCCGGATCAAATTCGGTTCTTCAGCCAACTCCCTCGCTTCGGAATCGTTTATGACCAGCAAATCGACTCTTTGCAACGTTTTCTTCAGTGCTTCCGGTGCGCCGGATATCCAGAAGTTCATTGTATCCAGCACCACAAATCCGGGGTTGTCTACCTGCTCAAGTACACTTTCCTGCAATCCCGGTTCAATATTTCCCAGTGCAATGTATTTGTTGTCCCTGTACTCTTCCGGTATGACAGGATCAAAGTTCTCAAAAACATTCAACTGAGTGTCCAGAGTATCCCTGTTATTCAGATCGTAATGATATTTTCCTTTCCAGAAGAATGTATCTCCCGATTCATCGTGCTGCAGGCCCTTCAGGTTTATCCCTCTGCTACGATACAGTTCGATATCTCTTTTGTCAAAATCTTTTCCTACCACACCCACCAGATTGACTTGTTTTGCAAAGTACGAGGCGGTCAGAGAGATATAGGTGGCTGACCCACCTAAGATCCGGTCTTTCTTACCAAACGGGGTTTCAATCCCGTCATAAGCGACGGACCCTACTACCAATAACGACATAGACTATATATTTTTCTGAAAATTCATTCAGAAAATACCAATTAAAAAGGGATTATACAGGTGTTCGCCTCAAAAATTACACCATGAAATTCGCAGGCTATTTCGAAGGGTGGAAAGGATTGAGTATCTTTCAAAGGCTTAAACTAATAATCAGAGATGAATAACGATATGGATAACAGGTTTATGAATCGTGCCCTGGAACTTGCGAAAGAGGGAATGAACCAGGGACATGGCGGGCCTTTTGGTTGTGTGATTGTGAAGAACGGAGAGATTATTGCTGAAGGAAACAATTCTGTGCTTTCTGAGAACGATCCGACTGCTCATGCTGAAATCGTGGCTATACGCCAGGCAACGAAAGCACTGGGTACATTTCAGCTGGATGGATGTGAGCTTTATACCAGTTGCGAGCCGTGTCCGATGTGTTTGGGAGCCATCTACTGGGCGAGACCGGAGAGAGTCTTCTATGCGGCTACCAGAAACGATGCTGCAGAAGCGGGATTCGATGACGAGTTCATCTACAATGAGCTGAACCTGGATCCGGCAGAACGTTCCATTCAAATGGTCAACGTGGGAAGAGAGGATGCACTACCCGCATTCCGGTCCTGGCTGAATAAAGAGAACAAAAGAGTCTATTGACAGGCCTTGTTCCGAACTGCTTCGAATGTGACTATATAATCATTCATTCTTAACTCAATTTTGGAGTGTGCATCCTTTCTATAATTTTTTAACCCGATTATCTGATAATCAGCTTCCCGGAGAAGCGGCTCAGGTAAAACTGCTCCCCAGGCCCCAGGGCCAGGAGATAATTCGTCCTCTGTTCTCCGATAAAGGTGGCTATCCAAGTGCAGTTCTGATCCCCCTCTACCCGGGACCTGATGAGAAGGATATGAATGTCATTCTGACGTTGCGCGCGAAAAGTATACGTCATGCAGGGCAAATCAGCTTTCCCGGCGGGCGAAAAGAGGGAAATGAATCGTTGGAGTGTACAGCACTCAGGGAAACACATGAAGAGATTGGTATCGACCCCGACCTTATCCGCATCGCGCGCCCCATCACACCACTTTATCTGGAACGAACAAATCATCAGATTCAGCCATTCGTCGGTTTCCTGAAAGAAAGGCCTTCGATGAAACGGGAACCGGATGAAGTAGAGGAGGTCATCACTCTGCCGCTGGATCAGCTGAGAGATAAAAAGTTTAAAAAGAGGGAGACCTGGGACCTCAATAAGGTCTCTTTTACTGTCCCTTTTTGGGATATCCACCCGATCCCGTTGTGGGGTGCAACTGCCATGATCATGAGTGAACTTCTGGATCTCTATACCACGTTTCTTATGAACCAGAAACATTTATGAGCAGGTTATCTGATAGATTTTAAAAGATAATTACGTATTATTTTATGGGGTCCCTGTAGAGGCCGGATGAATGGACGATTTCAGTACATCACAGGTTTTGACAGATCTCCATCTTCTGGCAATTAAATCCGGCAGGAGATTTACATGAAGATCCCGCCAGGCAGTTACGGACCAACGGGTGTATCATTCAATTCAGAAACTAACGCATCATGAAAAAACTTTCTCTATCCCGACTCTCTCTTTTATTTACACTTCTTCTGTACTCTTTCCCTGCAGAACAAATAACCGCACAGAGCGTCTCAGATATCATGGATCAGATGCTCGCCAGACACAGCAGAGCCCTGGAAGGCATTGAAACCATGAGAACCATTACGATCTCCGAAGGGTTCTTACAAAGTGAGGAACCGGATACCGTCTACTACAAAAAGGTGACCCTGGATGATGGAACGAATATTCTTGAGTCTGTCTCTATGGATGCCCAGGCATACACAGCCTATTATGGAAACTTTACAACGGGGTACGAATCCATGGTAGAAAATTCCAGATATGAAGGGATAGAAACCGTAGATGGGAAACGGGCACACGCTATATTTATCGAAGACGTCACGGCAATCTACAATGAGATGGACGCCCCCGCCATTCCGGGTGACCAGAGCGGGGAACCGCAGAGTGGTTGGTTCTTTATTGATGCAAATGACCTGGTCCCGTTAAGAATGACGTTCGACATCCAGGTAGAAGAGGAGTACAGCGGCACTATTGAAATGAATTTCAGAGATTATCGCTCTGTTAGCGGGGTGCCTATGGCATTCGAACTCGAAATGGTGATCGACGGGATTTCCGACTCTGTATCTGCCGAAGATATGGCCGAAGCCCGCAAAAACATTCAGGAGCTGCGTGAACAGCTGGATGGGGCTTCAGGTATGCAGAAAAGAATCATGGAGACGGTTGTAGCACCCCAGCTGGAAAAACTGGAAAAAATATTGGAAGATGGCAGCATGAACATGAAGATTACCATCCTTGAAGCTGAGGCAAACGTTGCCATTCCTCTTCAGGAGGCTGCCTCCAATTGATACTCTGACTGGGCAGCTCAGGAGGGCCGGAAAAACTTTTTTTCGGCCTTTAACCCGGCCTCTCTTCACCTGCTTTCGGTGACCTGAGAGCGTTCCCTCCTGCTGGTAGGGATGGAACCTTTAGCTTGCCGGTCGTCAGGAAGTGTGCGGATCGCTACCCCCACAGCTCGGGGCGAGGCGGATGAACGCCTTTCTCATCAAAATGAAGCGGGAAGGGACGATCTTCAGAAAGCAGAAGCGGGCCGTCCAGATCGGTAAATGCAGACCCTTGTGCCACAAGAACAGCCGGTGCCATCGCAAGGGATGTACCGACCATGCAGCCAGTCATGATCTCAAAATTTTGCTGAATGGCCTCTCTTCGAAGTGCCAGAGCCTCTGTCAGCCCGCCTGTTTTATCCAGTTTGATATTAACCATATCATACTTTCCTTTCAGATCCGGCAGGCTATTTCTATCATGACACGATTCATCCGCACAGACGGGAAGCTTCCGATCCATTTCTGCCAGAAGCTCATCTTCACCCGCGGGCAGCGGCTGCTCTACCATCGCCACACCCAATTTGATTAAGTGAGGGGCGAGCTCCTTGTACTCCTCCGCCGTCCAGCCTTCGTTGGCATCAATAATAATTTGTGACCGGGGTGCTCCCTTGCGCACAGCTTCCAGCCGCGGCATATCATCGGGTGTGCCAAGTTTGATCTTAAGAAGTGGCCGGCCAGCATGGCGGCGAGCCGCGGCAAGCATTCGCTCAGGCATATCCAGTGATAATGTAAATGCTGTTATTTCAGGCTGCGGGGCGGGTAATCCAGCGATCTCCCAAACTCTTTTTCCCTTCATTTTAGCCTCAAGATCCCAGAGCGCACAATCCACTGCATTTCGGGCAGCGCCAGGCGGAAGCAGCTCTTGTAATTTATTCCTGTCTAACGCTTCAGGTAACGACTGTATCTGCCTGATTACACTCTCGGTACTCTCTTGATAACGTGAATAGGGTACACACTCTCCACGGCCAATCTTCCCATTCCTTTCCAGTGAAACCGTAACAACTTCCGCATGAGTTTTGGTTCCGCGGGCAATTGTAAAGGGTTCAGCCAGCGGCCAGGATTCAACTTTTACTTCTATCTGTGAATTGCTCACTCTATCTCCTCCAGTGCATCTACCAGCCGTCCCGCGCCGTGCCGATAGGGGTCCACCGTGGGGAGGCCCATCCTCTCTTCCACCTCAGCCAGATAGTCGCGAG
>CALKWT010000172.1 GCA_938003885.1 uncultured Balneolaceae bacterium | reverse complement strand
TTAACCATTCTATCGATCAATAGAACGGTAGTGGGGTGGTGGCTCTTTCTCCTCGTTCTGGAACTGCATCCCGTCAAAAACCAAGATCTTAACAGGACATAAAATCATTCCCTGCCCGGGTTGGGCAGGGAAGCAATCAAGATGTTTTTTTACTCTTGGGCGAGGCTGCTGAGGGCGCGATCGATCCGGCGCATAACGGTCTCCTTTCCAAGCATCTCCATGGAAATGAAGAGGTCGGGCCCGAAACCCTGGCCGGTAACGGCGATTCGAAGCGGCATCATCAGTTTGCCAAAACCCACTTCATTTCGCTCGATGACACCTTCCAGTTTCTGTTTAAGAGTGCCGGCTTCAAATCCATCATCATCCATAGATTCAATTTCTTTCTGATACTCGCTGACCAAAGCCGTACTGTCTTTTTTCCACTTTTTCAGAGGTTTTGGATCATACTCTTCAGGATCTTCAAAGAAGAAGCTTCCCATCTTTTCCAGTTCATCCACTTTGCTGACGCGCTCCTTCAGAAGAGAAATGGCACGGGCGAGGTAGGCCTCATCCGCAGATTGGACCGCTTCGTTTTGTGAAATTTCACGGACTTTTTTTGCAAGCTGTTGATCGGGGATCTCCCGCAGATAGTGTTCGTTGTACCAGAGTAGCTTTTTATGGTTGAAAACAGCCCCACCTTTGCTCACCCGGTCGAGGGTGAAAAGTTTGCAAAGCTCTTCGAGCGAGTGGATTTCACTGTCATCTCCCGGGCTCCATCCCAGATAAGCCAGGAAGTTAACCAGTGCCTCAGGTTCGTAATGCTGTTCGATATAATCTTTGGTATTCACAGGAATCCCCTCTGATTCCGCCTTCCGTTTGGATAGTTTCCCTCCGCTTGGGCTCATAATAAGCGGGAGGTGCGCCATATGAGGAGGCTCCCACCCGAAGGCCTTGTAGAGCAGGATATGCTTCGGTGTACTACTCAGCCACTCTTCACCCCGAATAACATGGGTAATTTTCATCAAATGATCGTCCACGACGTTGGCAAGGTGGTAGGTCGGCATGCCATCTGATTTCAACAGGACCTGGTCGTCCAGTCCTTTGGATTCAAAAGAGACATTGCCACGGATGATATCCTCGAACCGGATCACTTCCCTCCGCGGTACTTTCAGCCTGATTACATACTCTTCGCCAGCTTCCAATCTTCTTTGGGTCTCATCCTGAGGAAGGGTCAGACTGTTTTTCATCGACTGGCGAGTCACTGAGTCGTATTTAGGGGACGGGTTTCCTGACTTCTGAAGTCGTTCACGCATCTGATCCAGTTCTTCAGTGGTATCAAATGCGTAGTAAGCATCTCCGCTCTCGATTAGCTGCAATGCATACTTGTGATAAATTTCTTTTCTCTCGCTCTGCCTGTAGGGGCCAAACTCTCCCGGATTTTGGGGCCCCTCATCTATCTCAATTCCGCTCCAGTTCAGCGAATGGATAATATCTTCTTCGGCCGCTTCCACATAACGAGTCTGGTCTGTATCCTCTATTCGCAGAATGAAACTGCCGCCGTGGTGTCGGGCAAAAAGGTAGTTGTAGAGAGCGGTTCGCAATCCGCCAATATGTAGAAATCCTGTCGGCGAAGGGGCGAAACGTACACGTACTTTTTCTTTCATGGAAAGTATATCGTCCTGTATTTTTAAAAAATGAGTGATCTTAAAAATACGGGGATTTCAACAGGATGGCTAATTTTTATACACGGTGGATCTCCGGGGCGTCTCCCTGGCCCATCATGGCCTGCCATGCGCTCCTGTTTATACCAGTGCAGTTACACGCCACGCTGCTTATTGCGACAGAGCCGCAGGCTGTGGGGCGATTCCGGTACATTCAGGACCCTGTCACCGCTATTGGAACAGGCACTCTTTAGAAAAGACCCAGCTGTTTGTTCTCCCGTTCTGCCGGCCAATCCCGCAAAGGTTCTATCTCGATTAATTTGGAGAGCTCATGGTGGAAGTACCTTGCCAGTGATGGTGCGTACGTGGTATCGGGGGCGTGGATAAAAATAAATGGATGCAGCCCCGAACGAATCCAGTCGGCCAAAATAATTGCCCACTCTTTCAGGTAGGCTTCGTTATCTATAACTCTGTTGCCTCCCACAAATCGAACGGTTGGAAAAGAGCCGCTGGTCTCAAATCTCACGGGCATTTTGGGTTTCTGGTTTTGAACCCGCCTGAACTCAGGATCCCGGCTTTGGATCGAGTGGAGTCTGCGAGTATCAAAAATGACGCGGTCCATTCCGTGACTGCGCAGGAGGTCGTTCAGGTCTTTCTCCTTTTTTCCTTTGTCATAAAAATCCAGATGCCTTACTTCCACTGCATAATTTAAATGGGCAGGCAGAATATTGAGGAAAGCGTCCAGGACCTCAAAATCACTGTACGAGAAGCGGGGACCGAGCTGCAGATGGAAAGGGCCGAGCTTATTTCTCCACGGTAGAAAAAGCTCCAGAAACGAGAGGGCATCCTCTTCAGCGTTTCGCAATTTCTTCTGATGAGTGATCAACTGCGGAAATTTGAAGCAGAACTTAAAGTCTTCAGGAACCTGCTGCATCCACTGCTCTACACTTTCTGCAGAGGGTGCATGATAAAAGGTTGTGTTCCCCTCTACCGTGTTGAAGACCGATGCATACTGTTTCAGGAGAGAGTGAGGCCGGGCACTGTCTGCAAAGAATGTTCCTTTCCACCCGCTATACCCCCATTGCGTTAATCCGATATGAAATTTTCTCATCGTTCTGATTGCCTGTCTTTTCAAGCTGCCCTTTCAGAGTTGTTCAGACAATAAACAAAATAATTCCACGATAGAGAAAATAAAAAACCCTGCAGGGTTATAGCCTGCAGAGCCTTCTCTCAAGAATTCCCGGGTCGGGGAACCCGGAAACGATTGTTTTGAAATGTTACTTTGGGGTAAGTAACAAATGTGTGCATTACTGTAGATGCACAAGATGCTGAAATGTTACGATATTTTAATAAATATTTCCTATGTCTATGATAATAATGGGTATAAAATTTAAAATTATGAATCTATTGTAACCTGGCATGAGGGTAAAGTTTTGTAGCATTGTATTGCAATTAAAAATATATTGAGGAAGCTAACAACCAAATCTAAAACTAAATCCGGCTTCCTCATGAGTATGTTAAATGATTTCAAAAAGTTCGCGATGCGGGGAAATGTCCTCGATCTCGCCGTGGCTGTCATCATAGGTGCAGCTTTTGGAAATATCGTCACCTCATTTGTAAACGATATTCTGATGCCTCCGATTGGCGTGTTACTGGGAGGGGTAGATTTTACTGATTTTGCGATTACCCTGAGGGAAGCAACCGGAGATTTGGAAGCGGTGACCATCAACTATGGGGTCTTCATTCAGTATGTAGTTGATTTTACGATTATCGCTTTTGCTATTTTTATGGTGGTCCGCAGTTTTGAAAGGTTGAAGAGAAAAGAGGAGGAGGCGCCGGCTGCTCCGCCTGAGCCGTCAAATGAAGAGAAACTGCTGACTGAAATCCGTGATCTGTTGAAAAAGCAGTCTTGATAGAAGGGATCAGTTCTCACGCCAGATGAAAACTGTAAGTTATTGAAAAAGCCTGCCGGAAAGGGCAGGCTTTTTTTATGGAAGGATGAATGAGGGGCGCGCTTTTTGTCACGCCCTTGGGGATTAGACAGCTTCTCCCGCCAGAATATCGTCAATGACGGAGGGATCCACTAAGGTGGATGTATCCCCGAAATTCTCGGTTTCGCCGGCAGCGACCTTCCGCAGGATTCTTCTCATAATTTTACCGGATCTGGTTTTCGGAAGGTCTGATGCAACCTGTATCTTGTCCGGTTTGGCAATGGGGCCGATAATGCGAGTAATGAGGTTGTGAATCTCTTTTTTAAGATGCTCCTCGCTCTCAGGCGCCTCCTCACATATTACATAGGCGTAGATCCCCTGGCCCTTGACCTTATGGGGGTAGCCCACGATCGCGGTTTCCACAATATTGGGGTGTTCATTAATCGCATTTTCAATCTCAGCGGTACCCAGTCTGTGCCCCGAGACGTTCAGAACATCATCTACTCTTCCTGTAATGCGGTAATATCCATCCGCATCGCGGCGGCAGCCATCTCCTGAAAAGTAGTACCCTTTGTAGGTATTCATGTAGGTCTCCAGGTAGCGTTCATGATCGCCCCAGATGGTTCTGGCAATTCCCGGCCAGGGATACTTAATGCATAAATTACCATTCACGCCATTTTCTTTGATCTCCTTCCCGTTTTCATCCATGAGTACAGGAACGATGCCAGGCAGAGGAAGGGTAGCGAAACCGGGTTTTGTCGGAGTCACACCGGCAAGG
>CALKWT010000171.1 GCA_938003885.1 uncultured Balneolaceae bacterium | reverse complement strand
GGAACATCGCCGGTTAGTCAGCCCTGCCTCATCGCGGGGCTTTTTTTTTGGAAGCACCATCGGACAGAAGAGAGATTTATTCAAGACATACCTATCCCCCCCTATGCAGGATGATTAAATAGATCCGTAGCCCGGGAAGATACCTGGTTCTATGGGAACTGCCATTTCAACGCAGATTTCTTTAAGGCCAACCATCCCGCCTCTGCACAGCTGTTATAGTACTGTCAGCGGCCACAATCTGGACATTGTTTCAAAGTGGGTTCCTGTGCCAGATTGGTTTTCAAGGGGCCACCAGTCGTCGCAGCCCGGGCTTCCCGAAGGCAGATCATAAAGACAGAATGTCCCGGGGTGACGCACTATAATAACAAGTGATCGTCCTAAGAACCAAAAAACGAGAGCGCGCGCTCCACGCTGCCAGGAATAAAGAGCAGCATATAGAGAATCCCCCAGAATGCGCCCGCAAGATGGGCGGTATGGTTGACATTGCCCTGCCCCCTTTTGCTCTCAAACACACTGTAGGCCAAAAATAGCAGCCCGAACAGCCATGCCGGTATCGGGATAGGGAAAAGAATAATGATCAGTTTCTCAGTGGGAAAGGCAAATATAAAACTGAAAAGTACAGCTTCCACAGCACCTGATGCGCCAATGGTTGTAAATTGAGGATTGTCTCTGTGCATATAAGTCGACGGCAAAGATGAAAAAAGCAAACCTGACAGATAGAGAGCCGAGAAATGGCCTCTGCCCAGGTACTGTTCCATCACACTTCCGAAGACAAAGAGTACAAACATATTGATAATCAGATGTCCCCATCCGGCATGAATAAAGCCTGACGTGATCAGTTCATACCATGTCTTCTCCCGGACCATGCGGTAGGGTTTCAGCATCCAGCTGTAGAAGAGCTTTTCACTGGAATAGAGAGCGGCCAGAGAAATAACCGTATTTAATATTATTAATATTAGTGTAACAGACATATATTTATTTTTTGCCGGGACGTGAACATATCGGCTGATTCCTGGTATTCTCAATCAGACCTGAAATACCGGAATTTATTCCTGTATTATAAAATCAGAACCAAAGAAAATACAAAACCTTTTGCGATAACACAGGAGAAATGACTTTCACGTATCATCCGTATGTAAGTAAGGCAGCCATACTTTTTTTAGTGATATTACTTGTCGCTTCGTGCGGTGTGCTTCCCCGCAAACCATCCCCGGACACCCTCGCAATGATCGGGGAAGGGCGTGCCAGCTGGTATGGTCCCGAATTCCATGGTAAAAGAACTGCAAACGGGGAGACCTACAATATGAACCAACTCACTGCAGCACACCGTACCCTGCCCTTCAATACAAGAGTCCGGGTGGACAATCTGGAAAACGGCCAGTCCGTCATTGTCAGGATCAATGACCGCGGCCCCTATATTGGGAACCGGATTATCGACTTGTCCCGTGAGGCGGCCACGCAATTGGGAATGATCAGAAACGGAACGGCAAATGTCCGGCTTTACCTTCTCGAGGAGGGGGATCGGCCTGTAACCAGTCAAAACAGCAGTAGCAGGGAGACCTTTACTATTCAGCTGGCCTCTTTTGATACACGGCAGGAGGCAGAAACAAAATCTTCACAGATTATCGGTTCAAGGGTTGAGGTTGCGCCACTGAGGGATCGCACGGTATACCGTGTCTATTACGGGGTCTATTATAATGCTGAAGAAGCTCTGCAATCCAGAAATAAACTGGCTGACGAAGGAATCAACGGATTTGTTAAACAGGTAGAGAACTAAGTCTCTGTTTTGAGGCCCGGGGTGCCCTGCCTCAGTATGGGTTCTGGGTAACAGGAATATACGGCTTCGGCACTTCTTTATGATCTGCATGGTACGTTCCCTGCCATTTCCTTAACATGTGAGAGTCATGAGTAAGAAAAAGAAAATTATTGTTATCGGTTCCGGTTTTGGTGGCCTTGCGGTCGCCTCCCGTCTTCTTTCGCAAGGGCATGAAGTTGTCCTCTTCGAAAAAAGAGACAAGCCAGGGGGACGGGCCTACACCTACCACATTAATGGCTTTACCTTTGATGGCGGCCCCACGGTGATTACCGCTCCGTTTCTGTTTGATGAACTTTTCGAAGCTGCAGGAAAACAGCGCCATGAGGCTGTTACCTTTGTACCATGCGACCCTTTCTACAGAATTTACGATGCCCATGGTAATCGATTCGATTATAATGGGAACCATGCATTCATACTGGAGGAGATACGTAAACGAAACCCTTCGGATGCGGATGGATACGAACGGTTTATTCGTAGCACCAAAGTGATCTTCGAAAAAGGGTTTATAGAACTGGCAGACCAGCCCTTCTTAAAATTTACAGATATGTTGAAAGTGGCGCCGGACCTTCTCAAACTGCAAAGTTATAAATCTGTCTACCGATACGTTTCTCAATTTATCCAGGATGATTTTTTACGACGCTGCTTCTCGTTTCATCCGCTGCTGGTAGGCGGCAACCCGTTTGACACTACCTCCATCTACGCCATGATCCATTATCTGGAGCGGGAGTGGGGGGTCCATTACGTCATGGGCGGTACCGGTGCTTTGGTGAATGCCCTTGTGGAGCTGATTCGCGGGCAGGGAGGGGAGCTTCATCTCAACTCTCCAGTCGAAGAGATTATCGTGAAGAGCGGCAAAGCTACCGGTGTGAGGCTTTCCGACGGAACAGAGCACTCTTCAGATATCGTTATATCCAATGCGGATGTCGCTTTCACCTACAAACATCTGATAAAAAAGGAACACCGCAGAAAATATACCGACCGGAAAATTGAACGTACCCGATACAGTATGTCACTTTTTGTGATCTACTTCGGTACCAACAGACGCTATTCAGATTCCGGATTGGCTCACCATAATATCTTGCTGGGCGAGCGCTACAAGGAGTTGCTGAGTGATATTTTTCACAAACAGAAACTGGCAGAGGATTTCTCTCTCTATCTGCACATGCCCACACTGACCGATCCCTCTCTGGCGCCCGAGGGCCATGAATCTTTCTACGTGCTCTCGCCCGTCCCCCATCTTGGCAGCCAAATTGACTGGAACCAGATGGCACCCCGGTATAGAGATACCATTATGAACTTCCTGGAAGAGAACTATCTTCCCGATCTTCAACAGCATGTTGTTGCAGAGCACTACATTGACCCGCTCCACTTTCAAAATACATTAAATAGTTACAAGGGCTCTGCATTTTCAGTTGAGCCGCTTTTAACACAGTCTGCCTGGTTCCGTCCTCATAACCGAAGTGAGGATGTGAAGAATCTCTATTTTACGGGGGCAGGAACCCATCCCGGTGCAGGTCTCCCGGGCGTACTTTCATCGGCAAAGATTGCAGCGAAACTAATTGGCTGATAGTGGATGCAGACCGTAAAATTTATCTGACCACACTTGCGTATATCCTATCGCGCCAGGATGTCCGCACTCGTTTCTCCGATATTTCCAAGCTTCTCCCTCGCAAAAGCAGCAGCCCCCAGCAGCTGTGTTTGATTGTGGATGGAGGAGGATAATTTTATATCTACCGTACCCTTGTACATATGGAGCAGATAGTGGTTTAGATAATGAGTGAGGGGAGTAAGCAATAGATCGCCTGCCTGCACCACCCCTCCGGTGATTACGATCCGCTGCGGATTTAGAAGGGCCACCACATCGGCCAATGCGCGTCCTAAGATTTTGCCGGTAAAATCAAACACTTCCTGTGCCAGGTGATCCCCCTGTCGAGCCGCATCTGCAATCGCTTTCGAAGTTAACCCATCAGATTCGACATCTCCCAGGATGGAATTTTTCAGTTTCATCGGATCCATCTCCCGGACTGTTCGTACGATACCCGTTGCAGAAACATAAGTTTCCAGACAACCCATCTGGCCGCAGCTACATGGCCGGCCATCAGGGATGGCAGTTACATGGCCCAGCTCCCCTGCCAGCCCGCCTGATCCTGTCAGCAATCTACCTCCGGATATAATACCACATCCCAGCCCGGTCCCCAATGTAATACAGACCAGATCGTGCAGGCCGACCCCTTCCCCATAATGCAGCTCACCCCGGGCAGCTGCATTTGCATCGTTGGAAACTACTACCGGTACATGGAACCAATCCGAGAGGATAGCAGCCACGGGAACTTGATCGGGCCATTCGAGATTGACGGCTCTCTCTATCCTACCGGTTATATTATTTCCGGTCGGTGCTCCGATGCCGATTGCTGCAAGAACCACCTCTTCCTTTAATCCCGATATTTCCTTTTCCAGAGTCCGGCACAGTTTATCAAAAAACGCCCTGTAATCTGATACGGGCCGGGTAGGAATGCTGCCGGATGCCAGCAGCACGCCCTCTCTGTTTACAAGGCCGAACTTGGTTTCGGTCCCTCCCAAATCAATTCCTGCCACAACTTCCATTACAAACCTTTCCATAAAGACTTATTTTCAATCCCTGAGGGAATTCGGATCCTCTTTCGGGAGTATCTACTTTTAAACGTTTCTCTTGTCGTTAAAATCTCACTTCGTGAGGCCAAAGAAAAGCTTTTAAGTCATTACTCCCTATTTTGGAACCGTTCCCACTGCTCATAGGTGTTTAAAAAATTGCTATATTTAGTGTTGCTTAAACGATGTAATGACAACCTTGTACTTCATTTTAAGATATGGACACTATAGCAAACAAGATTTCCGGGACAGACAAGAAAACTATTTATTACGAGAAGATACCCACCATTATCTATGAAACCAGTGATGAAGCCTCCAATGCGGTTGCACATGAAATAGCCACATTAATAAAAGAGAGAGCTGCTAAGAACAGGAATGCCGTTCTTGGACTGGCTACAGGCTCCACTCCCGTTGCTGTCTACGACGAACTTGTTCGCCTTCATCAGGAAGAAGGCCTCAGTTTTAAAAATGTGATCACATTTAACCTGGATGAGTACTATCCGATGAATCCGGATTCTCTGCAGAGTTACTTCCGTTTTATGAAAGAAAACCTCTTTGACCTTGTGGATATCCCGAAAGATCAGATCCATATACCTGATGGTACCCTGGAGGAGAGTGAGATCGCAGCCTACTGCCAGGAGTATGAGGAAAAAATCCGGCAGGCAGGCGGGATCGATATCCAGCTGTTAGGAATCGGCCGGACAGGCCATATCGGTTTTAACGAACCAGGTTCAAGGCCGGACTCTGAAACCAGGCTGATAACTCTCGATAAAGTGACCCGGCAGGATGCGGCAAGTGACTTTTTCGGAGAAGAAAATGTGCCCCGTAGAGCCATCACCATGGGGGTTGGAACCATCATGAAAGCTCGTCGAATTTTCCTGATGGCCTGGGGAGAAGGGAAGGCGGGCATCATCAAGAAAACAGTAGAAGGTGAGGTACGGGAACACATTCCTGCCACCAATCTGCAGAATCATCCGGATACCGTCGTCATCCTGGATGATGCAGCTTCAGAAAAATTGATGAGGGTCAATACCCCCTGGCTGCTTACCACCTGCGAATGGGATGATTATCTTACCCGAAAAGCGGTCGTCTGGTTATGCCAGAAATTGAATAAGCCGATTCTTAAACTCACCGATGAAGATTACAATGAGAATGGCATGGCCGATCTCATTACACAAAACGGTCCGGCCTATTCTATTAATATCAAGATCTTCAACGAACTTCAGCACACCATAACAGGTTGGCCAGGCGGCAAGCCAAACGCAGATGACACAAATCGTCCGGAGCGCAAGGAACCTTTCCCAAAGCGTGCGCTCATATTTAGTCCGCATCCGGATGATGATGTGATCTCTATGGGGGGAACACTTATCCGGCTGGTAGATCACGGCCATGAAGTACATATCGCCTATCAAACATCCGGAAATATTGCAGTATTTGATGATGACGTGGTCCGCTTTGCAGATTTTGTCCTCGATTATTCAGAAGCTTTCGGAATGAAAGAGCAGAAAGCGGAGAAACTCTTCAGAAAGGTGAATGAGTTTCTCAAAACCAAACAGCCCGGCCAGGTGGACTCTCCAGAGGTCAAAATGATTAAAGGCTTGATTCGAAAAGGGGAAGCCAAAGCCGGAGGGAGATATTGCGGCGTGCCGGATGAAAACATGCATTTTATGGAGATGCCGTTCTATGAGACCGGGCGTGTGAAGAAAAGCCCGCTCTCTGATGAGGATATCCAGATCACAGTAGGCCTGCTCCGAGAGATCAAGCCTCACCAGATCTATGCAGCCGGCGACTTATCGGATCCGCACGGTACCCACCGCGTCTGCCTGGCAGCCATCTTCAAAGCTCTTGAAGTGGTAAAAGAGGACGACTGGGCAAAAGATTGCTGGGTCTGGCTCTATCGAGGTGCATGGCAGGAGTGGGATGTGAATGAAATTGAAATGGCCGTACCGATCAGCCCTGAGGAACTGAAAAGAAAGCGACGGGCGATCTTCAAACATCAATCCCAAAAAGACCGGCCGCTCTTTCCGGGTTCGGATGCCAGAGAGTTCTGGCAGCGATCCGAAGATCGGAACAGAGGGACTGCCAAGGCATACGATGCTCTTGGACTCGCGGAATACGAAGCCATTGAAGGTTTTGTACGATACCATTTTTAGAGAGAAGAACAATGTGAGAAAGAAGAGTGGTGGCTTCATTGCCGTTAAATTTTAAACAATTCACTGGTTCTATCCAGTGGGCCTCTTCTTCTCACAACCTCTCTCTGCCCATTGCAGGGCAAACCCAATGCAGCCCGGGTTCATTCCCCTCAAAAAGGTAAGAACCTGGATCCAGTGACGGACAGTTCTCACCGGATTCATCATCCTAAGACTGTTGCCCTCTGAGCCACACTCCCCTCGGGCACCTGCTGAACCTCCCTGTTGGCCCCATCATCCGTCTACCGTACTTATATTGAACGACCTACGAAGAACAATCCCCACCGGTTTTCTTACCTGCCCCGGGCCGCCTGTTGTTTTTGGCTCCCGGTGAAAGAAGCGATCAGACTCGGGACTGGAGTGGTTTTTCATTGGGTTGTATTCACTAGATAGACCATAACCGTCATCAAGAGCAGGCTAAATAGAGATATTCTCTTCAAAAGGGGTATAGATCTGCCAGGGTTTTAGATGAATTTAAAATCATATTGCAAAACCCATACCTATCTAATAAATTCGCATACACCCTTTAGAAGCCTTCAATTTATTAAACTGCGTTTCACTCAGAAGCTTTACAAGCAACAGTGGAGTTGTTTATATAAATTAATTTCGGGGCAAGGAAACAGAGGTATTAATACGAAATAACGGTTTCAGCTGTTTCCCTTGTAATGCTGTGTGCTAATATCAGCAAAATGATCTCCATTAATCAAACGATATATCCTTGGAAAAACCTGTTCCTAAATATTATAAAATTTATGAAGAACTATTACAGGAAATTGAAAATGGTACATACGAGGAGTACTCCCTTTTTCCGAGTGACACGGAATTGGTCAAACGGTTTCAGGTAAGCAGGGGGACCGTCCGGGAGGCGATTAAGCTGCTATTCCGGC